>JAQGKS010000200.1 GCA_028289965.1 Sphingomonas bacterium
GCTATCGGCTGTTGCGGGATCTTATCGGGCAGCCGGCGATGGCCGACGTCGTGGGCGACATCGTTCGCCCCGCGATCGAACCCGCCGACGATGCCGAACTCGACGCCTATCTACGCGCGGTCGCGGGCACGACATCGCATCCGATGGGATCGTGCCGGATGGGGAACGACGACGATGCCGTGGTCGATGGCCAGTGCCGGGTGCGGGGCATCGCCGGGCTACGCGTGGTCGATGCGTCGATATTCCCGACGCAGATCACAGGTAATCCGCACTCGACCGCCATGATGCTCGGCGACAAGGTATCGGACATGATCCTTGGCCGGCCCGATTTGCCGGCCGGGCAGCTGCCGTGAGCAATCCGGATCGGGCCGCTCCGCTGCAGGCCCGGCGAGGGCCGGGTGTGCGCACGATCCGTGTCTACGGACCGATCATGGCAAGGCCGATCACGCGGGTCTGGCCGGCGCGTGATACGTTGTTTTGCCTGGAGGCCGACGCGGTGCGGATGCCCGCGATTCCGTCGCCAGGGTTGCGATCGGCGCCAGCGCATCACCGGCATGCCGGGATACCGCCTCGATGGGTGAGCCTCGCAGGATCGTCGACAGGAGGACGAGATGAGCTACGTACGCAATGCCTGGTATGTTGCCGGATGGACGCCCGATCTCCTCGTCGACACGCCGACCGCGATCGTTGTGCTGGGCGATCCGATCGTCCTGTGGCGCGGCGCGGACGGCGTCGTGACGGCGCTGGAGGATCGCTGCGTCCATCGTCTGGCGCCATTGTCGCTCGGCCGGTGCGAGGGCGACAAGCTGCGCTGCATGTATCACGGCCTGCTGTTCGACCGCAGCGGTGCTGTCGTCGAGATACCGGGGCAGGACTTGATCCCCGCACAGGCCCGCGTCCGGCGCTACCCGGTGGTCGAGCGGCACAGCTGGATCTGGGTGTGGATGGGCGCCGCCGAAGCGGACGAGCGGCTGATCCCGCCCGCAGTCGGCGTGGATCATCCCGACTTCATCCTCGGCCGCGGGAACCTCGACTATGCGGCGGAGGCGCGGCTGATCAACGACAATCTGCTCGATTTCAGCCACCTCTCTTATGTCCACGCGGCCAGCTTCGGCTCCCCCGAATCCTGGGCGCGCGAGCGGCCGAAGATCACGCCGCTCGAACGGGGAGTACGCGTCGAACGCTGGGTGGCAGGCGAGTCCGTCATTCCCGGTCAGGGCGCGGGGAAGCCGATCGAGCGTTATGCGACCTATGACTTCCTCATCCCGGGCATCCTGCTGATGACGGGCGGATGCTATCCGGTCGGCACGTCCGCGGCGCTCGGCGGCGCCGCGCCGAACCTCGAAGAGGCGGAGAGCGGCGTCACCTTCACCAGCCAGGCGGTCACGCCGATGACCGGCAAGACGTCGCGCTATTTCTTCTCGTGGGGGCCGCACCGTCAGCATGGCGACGAGGTGCTGCGCGATACGCTGATGGGCATCGCCGGTATGGCGTTCGGCGAGGACAAGGTGATGATCGAGGCGCAGCAGCGCGTGATCGATGCGACCGTGAACCCGCGGATCATGCCCACCACCGCCGACCGGGCCGTGACCCTGTTCAACCGGCTGGTCGACAAGCTCGCCCGCGAAGAAGCCGTTCCGATGCGCGCAGCATCCTGAGGTGCGCGAGGAGGATGAAATCGATGTCGCGCGACTGATCGACGAGGGTCCGATGTCGGCCCTCCAGATCCGCGTCGTCCTGCTCGGCTCGCTGGCGACCTTCCTCGACGGCTACGATATTCAGGCGCTCGGCCTCGCCATACCCGGGATGGCCAAGAGCTTCGCCGTCGCACCGACCGCCTTCGCGCCCGCGCTCTCGCTCACCCTCCTCGGCATCGGCCTGGGTGCAGTCGTCTTCGGATCGCTCGCCGACCGCCATGGCCGCCGGCCGATCCTGATCGCCACCATGCTCCTGATCGCGGCCACGATGCTGGCCGCGATGTTCGCGCCGAGCCCGGCGATGCTCGCCGTCGCCCGCTTGTTCACCGGTCTCGGGATCGGTGGAGCGGTTCCCGTCGCGGTCGCGATGACCGCGGAATATGTTCCGCTGCGGCGGCGGGCGTTGATCGTGACGGTGACGATCGCCTGCGTAGCGCTGGGGTCGTTCGCCGCCGGGTTCGTCGCGCCGCTGCTCGAATCGCGGTGGGGGTGGCGCGGCATCTTTGCGGTGGGGGCCGCGATGCCGCTGGCAATGGCCGCGATGCTCTGGGCCGCCTATCCGGAGTCGATCCGCCTGCTCCTCCTGGGGGGACGAAAGCCGGCCGAGGTCCGCCGGCAGATGGATCTGATCGCGCCCGCTCGTGCCCACCTCACCCCATTCGTCGCGCCGCCCTCCTTCGCCGGGCGCCCCAGCGTTCGCGCTCTGTTCGGAGCGGTGCATGGCAGGCGTACGACGCTGCTGTGGATCATCCTCTGGTTCAACCTGTTCACCGCTTATTCGCTGATCGGGTGGTTGCCGACTTTGCTCGGTTCCGCGGGGTGGGAGCGGGCAGACGCCCAGCGCGTCACCGGCATCCTCGCGCTGGGCAGCATCGTCGGCGGCTTGAGCATCGCCTGGATCGCCGATCGCGGCCATTCGACCCTGCCCATGCTGATGGCCTATCTAGTTGCCGCCATCCTGTTCGGTGCGTTCCTCGTGGTGCCGCCGAACGTACCGATCTGGTTTACGATGCTGGCCGTTGCGGGGCTGGGGGTCTTCGGTGCGCAAACCGCTCTCGTGTCGATCGCCGCCGCCTTTTACTATCCGCCTGAACTCTGCTCGACCGGCGTTGGCTGGTTCAACGCGATCGGCCGCACCGGCGCCGTGGTCGGCCCGCTCCTCGTCGCGGCATTGATCGACGCGAACTGGGCGGCTGCGCCGATATTGGCGGTGCTGGGCGTGCCGATGCTGATCTGCGTGATGGGCGTCGCGTTGCTGCCCCGGGCGCTGCGCACGCCGCCCCAGATGCTGGAGTAGACATGAACCAGACGGACACGAGCCGCATCCTGCAGGAACTCGCTTCGCTGCGGGAGGAGGTTGCGCGGTTGCGGGATGAAGCCGACATTCGCCGACTGCAATATATGTACGGCTATTTTGACGACTATCGCGACTGGGATCGGCTGATCGACCTGTTCGCGGACGAATGCTCGGTGGAGATCGGATCGCGCGGCAAATATGTCGGCAAGGCGCAGGTCGCACGCTTCTTCCGAGAGGTCATCGGCCAGAACCGATCGACGCTGGTACGCAACGAAATCTACAATCACCTGCAGTTGCAGATGATCATCACGGTCAATCCGGGGGGGCAGACCGCGAAGGCGCGATCGCGTGCGCTGATTCAGGGATCGCCCGGCGATGGACCGGCGATGGTCTGGGCCGAGGGCGTCTACGAGAACAGCTTCGTCCGGGCCGGGGGCGAGTGGAAGATCGAGCATATGTATTGGGCGCCGACCTTCTACGCCAAGGTGTCCGGCATAGAGTCGCTGTTCTTCGCCGGCGCGCCGGCCAGCGCCGAGATCCCGCCCGATGCGCCGGCGCGCTCACCGGATCCGGTGCTGGGACGCAGGCTGGTTGGCTATCACTTCGCAGACGCTGGCGCTCCGGTCGAGAACCCGCGCCGGGATTCAGGGAAATCATCATGAGAGCAGCCTTGATCGGCGCAACCGGGTTCGTCGGCGCGTTCATCCTCGACGAGGCGCTGCGGTACGACGATGTCGAAATCACCGCGGTCGTTCGCGATCCCGCCAAGCTGGCGGTGCACGATCGGCTGACACCCGCGCAAGCCGACGTCCACGATGCCGAGGCGCTGGCGGCCGCGCTTGCCGGGCATGATGCGGTGATCCACGCCTACCATCCGGGCCGGGATTATGTCGCGGATCCCGCAGTGTACGAGATGAGCGTGGCGGGGCACCAGGCGGTGATCGCCGCGGTAAAGCGGTCGGGCGTGAGGCGGCTGCTGTGCGTCGGCGGCGCCGCCAGCCTGATGACCCCGGAGGGTAAACCGTACATCGATTCCTCGCACTGGGATCCGGAATTCGATCCGTACCGCGGGGCGATCCTCGGCACGCGCGCGCTTTATTATCAGCTTCAGGAGGAGCCGGAGCTCGATTGGGTGTTCGTGGCACC
>JAQGKS010000206.1 GCA_028289965.1 Sphingomonas bacterium
TTTATGCCTGGTGCCGGCGTTGCGACGATCTCGCCGACGGGCAGGAAATGGGCTTCAACCGGGTGACGGTGGAAGATCCCGCGGCGCGGCTGGCGACGATCCGCGCGCTGACCGAACGGGCGCTGGCCGGCGAGGCGACCGGCGAGCCGGCGTTCGACGCGCTGGGGATCGTGGTGCGCGAGACGGACATGCCGCACGACCTGCCGCGCGCGCTGGTGGCCGGCTTTGCCATGGATGCGGCGGATTTCCGGCCGCGCAGCGAGGACGATCTCTACCTTTATTGCTACCATGTCGCCGGCGTCGTCGGCGTTATGATGGCGATCGTGATGGGGGTCGACCGGCGCGACGCGGCAGTGCTCGACCGCGCCTGCGATCTCGGCCTGGCCTTCCAGCTGGCCAATATCGCGCGCGACCTGAGCGAGGACGACGCCGTCGGCCGCTGCTATTTGCCGATGGACTGGCTGGTCGAGATCGACGTGCCGCCGGGCGAGGCGCTGCGCCCGATCTATCGCGAGCGGCTCGGCATGCTCGGGCGGCGGCTGGCGCAGCGCGCGGCGGCCTATGAGGAATCGGCGCGGCACGGCACCCCGGCTCTGTCGTTCCGATCGGCCTGGGCGGTGCTGGCGGCGGCGGGCATCTATGGCGACATTGCGCGCGAGGTCGCCAAGCGCGGCGCGCATTCGTGGGATCGTCGGGTGGTGGTGTCGAAAGCCGCCAAGCTCGGCTGGGTGGCGAAGGCGGCGTGGCAGGCGGCGCGGCGGCAGACGCTGTGGTCGGGCAGCGCCAGCCGCGCAGGATTGTGGACACGGCCGCGGGTGTGATCCCGCGCGCGCCCTCAGTCGGTCGGCGCGCGCACCCCGGCCCGGCCGCGCCGCTTGAGTTCGGCCTTGAGATCCTCCGGGCGCGGCGCCCACAGGAAGCCGAAGCTGACCGTGCCTTCCTTGGTCTCGACCGCGTGGTGGAGGCGGTGGGCCTGGACGATGCGCTTCATATAGGTCGAGCGAGGGACATAGCGGTGGCCGATGCGGCGGTGGACGACGACGTCGTGGAAGCCGAAATAGATCGCGCCATAAGCGGCGATGCCGGCGCCGATCCACGTCCAGCCCGGCCACCAGCCGAGCTGGACGCCGCCGAGCAGCAGCACGAACGAGGGCACCGCGAAGATCACCGCATACCAGTCGTTCGCCTCGAACGCGCCGGGGCGAGGGCGGTGGTGGCTGGCGTGGAGGAACCAGCCCGGGCCGTGCATGATCCAGCGGTGCGCGACATAAGCGAACAGCTCCATGCCGAGCACGGTGGCGACGAACAGGAACAGGCCGAAGGCGAGCGACATGGACCCGTATATAGGGCGCGCGGCGCGGTTCGCGAAGCCCGTGCCTGCTATCAGCGGAGTGGCGTGGAGCCTAATAGGCGGCGGGCCGTTCAGCCGCCACTCACCCGGCGCGGGACACTAGCCTATGCCAGCAGGAGACCCGACATGACCCGAATCGCCCCCGCTTTGATTCTCGCGCTGGCGCTGGCCGGCTGCGCATCGGTGTCGCCGCGCGCGCGGGTCCATTCGGAGCTGATGTCGGCCGGCATGTCGAACCGGATGGCGTCCTGCCTGGCCGACCGGCTGGTCGACCGCCTGTCGGTGGGCGAACTCCACCAGCTCGGCCGCGCCGCCAAGCTGCCGCGCAAGAATGTCGGGGCGATGAGCCTCAACGAACTCGCCGACCGGCTGTCCGCCGTCGGCGATCCGCACATCATCGGGGTAGTGACGAGCGCGGGGCTCGGCTGCGCGATCGCCGCCTGAGCGCCGGCGCCCGCGCCCGCGGGGTGGCAATCGCCGCCGGATCATGCTTTAGCGCCGCGCATCCCACAGGAAGCGAGGCGCGCGCCCCATGAACATCCACGAATATCAGGCCAAGGAGCTGCTGGCGAAGTTCGGCGTTCCGGTGCCCGCCGGCATCGCCGCGATGAGCGTCGAGGAAGCCGTCGCCGCGGCCGGTAAGCTCCCCGGCCCGCTTTATGTCGTCAAGGCGCAGATCCACGCCGGCGGCCGTGGCAAGGGCAAGTTCAAGGAATTGGGCCCCGACGCCAAGGGCGGCGTGCGCCTGGCGCGGACGACCGACGAAGTGCGCGCCGCGGCGCAGGACATGCTGGGCAACACGCTGGTCACGATCCAGACCGGCGATGCGGGCAAGCAGGTCAACCGCCTGTACGTGACCGACGGCGTCGACATCGACAAGGAATTCTACCTCGCCCTGCTGGTCGACCGTGCCACCGGCCGCGTCGCGATCGTCGCATCGACCGAGGGCGGCATGAGCATCGAGGATGTCGCCCATGACAGCCCCGAGAAGATCCACACGATCACCGTCGACACCGCCACCGGCTTCCAGCCGCACCATGGCCGCGCCGTCGCCAAGGCGCTCGCGCTGACCGGCGACCTCGCCAAGCAGGCCGCGAGCGTCACGTCCAAGCTGTACGATGCGTTCCTCGGCACCGATGCCGAGCAGATCGAGATCAACCCGCTGGCGATCGCCGGCGGCAAGCTGATGGTGCTCGACGCCAAGGTCAGCTTCGATTCGAACGCGATGTTCCGCCACAAGGATCTCGCCGAGCTGCGCGACCTGAGCGAGGAGGATCCCGCCGAGGTCGAGGCGTCGAACTACGACCTCGCCTACATCAAGCTGGATGGCGACATCGGCTGCATGGTCAACGGCGCCGGCCTGGCGATGGCGACGATGGACATCATCAAGCTCAACGGCGCGTTCCCGGCCAACTTCCTCGACGTCGGCGGCGGCGCATCGAAGGAGAAGGTGACGGCGGCGTTCAAGATCATCCTCGACGATCCGGCGGTGAAGGGCATCCTCGTCAACATCTTCGGCGGGATCATGAAGTGCGACATCATCGCCGAGGGCATCATCGCCGCGGCGAAGGAAGTGAACCTGTCGGTGCCGCTGGTCGTCCGGCTGGAGGGCACCAACGTCGAGGAGGGCAAGGCCATCCTCGCCGGTTCGGGGCTGCCGATCGTGTCGGCCAACGATCTGGGTGATGCGGCGAAGAAGATCGTCGCGCAGGTGAAGCAGGCGGCGTGAACCACTAACGATCATGCCGGCAGCGACGCCGGCATCTCTCGACGCCGGAGAGGCCCCCACGCGGGGGCGATGCCCTGGAGTGTGAAGCGATGAAGCTGCTCGTTCCCGTGAAGCGGGTGATCGATTACAACGTCAAGCCGCGCATCAAGATGGACGGGTCCGGCGTCGACCTCGCCAACGTCAAGATGAGCATGAATCCGTTCGACGAGATCGCCGTCGAAGAGGCGATCCGGTTGAAGGAAAAAGGCGTCGCGACCGAGATCGTGGTGGTCTCGATCGGCCCGGCCAAGGCGCAGGAGACGCTGCGCACCGCGCTCGCGATGGGCGCCGACCGGGCGATCCTGGTGACCACCGACGCCGAGGTCGAGCCGCTCGCCGTCGCCAAGCTGCTCAAGGGCATCGTCGCGGAGGAAAATCCCGGCATGGTGATCCTCGGCAAGCAGGCGATCGACGACGATGCCAACCAGACCGGGCAGATGCTGGCCGCCTTGCTCGGCTGGGCGCAGGGCACGTTCGCGTCCAAGGTCGAGGTGGCGGGCGAGACGGTCAACGTCACCCGCGAGGTCGATGGCGGGCTGGAGACGGTGGCGCTCAAGCTGCCGGCGATCGTCACCACCGACCTGCGGCTGAACGAGCCGCGTTATGCCTCGCTGCCCAATATCATGAAGGCCAAGTCCAAGCCGCTCGCCCAGAAGACGCCGGCGGATTACGGCGTCGACGTCGCGCCGCGCCTCGCCACGCTCAAGGTGGCGGAGCCGGCCAAGCGCCAGGCGGGGATCAAGGTGGCCGACGTCGACGCGCTGATCGACAAGCTCAAGGACATGGGAGTGGTGGCATGAGCGTGCTGGTGCTTGTCGAGCATGAGGGCGGCAGCCTGAAGGACGCGACGCTGTCGACGATCACCGCGGCCGCGCAGCTGGGCGAGATCCACGCGCTGGTCGCCGGA
>JAQGKS010000211.1 GCA_028289965.1 Sphingomonas bacterium
TTGCGGCGGAGCGCCTCGTTCATGCCCCCGCCCGGGTTCCGCGCTCGATCCGTGCCCTGCGCCATCGTCGATCCGCCCTTTTGCCGTCCGTACCGGGGCAAGACGCGCGGGACCGCTTTATTTCTCCACGTTTCCAGGTAGGTGGACGCGGAACCCTGATGGAGCGCCGGCCAAGCCGATGAAGATGGTCGATTTCGCAGCGAGCGCGGTGGACCCGGAAGAGCCCCAGGCGGCGGCGCTGCCGTGGATCGAGACCCGTCCCGGCCTGCCCTATTTCGTCACCGCGGATGGCGCGCCGTGGACCCCGATCGGCCAGAACGATGCGATCTCCTGGCCCGAACTCGCCGGCTTGTTCCGCGCGCGCGACCTGGCGGCGGTGGAACGGCACCTGCGCTGGATCAAGGCGCACGGCGTCACCTGCCTGCGATTGATGCTGGAATATGCCCATGGCGAGCATCGCTACATCGAAAAGCCGGTCGGCCGCTTTCCGCCGAACATGGTGCGGCTGTGGGACGACATGTTCGCGCTGTGCGAGAAGGTCGGCCTGCACATCCTGCTGACGCCGTTCGACACCTTCTTCATGTGGATGCGCTGGAAGCAGCACCCCTATAACCGCGCCAATGGCGGCCCCTGCGCCAGCCGGCGGCGGTGGCTGAGCTGCGCCGACACGCGCGCCGCGATCAAGGCGCGCCTGGCCTTTGCCAGCGATCGCTGGGGCGGCAGCCCGGCCTTGTTCGCGTGGGATCTGTGGAACGAGATGCACCCGGCGCACGCCCAGGACGATCCGGGTGCGTTCATGCCGTTCATCGACGACGTCGGCCGCTGGCTGCGCGAATTCGAGCGGCAGCGCCACGGCCGCGCGCACCTCCAGACGGTGTCGATCTTCGGGCCCGAACTGCTCAAGCATCCCGAACTGACCGAGCCGATCTTCCGCCACCCGGGGCTCGATTTCGCCAACACCCACCTCTACGAACATGGCACGATCGACGATCCGCGCGACACTGTCGCGGCGGCGGTCTCGGTCGGGCGGCTGATCCGCGAAGCGGTGCGCGAGGCGCGTGATCTGCGGCCGGTGTTCGATTCGGAGCATGGCCCGATCTACCGCTTCAAGGACAAGCACAAGACGCTGCCGGCCGCGTTCGACGACGAATATTTCCGGCACATCCAATGGGCGCATCTCGCGAGCGGCGGCGCGGGCGGCGGCATGCGCTGGCCCAACCGCCACCCGCATATCCTGACGCCGGGCATGCGCCAGGCGCAGCATGGCCTGTCCGCATTCCTGCCGCTGATCGACTGGACGCGCTTTCGGCGCCACAATCTGAATGCCGAGGTGGAGGTGACGCCCGCCACGATCGCGCGCTTCGCCTGCGGCGATGATGCCCAGGCGATTGTGTGGCTGCTGCGGACCGACTGCCTGGCGCGCGACGGCACGGTGCGGCGCGATGCGCCGTCGCTCTCCGCCGACGTGACGGTGCCCGGGCTAGGGCAGGGGCGCTACCGCATCACCGCGTTCGATACCGCCGCCGGCACGATCGCCGGCGAGGAACAGGCGATCGTCGCCGACGGACAGCCGCTGCGCATCCGGCGGCAGCTTGGCACCGATCTTGCGCTGGCGATCCGCCGGATCTGATCGGCTCAGACGACCCCGGCGATCAGCCCGCGTTCCAGCGCCTCGTGCGCCGGAACATACCAATTGTGCGCCGCCTTCTCGATCAGCTCGTCGATCGTCACGTCGCTGCCCGCGATCAGCGCCTCGAACCCTTCGGTCTCGACGCGCAGGCCGTTCTCGATCTCGGACAGGATCTGTTGCGCCTGCAACTTGGCCGCGCGCAGCGGCGCCTCGATCGTCAGGGTTTTCTGGAGCTGGCGGCAGTGGATCAGCAGCACCGCATCGGGTGCGAGGAAGCGATCTTCGCGGGGGAAGCCGGCCATCATCGTCACGCCGGCGGAAAACACCGTGGTCTTGCCGAGGAACAGCAGCCGGCGCGGGCGCAGCCGCCCTTCGGCCAGCCCGACTTCCAGCGCCAGCCGGCGGCCGATCTCGGCATCGCCGCCCAGCGTCTGCAGCTCGACCACGATCGGATCGGTGCCGGGCTCGAGCGCCGCCAGCTGACCGTGGAAATTGGCAAGCATCGCGTCGTCGACCGATCCCGCCAGGCGGACCTGCGGGATGGTGGTGGCCGCGATCAATGGGGTTTCCGGATCGTCGAAAGCCATAGCGTCTTTCCTCCTCGCGGATGTCAGGCGTCGGCACCGCCGGCAGCGGAAACCCAATCGTCGACCGAAAGCTCCGTCGTCCGCCGAATTTCCGCACCCATCGCCTTGGCCATGATGTCGAGCGCCCAATCGGCCCGCTGCTGTTCGGTGCTGGCGACGGCGTCCGCGGGCACCCACAATTCATAATCGCGCATGTGCGCGTCGGCGGCGGTGAACAGCACGCACATGTCGGCGGCGAGCCCGGTGAGGATCAGCCGGCTGACGCCGAGCTTGGGCAGCAGCACCGGCAGGTTGGTCGAATAGAAACCGGAGAATTGCGGCTTGATGACGAAGTAATCGTCCTCGGCGGGCGCGATGCGGCGGATCAGATCGCGGCCGCGGCTTCCCGGGCGGGTGCAATATTCGATGATGCGCGAGCGTTCGGAGTGCCACTGGCCGTAATTGTCGTTGACGTAGACGATCGGCACCCCGCGCCGGGCGGCCTGATCGCGCAATCGCTCGATCGCGTCGGTCGCCGCCGTCGCATGGGCCAGCATCTCGCCGCCCTCGCTGAAATCCATGTCGTTGATCATGTCGATGATCAGCAAGGCGGTGCCGCCGGGGGCGGGCTGCTGCGGCCCGGTATCGGTCATCGTCTCTCCACCCTTTTGGGGCGCCCGGCGTGGGCCCGCCCGATGGCGTACCATCGGGCGGGCCGGATGCACATTGATCCACGTCAGGTTTGTGTCGCTGCCCGAAGCACAGCTTCCGCCGGATCAGCCGCGCCGTTCCGCGCGCAGCTTGTCCCAATAAGCGAGACGTTCGGCGATCTTGGCCTCGAACCCGCGCGGGGAGGGGGTGTAGAAGGTCTGCGGCGACATTTCCTCTGGCCAGTAATCGTCGCCCGAAAAGGCGTCCGGCGCCTGATGATCGTAGGCATAATCCTTGCCGTAGCCGATGTCCTTCATCAGCTTGGTCGGGGCGTTGAGGATCTTCGCCGGCGGCGTCAGCGATCCGGTTTCCCGCGCCGCCCGCCACGCCGCCTTCTGCGCGGCATAGGCGGCGTTCGATTTGGGGGCGGTGGCGAGGTAGAGGCACGCCTGGACGATCGCCAGTTCGCCCTCCGGCGAGCCGAGGAAGTCGAACGCGTCCTTCGCCGCGAGGCACTGCACCAGCGCCTGCGGATCGGCGAGGCCGACATCCTCCGATGCGAACCGCACCAGCCGGCGCAGCACGTAGAGCGGCTGTTCGCCGGCCACCAGCATCCGCGCCATATAATATAGCGCCGCCTGCGGCTCCGACCCGCGCAGCGCCTTATGCAGCGCCGAGATCAGATTATAATGGCCCTCGCGATCCTTGTCGTAGACCGCGAGGCGGCGGTGGAGCAGCGCCGACAGCCCGGCGGGATCGAGCGGCGCGGGCAGATCGATCGCGAACAAGGTCTCGACCTGATTGAGCAGGAAGCGGCCATCGCCATCGGCGCTGGCGACCAGCGCCGCGCGCGCATCGGCATCGAGCGGAAGCGGGCGACCCTCGACCGTCTCGGCGCGCGCGAGCAACTGCTCGAGCGCCGCCGCGCCGAGCCGGTGGAGGATCAGCACCTGGGCGCGGCTCAACAGCGCAGCGTTGAGTTCGAACGACGGATTCTCGGTCGTCGCGCCGACCAGGATCACGGTGCCGTCCTCGACATAGGGCAGGAAGCCATCCTGCTGGGCCCGGTTGAAGCGATGGATCTCGTCGACGAACAACAGGGTGCGCGTGCCCAGCCGGGCATGGTCGCGTGCGGCCGAGAACATCTTCTTGAGGTCCGCCACGCCCGAGAAGACCGCCGACACCGCCGCGAAGCGCAGCCCGACGGAAGCGGCAAGGAGCCGTGCAATCGTCGTCTTGCCGGTGCCGGGCGGCCCCCACAAGATCATCGAGGAGAGCCGCCCGGCCGCCACCATGCGGCCGATCGCCCCTTCCGGGCCGGTCAGATGTTCCTGGCCGACGACATCCTCCAGCCGCTGCGGCCGCAGCCGATCGGCGAGCGGGCCGGCGGCCTCAGGCATGGTGGCGGAGCCATCGTCGGCTTTGGCGAACAGATCGGTCATCTCGCCGCCAGATATAGGCGCGCGGGCGGAAAACTGCATCCGGGAAGCGGCACGCACCCTCGCGCCGGTGGCGGGGCGAGGTCTTGACCATCGCCAGCGCTTGACTTGCGGCGACCCACGATCTGAAACGCTGCACGGGCTTGCCGCATTCCAGGATATAGCGGGCAAAACAGAAACATCAGGAGCGAGGCAGATGGCGAGCAGTACGGCGATGGTGCCGACCGAGAGCGGCAGCAAATATCTCCAGCAGGTGTGCAAGCATTGGAGCCACAAGCTGGAGGTGAGCTTCACGCCCGAGGCCGGGACGGTGACTTTCCCGGCCTCCAAGGCGACGATGACGGCGCATGCCGAGACGCTCGAGGTTCAGGTCGATGCCGACGACGACGAGACGTTGCAGCGCATGAAGGGCGTCGTCGCCAATCACATCGATCGCTTCGCCTTTCGCGAGGCGCCGCTGACCTATGACTGGAAGGACGCGGCCTAGCGCCTTGGACGCGGCCTAGCGCCTTGGCCCCATGCGCGGCGCGCCGACGCCGCCATGGGCGCGCTGGCGGGCGATCCGCATATAGCCGTCGACCAGCACCTGGTTGACCTGATCCCAGCCGTAGCGCGCGCTCGCGGTGCGGCCGGCATCGCCGGCGGCGGCACGGGCCTCGGCATCCTGGCAATAACGCTGCAACGCGTCGGCAAAGGCGCCGATCGCGCCCGGGCGCACCAGCCGCCCGGTTACGCCCTCGCTGACCAGGCTCTGGCTTCCCGTCGCCCGCGCCGCGACGACCGGCAGGCCGACCGACATCGCCTCCAGCGTGACGTTGCCGAACGTCTCGGTCACAGACGGATTGAACAGCATGTCGGCCGAGGCGACGGCACGGCCGAGATCCCCGCCGCGCTGGAACCCGGCGAATACCGCATCGGGCAGACGCCGCTCGAACCAGCCGCGCGCCGGGCCCTCGCCGATCACCAGCACGCGGTGGCGCACGCCGCGGCGCGCCAGCTCGTCGATCGCGTCGGCGAAGACGTCGAGGCCCTTTTCCATCACCAGCCGGCCGACGAAGCCGATCGCCACCTCGTCGTCGCCGATGCCGAGCCCGCGTCGCCATTCGAGATCGCGTCGCTCGGGCGCGAACACGGTGCGGTCGACCCCGCGGGACCAGATGCCGATATCATAGCTCATCCGCTGCTCGCGCAGCACCTGCGCCATCGATTCGGACGGCGCGAAGATCGCGTCGCAGCGCCGGTAGAAGCGGCGCAGGCCGGCCTCGATCACCGGCTCGAGGAAGGTCAGGCCGTAATAACGCGGATAGGTCTCGAACCGGGTGTGGACCGAGGCGACCACCGGCAGGTTCATCCGCCGCGCCAGCGTCACCGCGCGGTGGCCGAGGATTTCGGGGCTGGCGACATGGAAGATCGTCGGGGCGAATTCGCGGATGTCGCGCTTCACCCGCGGGGGGATCAACAAGGGCGCGCGATATTCGGCACGGCCGGGCAGCGGCAGCGCCGGCACGCCCACGACCTTGCCGACCGAAGGGAAGGCGGGCGTATCGGTGCGCGGCGAATAGATGCGGGCGGAGGCACCCTGCGCCAGCAAATAGCCGACGAGGCGGTTGAGGGCCTGGTTGGCGCCGTCGCGGACATAATTATAATTGCCCGTGAAGAGCGCAACGCGGAGATCGGTGACATCCATCCGGCGGACCGATAGAGGCTCCCGCCCCAAACGCCAACCGGCGCTTGGGAACGGCAGGCGTGCTGCCCGGTTGATGGCCCAGGAGGTTCCATGCCGAACAGCTACCGCACCGGGCAGAAGGTCCACTGGACCTGGGGCAGCGGCCGCGCCGAGGGCAGGATCGTCGAGCGGTTCGACCGGCGCGTCCAGCGCACGATCAAGGGCAGCCGGATCGTCCGGAACGGTACCGCGGACAATCCCGCTTATCTGATCGAGCAGGAAGATGGCGGCCGGGTGCTCAAGCGCGGCGCCGAACTGGGCGCCGGCTGACCCACCCGGTCCCTGACGTCCGGGCCGTGCCTTCAACCCCTAGGCGGACGCCGCATTCGTCATGGGACGGCTAGCGGCCGCCCCTCGGCCCCGCCACGCATCGACAGTCCTGAACATGGAAACACCGCCGCCCCGGTGGGGGCGACGGTGCATTCCGGTCGATCATCGCGGGAGGCGGTCGATCAGTCGTTGAGATACTCGCCGGCATCCGCATCGGTGCCGTGGGCCTCCGCGACGACTTCACCCAGCGGATCGCTGCCGAGATTGTCCTCCACCGGCCGGCGCAGCTCGGCGGCATGCTCCTCCGCGGCGGATCGCGGTGCGACCAGCGAGGCCGCCAGCGACTTCTGCTGCACGCGCAGTGCGGCATCGCGGCTGGTGGCGGTGACCCGCAGGCGGTTCATGCCCGCGCCGGTGCCCGCCGGGATCAGGCGGCCGACGATAACATTCTCCTTGAGCCCGTTCAGCGTGTCGATCTTGCCCTGCACCGAAGCTTCGGTCAGCACCCGGGTCGTTTCCTGGAAGGACGCGGCCGAGATGAAGCTGCGGGTCTGCAGCGAGGCCTTGGTGATGCCCAGGAGGATTGGCTTGCCCTGCGCCGGCTCGAGCCCTTCGGCGACGAGCTTGACGTTGGCTTCGTCCATTTCCTCACGGTCGAGCTGTTCGCCCGGAAGGAAGGTGGAGTCGCCGGCGAACGTGATCTCGACCTTCTGCAGCATCTGACGAACGATCGTCTCGATGTGCTTGTCGTTGATCTTCACGCCCTGCAGTCGATAGACTTCCTGGATTTCCGACACGAGATATTCGGCGAGCGGCTCGATCCCGAGCACCTCGAGAATATCGTGCGGATCGGGCGAGCCGCCGATCAGATTGTCGCCGCGCTTGACGTAATCGCCTTCCTGAACGTCGATCACCTTCGACTTCGGCACCAGATACTCGATCAGATCGCCGCCATCGTCGGGACGGATCGAGATCTTGCGCTTCGCCTTATAGTCCTTGCCGAACTCGACCCGGCCGGAGACCTTGGCGATGATCGCATTCTCCTTGGGCTTGCGCGCCTCGAACAGCTCCGCCACCCGCGGCAGACCGCCGGTGATGTCGCGGGTCTTGGCGGCCTCGCGGCTGACGCGGGCGAGAACCTCGCCGGCGGAAACCTTCTGGCCGTCCTCGACCGAGAGCGTCGCGCCCGTGGTCAGCATGTAGCGCGCCGCTTCGCCCGAATTCTCGTCGAGCAGGGTGAGGCGGGGGCGCAGATCCTCCTTGCGGCTGGTCGCCCGATATTCGGTGACCACCTTCTGGGCGATGCCCGTCGCTTCGTCGGTCTGCTCGCTGAGCGTCTGGTTCTCGATCAGATCCTGATACTTCACCGTACCGCCGGTCTCGGTGATCACCGGCATGGTGAACGGATCCCACTCGGCCATCCGATCGCCCTTCGACAGGATGTGGCCGTCGTCGAACAGCAGGTAGGCGCCGTACGGGATACGGTGGGTCGCCCGCTCGCGGCCGTCCATGTCGACGATCGCGATCTCCCCGTTACGCGAGAGCGACACGCGCCGCCCGCGGGTATCGACGATGATCCGCAGATCGCGATATTCCAGCTTGCCGTCGGCCACCGCCTCGAGGTGCGACTGCTCGTTGAGCTGGGCCGCGCCGCCGATGTGGAAGGTCCGCATGGTGAGCTGGGTGCCCGGCTCGCCGATCGACTGGGCGGCGATGACGCCGACCGCCTCGCCGATGTTGACCGGCGTACCGCGGGCGAGATCGCGTCCGTAGCAGGCCGCGCAAACGCCACCCTTGGACTCGCACACCAGCGGCGAGCGGATCTTGACCGACTGGATGCCGATCGCCTCGATCTGCACGATCCCGGCTTCGTCGAGCAGCGTACCCTCGGGCACGATCGCCTCGTTCGTCTTTGAAT
>JAQGKS010000226.1 GCA_028289965.1 Sphingomonas bacterium
AGCGTGATCGTCGGCGCGCCCGCCCGCCAGCGGCGCGCCGCCGGGGCGGCCAGCGCCGCTGCGGTCAAGCGCGCTTCCAGGTGAGCGCCGACGACAAGGCGTAGTTCCACACCGATCCGATCGCCGCCCCGATCAGCCCGGCGACCCACCAGCGATGATCGCTGCCATAGATCATCGCCCCGATCCCGACATTGGCGATCATGCCGAGCCCGCAGACGAGGTAGAAACTGATCAGCCCCCGCACGAAGCCGAGCCCGGAGAGGCGCCGGTCGCGATAGGTGAAGCGGTTGTTGAGAATGAAGTTGCCCGTCATCGCGACGATCGACGCGCCGGCCTGCGCCGTGGTGAAGCGCAGCCCCGCCCCGCCGACCAGCAGCCCGAGCGCGATCAGGTGGACGCCGACGCCCAGCGCACCGACCCCGACGAACATCGCGAAGCGCAGCGGGATCCACCGGCCGAAAAGCTTGTCGAACAGCAACAACGCCGATTCGAGCAGGATCGCGGCGTCCAGCTTGCTCTCCCCCGCGGTGCGTGCGCGGAAGGTGTAGGGCAGTTCGCGGACCGTCAGCGGGGCTGGGGCGGAGGCGATGATGTCGAGCAGGATCTTGTAGCCCATCGTCGAGAGGTGCGGGACGGAGGCCATCAGCGCCTCGCGCCGGATCACGAAGAAGCCGCTCATCGGATCGCTGACGTCGGTGCGCAGCAGCCGGGTGGTCAGCCGCGTCGCCGTTCCGCTCAGCCGCGCGCGCGCCGCCGCCCAGTCGCCCGTCGATCCGCCCGCGGCATAGCGCGTGCCGATCGCCAGATCGCAGCCCTCGTCGGCCACCGCGCGGTACAGCGCCGGCAGGATCGCCTCGTCATGCTGGAGATCGGCATCGATCACGCCAAGCACCGGCGCGACGCTCGCCAGCATCCCCTCGACCACCGCCGAGGACAGGCCGCGCCGGCCGACGCGGCGGATCAGGCGGATATGGCGCTGCTCGATCGCCAGGCTGGCGACCAGTTCGGCGGTGCCGTCGCTCGACCCGTCATCGACGAAGATCGCTTCCCACTCGATGCCCAACAGCGCGGCATCCAGCCGCTCGAGCAGGGGCTCCACGTTGGCGCGCTCGTTATAGGTCGGCACGACCACCGACAGCGCCAGCGGACGCAAGCGGGCTTGGGTGAATAGCGCGCGCGTGGCGGCGTACATGGACTGATCTTCCGGCTGGTTCGCTCCCTGATGCCCGCGTCGTGGTAAAATATGCGTGAAGCGGACTGGCCGATGTCCGCTGCGATGGGGCGCGTTGGTTTGGCACCCCAGCCGGAAACGCGCTGTTCCTGGCGCGTGTTTCGCCGGGCGGCCGGGGGCTGACCCGCGGCTTACCGGGCATGGACGAACTCTCCGCTTGAGCGTGCGTCCGGTAACCGCCGTGTCATCGATGCGAGCGCCGCCACGGCGCGCGTTCCCGACCCCGCCGGTGTCCTGCCGCCGCCACCTTGCGTCGCAGGATCGCAGCATCTTGGACGGTCCGCGCCGACACCGCCTACCCGGCTCTGGCCGAGCCAGATATTCCTGCGCGGAAAGGCTTGCCCCCGCCCGCACTCCACGCTATTGGCCGCCGCCTTGCCACGCTCCTTGCGAGCGGCGGCAGCGCCAGAGCGGGCGTAGCTCAGGGGTAGAGCACAACCTTGCCAAGGTTGGGGTCGAGGGTTCGAATCCCTTCGCCCGCTCCAGTTTCCGTCGGGGTTCAGCGAATTGAGCTGTGCCCGTAGGACGGATCTGTACATGTTTCAGTTCGGTCGCCACCCACTGCGGTGGCCCGACTGAGCGCGTCCGCGCCAAAACACCGTTAGCGAACATGACCGCGAGAGTTGGCCGCGGCGACTGCCCCGGACGCACCTGGAACGCCACGCTCTGGCGCGTCCCGCCGGCAGAATCGTGTAGCGGCAGACCCATCCTCCGAGCATCACGAACATCGGCCCGGGCTCGTGGTCATCGTCATCGTCATCGTCATCGTTGGCAGGCCTCCCCAGGCGCCGACGGCTGAGAGCGACCGCATGCTCTCGCCTGGACCGAAGCCGCTCTCATGCCCCACAACGACAATGACTTCGCGATGCCGGGGCGACGATGGCCTCGGTCCAACTTTCATGGTCATGCAGCGCGGCTGTTGGCCGATAGCCTGATCCACGGTCTCTGCGAGCGCGATTGTCAGTGCCTCGGGCAACGCCTCCGGCCGCCGCGCGCCGGCATTGCGATGTGTCGGCCCCGAATACTGTTCCCGATAGTTGATGTTGCGCGATCGGTTCGAGCCCCACGCTTAGGCTGGACGCGGTGGCACCCCGTTAGAGCAGGTCGTTCTCGCGGAAAGCCGCCAACGGGATCGGCGGCTGTGCCGCGCCATGTGACTGCATGACTTGGCAGGGAAACCAGGTGGAATGGTGACGCACATTGCCTCGGTTTTCGGTGAAGCCTCGTTCCGGACGCTTTTCGATGCCGCACCGACACCGTTCCTCATCGTGGTGCCGCCCGACTGGACGATCGTGGCGGCCAACCAAGCTTGGCTGCAGGTGACGAATACGACGCTTGAAGGTCAGATCGGCCGCAAGCTCTTCGACATCTTGCCCGACGACCCGGACGATCCCCATGCCGGTGGGGTGCGAAACCTGAGCGCCTCGCTCCAGCAGGTCGTAACCAGTCGAGCTACCGACGTGATGAGCGTCCAGCGCTACGCTGTTCGCGGGCCGGACGGCCATTTCGTCGAGCGTTGGTGGAGCGCCGTCAACACGCCGGTTTCGGGTGATGATGGCGAGGTCGCATGCATCATCCACCGAATCGACGAGGTAACCCAGCTGGTGCAACTACAGGGCGAAGCCGAAGCGATGCGTCAGCTTGCTCGTGATCAGCAGGCAGTGATCGATCGGCTACGCACATCCGAAGCCGCCCTGCGCGAGAGCGAAGAGCGCAACCGCCGGATCGTCGAAGGTGTAAAGGACCATGCGATCTTCGTGACGGATGCCGATGGCATCGTGATGGACTGGACGCCCGGCGCGGAAACGATCTTCGGCTGGGCTGCGGACGACATCGTTGGCCAACCGGCCGACCTGCTGTTCACACCCGAAGACCGCGCAGCGGGCAGACCATCGATCGAGTTGGCGATCGCGCGTGAGCAAGGCTGTGCGAGCGACGAGCGTTGGCACATTCGCCGGGATGGATCGCGCTTCTTCGCCAATGGCTCTGTGCGCCCCTTGCATGATGCAGCGGGCGAGATCGCTGGCTTCATCAAGATCGCGCGGGACGAAACCGAGCGGCGTGCCGTCGAAGGGCGCCTTCGCGCCAGCGAGGAATTCAACCGCCGGGTCCTCGCGAGCTCCGCCGACTGCATCAAGGTTTTGGATCTCGACGCGCGCCTGGAGTTTATGAGCGAGGGCGGCATGTGCGTCATGGAGGTCGAAGACTTCGGCGCGATCCAGGGCGCTTCCTGGCCCGACTTCTGGCACGGCGAAGGGCATCACTGCGCGCTTGCCGCAGTGGAGGATGCCAAGCGCGGTGAAACCGGGCGCTTCCAGGGCTTTGCGACCACGATGAAGGGCACGCCGCGGTGGTGGGACGTGATCGTGACCCAGATATCGGGTCCTGATGGAGCGCCAGAGAAGCTGCTGTCGATCTCCCGTGATGTGACGGCGACCAAGCAGGCGGAAGTTCGGCTGCACGAGCTGAACGAGACGCTGGAGGCGCAGGTGACCGCGCGCACTGCCGACCGGGATCGCATGTGGAAGCTGTCCACCGACATCATGCTCGTGGCGCGAATGGATGCGACCATCAATGCGATCAATCCGGCCTGGCGCAGGCTATTGGGTTGGGCCGATGCCGATCTCCTTGGCGCCAACTTCCTCGATCTGGTGCATCCGGAAGATTTGGCGGCGACAACTGCCCAGATGGGTCAGCTCGCCGCCGGTGCGACGACATTCCGCTTCGAGAACCGCTGCCGCGCGAGTGACGGAAGCTATCGCTGGATCTCCTGGATTGCGGTGCCGGACGAGGGTCTCGTCCACGGAGTCGGTCGCGACGTTACCGAGGAGAAGGCCGCCGCCGAGGAGCTTGCTCGGGCGCAGGACGCGTTGCGGCAGTCCCAGAAAATGGAGGCGGTAGGCCAGCTCACCGGCGGGTTGGCGCACGACTTCAATAACCTGCTGACCGGCATGATGGGCAATCTGGAGCTGTTGCAGCTCCGGGCCGCGCGCGGCCACTTCGAGGATGTCGACCGTCTGCTGAACGCCGCACAAGGCGCGGGGCGTCGCGCGGCGTCGTTGACGCAGCGCTTGCTTGCGTTTTCGCGTCGCCAGACGCTCGATCCCAAGCCGACCAACGTGAACAGATTGATCGCCGGCATGGAGGAGCTGCTGCGCCGGACGGTGGGCCCAATCACCGACATCGAGACTGTCGGCGCCGCGGGGCTCTGGACGGCGATGATCGATCCGGGGCAGCTCGAGAATGCTCTTCTCAACCTCTGCATCAATGCACGCGACGCGATGCCCGACGGCGGCAGGATCACCATCGAGACCGCGAATAAATGGTTGGACGAGCGGACAGCCCGGCAACGCGACCTTCCGCCCGGCCAGTATCTTTCCATCTGCGTAACGGACACCGGCACGGGCATGACGCCCGAGACGATCGAGCATGCATTCGAGCCCTTCTACACGACCAAGCCGCTCGGCCATGGAACGGGGCTGGGCCTGTCGATGATTTATGGATTTGCTCGACAATCCGGCGGACAGGTCCGCATCTATTCCGAAGTCGGGCAGGGCACCACCATGTGCATCTACCTGCCGCGGTTCCTCGGTGACGCGACTGCTGATCCGGAGGATGCATCGATCGTCCTGGAAGAAGGCCGGGGCGAGACCATCCTCGTCGTCGACGATGAGGCGACGATCCGTCACCTCGTCGATGAGGTCCTGGACGAACTCGGCTATACGGTGATCGGTGCCGCCGACGGCGCATCCGGGCTGAAAGTACTGCAATCGGGCTCGCGGATCGATCTTCTCATCACCGACGTCGGCCTCCCCAACGGCATGAACGGGCGGCAGGTTGCCGATGCCGCGCGGTCCATCAGACCAGATCTGAAAGTGCTGTTCATCACTGGCTATGCGGAAAACGCCGCAGTCGGGAATGGCCATCTTGAACCGGGTATGGCGCTGTTGACGAAGCCGTTCAGCCTCGATGACCTGACCCGCAAGGTGGGGGCCATTCTACGCAATCCGGGTGATCCCGACGCGGGTCCCAATGCAAATCCGTGACTGTGCTGCCTTGACCGGCGTTCGCTGTAGCGCCTCGGGAACGGCTGGTTCGTTCCAACCTCGGCGCGGGCGACGCCCCTGTGAGCGCGCGCGAGAGCGGACGCTTGCCGAGCTTTGTCGCCATCGGGGCTACAGGATCGTTGCGGCGGCCGTGCTGCCCCCTTACCTGAGCGCTATGTTGGCACCGCACACCCTCATGACACCCTCAGGCTCATGACACCGTCAGGCTGCCTGCGCCCCGAGGTACAAGAGAAGCGGCCTCTGAAACGATGACAGCAGCGAATTCATCCTTGGCGGAACTTGGCTGGAAACCATTTTTCGCGGGGCAGCTCTCCGACGAGGAATCCTCTCGGTTCTGCCCTGTTCGGGTTATGGCGGTCCATCGCGGCAAGATCGCGGTGGCGGGGGCCGGGCCAGATCGCCTCATCACGCCCGCGATTCCCCATGGCGATGCGGAGGAATATCAGCCGGCGGTCGGCGATTGGCTGCTGATCGATCCCGAGACCGAGCAGCTCTCCCGGATCCTCGGCCGGGCAAACCTGTTCAAACGGCGGCCACCCGGCAATGGCCGCGGGCTGCAACTCATTGCCGCAAACGTGGACACGCTGTTTATCGTGGCGTCCTGCAATCAGGACTTCAACGTGGCGCGGGTGGAACGCTACCTGGTTCTGGCGCGCGAGGTCGGCGTTGAACCCGTCGTCATTCTCACCAAGGCCGACCTGACCGCCACGCCGGAGATTTTCGTCGCGGCCGCGCGCGGCTTGCAGCACGATCTTGTGGTGGAAGCGGTAAACGCACGCGATCCGGGGAGCGCCGACCGCCTGGCAGCCTGGTGTGGCAAGGGAGAGACCGTCGCGCTGCTGGGCTCCTCGGGCGTCGGCAAATCGACGCTGATCAACACACTCAGAGGCTCCCAGACGATCCCGACACAGGCGGTCCGCGAGGGCGATGGGAAGGGCCGCCACACCACCACGGTGCGCCAGCTCCACCGCCTGGAACAGGGGGGATGGCTGCTCGATACGCCGGGAATGCGCGAATTGCAGCTATCGGACGCGGCCGCGGGGCTGGCCGCCGTTTTCGACGACATCATCAGCTTGGCGCAGCATTGCCGTTTCTCGAACTGCACCCACGAGCAGGAACCGGGTTGCGCCGTCCAGGCCGAATTGGCGGCGAAAAAGCTCGACCCGGTTCGACTGGATCGTTGGCGCAAACTGGCCGCGGAGGATGCCTCGAACAGCGTTGGCCTCGCCGCGCGGCGATCTCGCGCCGCGGCGTTCGGGACGGTGGTGCGCTCCAGACCGCGTGAAAGCGACGCCGATGAATGAACATCGGACGACATCCTTCCGGCGCGAAACGTGGATCGAACCAGTCACGGATTAGGCGCCGCCGCCGGTCGGATCGCCGGCTGCGCACGGTCGGTCACCCGAGATGATGTTGCCCGCTGTCGCGTATCGCACGGGTTGAAGGCGCACCAATTTCCTGGCCAGGCTGTTTGCTCAGGGCGAAAGCCTCGCAGCTCAGGCTACCGTCACAGGCCGCCGCGTGGAGCAGCGTCCCCGCTCCTATGGTTGGCGAGTGTCCGCTGTCGTCGCCACCCACACGTTCACCGGGGTGACGAACTTGCCGGGCGCAGGCTTGCCGACCTCCACGCGCTGCGCCGTCACCTGGGCGCCGGAGGCGAGCACGAAGGCGCTGCCCGGCCGGGGCATGCGCCCGAACTTCATCTTCTGGATGGGCTCGCCGGTGGCGGTGTCCATGATCGTCGCGATTACCGTCATGCGCGCCTCATAGCCGGGTGGCCGCCTTTGTCCACGCTCCCCGCCGGCGTCGCCGCTCTCCCTGGCGTCCCGCCGGAGCACGGCCATCGCCGCAACCGCGAACCGACGATCCTGGTGGCGCCAACCGGCGTCACGGCAACTGAAGTCCGGAGCCACAGTCCGCCACGCGATGGCGGCACGCCGTACCCGCGTCCCATCGCTCGGCCCGGCCGCGATCGCTTGTGCCCGGCACCATCCGGCCGTCGCGCCGTTATCACGACATGACCGACTGGCATTTCTACGAGCCTGCGAATGGCCACCGCCTGCCGCACGATCCATTGAGCGCGATCGTCGCACCGCGGCCGATCGGCTGGATCAGCACGATCTCGTCCGCAGGCGTGCGCAACCTCGCGCCCTACAGCTTCTTCAATCTGCTGAACTACCGGCCGCCGCTGATTGGTTTCTCCTCGATGGGACGGAAGGACAGCGTCGCCAATGCCGAGGCGACGGGCGAGTTCGTGTGGAATTTGGCCACCGCGGCGCTCGCGGAGCCGATGAATGCCAGCTCGGCGACGTTGCCGGCGGACGTGGACGAATTCGATCATGCCGGGCTGCGTGCGCTGCCGTCGCGCCTTGTCCGGCCCGATCGCGTCGCGGCCAGCCCGGTGAGTTTCGAGTGCCTGGTGACCCAGATCGTGCGGCTCGAGACAAAGGAGGGCCGCGCGCTGGACCAATGGCTGGTGATCGGCGAGGCGGTAGGCATCCACATCGACCGCGCGATGCTTCAGGACGGGTTGTACCAGACGGCGCGCGCCCGGCCAATCGTGCGGGGCGGCGGCCCGGCGGACTATTTCGAGATCAAGGAAGATGCCTTGTTCAAAATGAAGCGGCCGGACTGATGCAGGTGCGCGCTGGTGGGGCGTCGCCACGGCGATCGTAAGGGGCGTCGGAACACGGGTCCCGGACGGGCGTTCTCGATCGCTGCGTCCCGGTCCTGGAAGCCTGAAGTTATTGCTGGCGCAGTTCGCTTGATCTCGCCAACGGGGGACTCGTTGATCGAGGAGGGGCAATAGCGCGGCGCGGGACTCCCCTCCGATCGCTCCCGCCTCAGCTTCACCAACGCTTTTCCGGACGCGCGACCCGGCCTGTTTATCGCCCGCGCGAAATCCGGCGGATCTGATAGGTTTCGATCGACAGGCGCTTCCCGGCACGACTGGACGGATGGATCCGGCCGCGTCGACCGG
>JAQGKS010000249.1 GCA_028289965.1 Sphingomonas bacterium
GCCCGCATCGCCTGCGCAAGCGTCTCGCCGTCCGAGCGGAGCGGATCGATCTGCGCCTTGACGGTTGTCGTGGGCGGCAGGCCGCGCAGGTTCGCCTTTGCCAGGTTGATGCGCGGATCCTGCTGATCGCCCATGCTGTTCGCACGATAATGGCCGAACCACTTCAGCATGGGGGTGTTCAGCGGCTTGGCGTTTGCCGAATCTCTCTTCGACGGCAGGCCCATGTCCCTGTTCGCGAGCGGATAGACCGCCAGAATATGGAGTGGCTGGGCCAGCCTCTTGTCCCGCCATAGGCGTAATAAACGCGCGGCCACGGAAAGCAGATCCTGCGGCGCGTCAGGAACTGCTCCTAAGAGAGCTACTGAAATGGATAGAAAACCCGGCCGCGCCGACCGGCTGATAGGTATCCGGCACGGCGTGCCGTTAGGCGGCCTCGGCGAACTCGCGGCGGCAGTCCCGCGCCGAACAGCCGAAGCGATTGCGAAAGGCGCGGCTGAAATGGGCCGAGTTGGTGAAGCCCCAGCTGAACGCGATCTGGGTGATCGAATGCGAGCAGCGCCGGGGATCGAGCAGATCCTCGCGGCAGCGCTCCAGCCGCGTGTCCCAAATAAATTGGGTCAGTGTCTTCCCGTCGTCGCTGAACACCTTGTGGAGGTAGCGCTTGGAGCAGCTTAGCGCTGTCGCGATACGATCGACGTTGAGGTCCTCGTCGCTCAGATTGCGTAGGATGAACCCCTTGATCCGGTCGCGCGCCGTTTCGAGCGTACTGACGCGCGGTCGCGTCCGGAAATTCTCCAGCACGGCGAGCTTGGCAAGCTCGGCCATCATCTCGCCGAGCTCGGCATTGCAGGTGTTGCCGATTGATTGCGCCTGATCCAGCGCCGATTGCGCGGTATTGAACAGCACCGTGCCCATGCCGGCAAGCTCGAAGCATTCGTCATTTACCGCGCGCAGAAGCTGCTCGGCGAAGTCGAACTCCTTGCGCTTCGGCAGCAGGATGGCGAGCTGGTCGAGATCATCGAGGTTGCGCATCGTGTACGGCCGCGAGACATCGTAGATCGACCACTGATTGGCCCGCAGCACGGTGCGGCGCGCACCCTGCTCCAATTGGGCGGTGCCGCGCAGCTGGAAGACAAGCTTGTAGAAGGCGGTTCCGCGCCGGGAGGTGTGCCGGCCGGGGCGGTTCTCCGGGTGGCGCTGGGCGGCAATTCGGCAGAGCCGGACCGGGCCGAACTCGCCCGACAGCATATCGCCGTCGAACGGATCACCGAGATCCTGCGAGGCGATCGTCCGGGTCAACCCGAATGGCGCGAAGACCGACGGCTGCGGGCCGGCCGCCGGCATGGCGATGCGGTCAAGCGGGGTGCGGAGCAGCGAATCCGCGAGCATGGCGGCCGTGGTCATGAGAGGTGCCGGTGGCGCTGCATAGGTTTCACGGCATTTCCCCCCTGATGATCTCGGCCGGTTGTTCCGGCTTTCCTCTTTCACAGCACGCTACACGTCGTGCGACGATCGAGGCAATCGCCGTTTTACCGGATCGGCAGCTGTGGCGCGGGGCGGTCGGCGGAGATATCGACGGTCAGGTCGATCGGCTTACGTGTCACCGGGTGAGGATAGTGAAAGGGGACGATATAGGGCGACGGGTAGGTCAGGTAGACCTCGGTCGGCAGGCGATCGGGTGGCGGCAGGAAGCTATCCGGCCGGGTGTTCGGAGTCGCTACCTTCGCCCACCCCTCGTAACTGGTGTACATCGTGAAGGGGCCGCGGAGGCTCTTGATCTTCCAGACCCCGTTCTCCTTGATGTAGCCGTTCTCGTAGAGCGGGATGCCCCAGCCGGAAAAGCCCTGAAGGGCGCTCATCACGAAGGCGCGGCCGCGCAGGTGGCCGGTCCGGCCGTCGGGATCGACGGTGGTCACCGGCTGGAACTGCATGTGGTTGATCAGCCGGTTCTCGGTCGGCCGCTCGGTGCCGAGGCCCTTGCGCAGATATTCCAGCACGCGCGGTCGGCCGACGAAGATGCCCCGCCCGCCAATCTCAAGCGTGCCGTCGTCGGCGAACAGCTCGGAGACCTCGGTCCACATCGCCTTATCGACAAGATAGCCGTAGGTCCGCTGAACCCGCTCGATCGCGTTGGCGTCCTCCAGCCGGGTGATCCGCGCGTCGAGCGCCTTGAGCCTGTCGGCCGAGGACTGCGCCGAGGACGCCGCGGGGGCGACGAGCAGCAACGCGGCGACGGCGAGGCGAATCATGGCTGCTTTCCCGTGCGACCGAGCAGCGAGTCGGGCGGCGGGACGCTGGTGTCGATCGGCTTGCCTGTGACCGGGTGGACATAGTGAAATGGCGGGATGTAGGCGCCCGGCAGCGATCGGTAGATTTCGGTCGGCGGTCGATCGGGCGGCAGCACCGCGCTGGGCCCGTCCATCGGAATCGGCCCCTTGCCGAAGCCGAGATCGTAATCGGCCAGTGCCGTCACGTAGAAGTGCAGGCTCGCAATCTTCCAGCGACCCCCTTCCTTCACATAGCGATTCTCGTAGGTGCCCTCGCCCCATTGGCCGTTCGCGTTCGGGCGGGAGAGTTGGAGGATCGCGCGCCAGCGGGCCTTGGCGGTGCGGCCGTCTGCGGCGACGTGGATCACCGGTTGAAGCTGGAGATAATTGTTGAGCCGGCCCGCCTCGGGCCCCTCCGGCCCGAACAGGTTCAGCGCGCGGCGGATGCGCGCGCGGCCGACATAGACACCGCTCTGGCCATGCTCGAACGTCGCGTTCGCCGCGACCAGTCCGGCGCCCCGGTCCCACAGCGCCGTGTCGAAATAATAACCGTAGAGGCCCTGAAGGTTCTCGACCGCGTCCTGGT
>JAQGKS010000274.1 GCA_028289965.1 Sphingomonas bacterium
CCTGATCGTAGAGCGTCTTGTCGACATAATAGCCATAGATGGCCTGCAGGTTGCAGATCGCGACATAATCCTGCGCCGCGCGCGCCTGACGCTCCAGCGCGGCGAGCCGCTGTTCGATGCCCTGATCTGCGCCCGTCGCCATCTTCCTCTCCCCTGTTCGTTCGACGTGCCGCCGCGCGACAGCCGCAATAACAATATCAGATGTTACGTTCTGCAAGCGGCGGCGGCAAGCGGCGCCTGGCCACCGATGGTGCGGCGTACAGGCAGCGAAAGCGCCGCGCAGAGCAAGGCGGGCACCGCCAGCCCGGCCATGATCAAATGCGGCGCGACGTTGAACGCGAGCAGCGCGCCGCCCGCCAGCGGCCCGATCACCGCGCCGATGCGCGCAACCGCCGCAAGCCAGCCATAGGCCGAGGCGCGGATCGAACTGGGATAGACGATCGCACCGAGGGCGAAGACCGCAAAGGTCGTCCCGCTGATGCCCGCGCCGAGCAACGCCAGCAGCGCCGCCCACGCCGGCACGGTCGGCGGCACGAAGGCGAACAGCGCCGCCGCCGCCCCGGCGATGGTGAAGCCGGCGACCAGCGCGGTGGTCGGCCGGCCGCGATCCATCACCACCGCCAAGGCCAGCGCGCCGACGATCCCGCCGAGGTGGAACGCCATCACGCTGCGCAGCGCGGTCGCGCTGTCCCATCCGGCGGTGCCGAGCAAGGTCGGCAGCCAGCTCATCACCATGTAGATCAGGAAAGTGTTGAGCGAGTAGATCGCCCACAGCAGCAGCGTCTTGCCGCGCATGTCGGGTGCAAGCAGCCCGCGCAGGCCAACCTTGCGCGGCGTCTCGGCGGGCGTCGTTGCCGCGGCGGCAGGTGCGGGGGCGCGAAGATCGGCCTCGGGCAGCAGCACGAACAGCAGGAAGGAGAGCAGCAACGGCAGCACGCCGCCGGCGACGAAGATACCCTGCCAGCCGAACCCGGCGACCAGCCACGGCGCGACGAACCCGGCCCCGAGCGCGCCGATCGAGACGTTGCAGCCCATCAGCGTCAACGTCCAGGCGCGCTTTCCGGGTGGCGCGAAGTCGGACATCAAGGCGGTTGCATTGCCCTGGCATGCGCCCAGCGCCATGCCCGTCACCAGCCGCAGCAGCGCAAGGCTGGTCATGTCGGTCGCCAGTGCCGTCGCCAGCGAGCTCACCCCGAGCAAGGCGGTGCAGGCGATCAGCACCGGCCGCCGGCCGAAACGATCGCCCAGCGGCGCGAGGAAGGCCGCGCCCAGCCCGAGGCCGAGCACCGAGGTAGCGAGCGCGCTGCTGAATGCGGGCGGCGACAGCCCCCAGGCCGACGACATCGCCGGAACGGCCAGCGCCATCGCCTGCACATCGAAGCCGTCGAGGAGAACGGTCAGGCTGCAAAGCAGGAAGACGAGATGTTGCGGCTTCACGCGTATGTGCCTCCCCCTACCGTTCACGCTGTTCCCGCGCCTGCCGCCTTCTTGCGTCGGTTGCGCGCTTATGTCGAACGAAAGCACGGCGCGAGGTCGCATTTATGCTAACAAATGTGACGGCTTTGGCGTGGCTGGCTGCTACCCATTCTTCCGTGCGCATCGGCACGCGGCTATGGTCCGCCTGTGCAGCCGAGCGCCGGCGCATCGCTGCGAAGGAGGACGCCATTTCCTGGAACGAAGACACCGGTGTGGCCGCCGGGCAGGGCGACGGCGCTGACCCGGCACCGCCCGGTGCGCCCGAACAGGTGCAGCTGCTGCTGACGCTGCTCAAATATGCCACCCTGCTCAACCGGCCAATGCTGGAGGGGGTGGCGGTGCCGAAGGGGATCAGCCTCAACGAGCTGCGGGTGCTGATGAGCCTGGGCGGCGAGGGGGAGGCGGCCGGCCATACGCTCGCCTTGGTGATGGGCATGCCGCCGATGAACGTCAGCCGGGCGCTCCAGGCGCTCCATGCGATGGGCTGGATCGAACAGGCGCCGGATGCCGGGAACAAGCGCCGCAAGCCGTTCCGGCTGAGCGCCGATGGCTGGGCCGCCTATCGCGCGATGACGCCGGAGGTCGAGACCGTCGCGGACTTCCTCTTTTCCGGCCTGACCGGGACGGAGCGCCAGCGCTTCCAGCGGACGATCAACAAGCTCGTCGCGCGAATGCCGGGCTGGAAGTCCGCGGGATCCCCCACGGCGTCGTGAGGTGCCGCGACAATCGATGCTTGTGCTGCGGTGCACAATCCCCGTATGATGGCCGGCTCCACACCGCCTAGATCCACCACTCAGGATGCTTCCTTGCCGACGCGCGTCATTCTCGAAGCCATCGCACGCGATCTGTGCATCCGGGCCGTCTATAACAAGTCGGTCGCCACGCTTGCGCCGCACATCGTCTACACGCGCCATGGCGAGCTGTTCGTCGATGCGCTGACGGTCGAGCGGGACGGCAAGAAGCCGCGCGAGGAGAAGCTCGGCAGCTACAAATTGGCGGGGCTGAGCGAGGTCGAGGTGGTCGAGCGGCCGCTGACGCGGTTCCGCGACTTCAATCCGCGCGATCCGCGCTACGAAGGCGTCACGATCTTCGCGCTGGAGAGCTGATCGCCGCCAGCGTGCGGGCCCGCCCCTTTGCGACCGTGGACAAAGAAGGCCGGCGGTTGCATGGGCGCCGCATGCGCTTCTTTTCAGACAATTCAGCCGCCGTCTGCCCGGCGGTCATGGACGCCATCGCTGCCGCGAACACCGTCGATACCGCTTATGATGGCGATGCGCTGAGCCGCCGCCTCGACGGCGCCTTTTCCGACCTGTTCGGCACCGATGTGGCGGCCTTGTGGATCGCCAGCGGCACCGCCGCCAATTCGCTCGCGCTCGCCGCTCTGTGTCCGCCGCACGGCGCGGTCGTCTGCCACCGCGACGCCCATATCCAGAATGACGAATGCGGCGCGCCCGAATTCTATACCCACGGCGCCAAGCTGTTCCTGGGCGAAGGCGAGGGCGCGAAGCTGGACGCCGCGGGGGTGTCGCACCTGCTCGGCAGCATCCGCGACGACGTCCACCAGGCGCAGCCCGCCGCCGTGTCGATCACCAACGCGACCGAATATGGGCTGGTCTACACGCCCGACGAGGTCGCCGCGCTGGGCGAGGTTGCCCGGCGGCGGGGCCTGGGATTCCACATGGACGGCGCACGCTTCGCCAATGCCGTCGCCCATCTCGGCTGCGCGCCCGCCGCGGTGACGTGGCAGGCCGGGGTCGACGTGCTCAGCTTCGGCTTCATCAAGAATGGCGGGATGTTCGCCGAGGCGCTGATCTTCTTCCGGCCTGACCTGGCGGCGGCGACGCGCTATCGCCGCAAGCGCGCCGGCCATCTGCTGTCGAAGGGGCGCTTTGCCGCGGCGCAGATCCTCGCCATGCTCGAAGGCGATCTCTGGCTCGCCAACGCCCGCGCCGCGAACGACGGCGCGGCGCGGCTGGCCGCTGCGGCGGGGCCGCGGCTGATCCACCCGGTCGAGGCGAACGAGCTGTTCCTCCGGGTCGATGCCGCGGAAGCCGCCGCGCTCCGCGCGCAAGGCTTCGACTTTTACGACTGGGGGCCGGGGGAGGCGCGCCTGGTCGTGTCCTGGGATCAGCCCGAAGCGGAGATCGACGCGCTGGCCAGCGCCATCGCCGCGCTGTGATGGTTTCGGCCTGATGGCTTCGCAGCCGGCGGCCAGGCCGGTTTCCCTGCGCATCCTCATCCCGTTCGCGATCACCACGCTGATCTGGAGCTCGACCTGGATCGTGATCCGCGATCAGCTCGGGGTGGTCCCGCCGCTGTGGTCGGTCACCTACCGCTTCATCGCCGCCTCCGTCGGAATGGTCGCGCTGGTGGCGATCCGGGGCGATGGCTTCCGGATCGGGCGATCCGGGCATCTGATCGCGGCCGGCTTCGGCCTGTTCCAGATCGTGCTCAACTTCAACCTCGTCTACCGCGCCGAAGCTTATGTCACTTCGGGGCTGGTCGCGGTCACCTTCGCGCTGCTGATCGTGCCCAACGCGCTGCTCGCCCGCATCTTCCTGGGCCAGCGTATCCCCGGCCGCTTCCTCGCCGGGTCGGCGGTGGCGATCGTCGGCGTCGCCTTGCTGTTCGCGCATGAGATCGGCGCGGCGTCGGCGGGCGCGGCGGGCGGCGCGGTGGCGATCGGGCTCGGGCTGACCGCGCTCGGCGTGCTGTGCGCCTCGGTCTCCAACGTAATGCAGGGCAGCGCGCCGGCCCGCGCGGTGCCGACGACGAGCCTGCTCGCCTGGGGGATGCTGTGGGGTACGGCGATGAACGCCTGCCTCGCCTTGGCCAGCGCCGGCCCCCCGGTCGGCGATCCGCGCGGGCTTTATTGGGCGGGCGTCCTCTATCTCGGGCTGATCGCCTCCGCGCTCGCCTTCACCCTCTATTTCGGGCTGATCCAGGCGATCGGGCCGGCGCGCGCCGCCTATGTCAACGTGCTGACGCCGGTGCTGGCGATGGCGATATCGACGGCGTTCGAGGGCTACCGCTGGTCGCCCACCTCCGCCTCCGGCGCGATCCTGGCGATCGGCGGGCTGGTGATCGCTTTACGCGCCCGCGGCCGCTGATCGCTCCGCCAGCAGGCAGGCGCGCAGCCCTTCGCGGAAGGTCGGGTAGAGCGGGCGCCAGCCGAGCAGCCGGCGGGCCTTGCCGTTGGCGATGCGCCGATTCTCCGCATAGAAAGCGCGCGCCTGCGGCGAGAGGGCGGCGTCGTCGAGCGTGAGCAGCGGCGGGAAGGGCAGGCCGAGCAGGGTGCAGCCATGTTCGATCACCGCATTCTGGCTGATCGGCAGGTCGTCCGCGAGGTTATAGG
>JAQGKS010000279.1 GCA_028289965.1 Sphingomonas bacterium
CGAGACGCAGCCCGCGGCCAGCACGCACGCCGCGACGATTATCGATTTCCGCATCATCCGCGCCTCATGTCCGTCCATCGCCAACGCCATGCGCGATGACACTGCCGCAGGGAAGCCCATCGGTCGCGCGCCAGCCACGTTCCGGCGGCCGACGGCGCGATCAGTGCGCCCGCGCCCGTTTCTCCGCCCGCACCGCCTTGGCCTTGCCATAGCGGGTGGTGCGGGTGCCGGGCTTGCCGCTGATCGCATTGCCGCGCACCGGCGCCTTATGTTCCTCCGGCGGCAGGCCGAGCTCCTCGGCCTCCAGCGAGCGGATCTCGTCGCGCAGCCGGCCCGCTTCCTCGAACTCGAGGTCGGACGCCGCCTTGCGCATCTTCTGCTCCAGCTCCTCGATATAGTGGCGCAGATTGTGGCCGACCATGTGCGGCCGATCCTCGATCCCGGTCGGCACCGTCACCTGGTCCTTGGACGAAAGGTGGCCGACGATGTCGGAGATGTTGCGCTTGATCGTCTCGGGCGTGATGCCGTGCTCGGCATTATACGCCGTCTGCTTCTCCCGGCGGCGCGAGGTTTCGGCCATCGCCCGTTCCATCGATCCGGTGATCCGGTCGGCGTAAAGGATCACCTTGCCATCGACGTTGCGCGCGGCGCGGCCGATCGTCTGGATCAGCGACGTCTCGGATCGCAGGAAGCCTTCCTTGTCGGCATCGAGGATCGCCACCAGCCCGCACTCGGGGATGTCGAGCCCCTCGCGCAGCAGGTTGATGCCCACCAGCACGTCATACACGCCCAGTCGCAGGTCGCGGATCAGCTCGATCCGCTCGAGCGTCTCGACGTCGGAATGCATGTAGCGGACCTTGAGCCCCGCCTCGTGGAGATATTCGGTCAGATCCTCCGCCATCCGCTTGGTCAACGTGGTGACCAGCGCGCGATAGCCGTTCTTGGCCGTCTCCCGGCATTCGTGGACGAGGTCGTCGACCTGGCTGTCGATCGGCCGCACCTCGACCGGCGGGTCGATCAGCCCGGTCGGGCGGATCACCTGCTCGGCGAACACGCCGCCGGTCTGCTCCATCTCCCACTGCCCCGGCGTCGCCGAGACATAGGTCGTCTGCGGGCGCATCGCCTCCCACTCGTTGAAGCGCAGCGGCCGGTTGTCGATCGCGGATGGCAGGCGGAAGCCATATTCGGCCAGCGTGATCTTGCGGCGGTGATCGCCGCGCGACATGCCGTTGATCTGGCCGATCGTCTGGTGGCTCTCATCGACGAACAGCAGCGCGTTTTCGGGCAGATATTCGAACAGGGTCGGCGGCGGCTCGCCCGGCAGGCGGCCGGTCAGGAAGCGCGAATAATTCTCGATGCCCGAACAGGATCCGGTCGCCGCGATCATCTCGAGGTCGAAATTGGTGCGCTGCTCCAGCCGCTGCGCCTCCAGCAGCTTGCCCTCCATCACCAGCTCCTTCAGCCGCTCGGCCAGCTCGTGGCGGATCGCCTCGCTCGCCTGCTTCAGCGTCGGCCCGGGCGTCACATAATGCGAATTGGCATAGACCCGGATCGATTCGAGGTTGGCGACCTTCTTGCCGGTTAGCGGATCGAATTCGGTGATCGATTCGATCTCGTCGCCGAAGAAGGCGATCCGCCACGCGCTGTCTTCATAGTGCGACGGGAACAGCTCCAGGCTGTCGCCGCGCACCCGGAAATTGCCGCGCGCGAACGCCTGCTCGTTGCGCTTATATTGCAGCGCGACGAGCTTGCGGATGATCTCGCGCTGGTCGGCGCTCTGCCCTTTCTTGAGGTCGAAGATCATCGCCGAATAGGTCTCGACCGATCCGATGCCGTACAGGCACGAAACCGACGCGACGATGATCACGTCGTCGCGTTCGAGCAGCGATCGGGTCGCCGAATGGCGCATCCGGTCGATCGTCTCGTTGATCGAGCTTTCCTTCTCGATGTACGTGTCCGACCGGGGAACATAGGCTTCCGGCTGGTAATAATCATAATAACTGACGAAGAACTCGACCGCATTGTCGGGAAAGAAGCTCTTGAACTCGCCATAAAGCTGTGCGGCCAGAATTTTGTTCGGCGCCAGCACCAGCGCCGGGCGCTGGAGCGATTCGATCACCTTGGCGACGGTGAACGTCTTGCCCGAGCCGGTGACCCCGAGCAGCACCTGATCGCGCTCCCCGGCCTTGGCGCTCTCGACCAGTTCGGCGATCGCGGTCGGCTGGTCGCCCGAGGGCTGATAGTCCGATACCACCCGGAACGGCCGGCCGCCTTCGGACTTGTCGGGCCGCTCGGGCCGGTGGGGCACGAACACCTGGCTGTCCTGGGGTTCGTCGAGGTTGGTGCGAATCTGGATTGCCATAGGGGCGGGATATGGGAATGTCCGGCCCGCGCCGCAATCGCGCGGAAGGGGATCGCGCGATGCAGGACATGGAGTTGGACGCCTATCTCGCCCGGATCGGGCTTACCGACCGGCCCGAGGCAACGGCTGCCGGGCTCGCGCTGGTCCAGCGGGCGCACCGCCGGGCGATCCCGTTCGAGAATCTGGACATCCCGCTCGGCCGCGGGATCAGCCTCGATCCGCAGCGGCTGGTCGCCAAGCTGGTGACGGCGCGGCGCGGCGGCTATTGTTTCGAACAGAACGCCTTGTTCCTGATCGCGCTTGGCGCGCTCGGCTTCGCCGCGCGGCCGTTGCTGGCGCGGGTGTGGATCGAGGCGACCGGGGTGCCGCCGCGCACCCACACCTTCCCGCTGATCGAGATCGACGGCGAGGAATGGATCGCCGACGCCGGCTTCGGCGGCAGCGACGTGCCGCCGATGCGGCTGGTCGCTGGCGGCGAAACGCTGGTCGAGGGTGTCCGCCACCGCATCGGCCGCGAACCGGATCATGGCTGGATGCTCACCCGCGACGGCGAGCGCCAGTATAGCTTCACCACCGATCGGGTGTGGCCGGCGGATCTGGCGATGGCCAACCACTGGGTCGCGACCCACCCGGAAAGCCGCTTCGTGCGGATGCGGATCGCCAGCATCGTCACCGCCGATGGGCTCGTATCGCTCACCGGCACGCGGTTGTCGCACGGCGATGGCGGCGGCGACATCGCCGACGTGGCCGCCTATCGCGCGGCGCTGTCCGAACGGTTCGGCATCGTGCTGACCGAAGGGGAAGCGGCGCGGCTGCTCGCCGGCTGAACCGCCGGCAGCGGCGGCACCGCCCAGCCGACCCCCGCCTCGCTGGCGCGGAAGCGATCCGGCGCTATCCCTGCGCGGCGGAGGCCCTCGGCCAGGTAGGTGCGCGGCTCGTCGATCGCCTCGTCGGTCAGCTGGAACGTGCCCCAGTGGATGGCGAGCGCCGATGCCGCCTTGGTCCGCTTGAACACCGCGATCGCCTCGGGCGGGCCGAGATGGTTGCCGCTCATCAACTGGCGCGGGCGGAACGCGCCGATCGGGATCATCGCCAGCCGGATCGGCCCGTGCGCCGCGGCATCGTCGGTCCAGCGCATGTCGCCGGGCCCGGTATCGCCCGCGTAGAACAAATTGCCGCCGGGCAGCGTCACGGTGAAGCCCGACCATAAGGCGCGGTTGCGATCCTTGGCGAAGCGCGATCCCCAATGGTGGACCCGATCGACGATAACCGCGATGCCGGGGCGCACCGTCACCCGCCCGCCCCAGTCGCGCGCCTGCGCCGCGATGCCGCGGCCCTTGAGGATGCTGTCATTGCCCAGGCTGGTCACGATCAACGGCCGATCGCGCGCCCACAGCCGCTCCAGCGTCGGCAGGTCCATATGGTCGTAATGATTATGGCTGATCAGGACGAGATCGATCTTCGGCAGGTCCGCAAACCGCACGCCCGGCGCGCGCGCCCGCTTCGGCCCGAACGGCGGCAACGGCGATGCATGGTCGGACCAGATCGGGTCGGTCAGGATGTTCAGCCCCTGCGTCTGCACCAGCACCGTGGCATGGCCGATCCACGTCACCCGCATCGCTTCTCCCGCGACGCGGGCGGGCGGGCGCGTCGGCGTCACCGCTACGCTGTCCGGCCAGGGCGCCTTGTCGCCGCCCATCAGGAACCGCAGGAACATCGGCCCCTGGCGCGATCCGATCGACTGGTGCCCGGCCATGCCATCCGGATTGAAGAAGCGCCGGCCATCGAAATGGTCGCTCACCGGCCCACGATAATAGATCCGGTCGAGGAAGGGCGGGACGACATAGGGCGCGAACATCGCGACGATCAGCAAGGCGAACAGCAGCTTGCCGATCGCGTTCAACGCACGCCTCATCTACCTGCCCGTTCTCTGCTGCGAAGTCGCGATAACAAGCGGCGGCCCCGGTTTGATCCGGTCCGATAATGGACCAACGGCGCTCTCCTGGCGCATCGCGGTGAACCCGCGGGGCTCGTCGATGGTATTGTCTTCGACAGACCCAGATGAGGAACCGCGATGCGCGTCGGAGTGCCCAGCGAGATCAAGAACCACGAATATCGTGTCGGGCTGACCCCCGGCGCGGTGCGTGAATTTGCCGCGCACGGCGTCGATGTCCTCGTCCAGGCGGGCGCCGGGGCGGGGATCGGCGCGAGCGACGCGGATTATGCCGCCGCCGGCGCGAAGATCGTCGACAGCGCCGAGCGGCTGTTCGCCGAGGCCGAGATGATCGTGAAGGTGAAGGAGCCCCAGCCGGTCGAATATGCCCGGCTGCGCGAAGGGCAGATCCTGTTCGCCTACCTCCATCTCGCGCCCGATCCGGCGCAGACCCGCGGCCTGCTCGATTCCAGGGTGACCGGCATCGCCTATGAGACGGTGACCGACGCGCAGGGCGGCCTGCCCTTGCTCGCGCCGATGAGCGAGGTTGCCGGGCGCCTCGCCATCCAGGCCGCGGGCGATGCGCTGAAACGCTTCAACGGCGGCCGCGGCCTGCTGCTCGGCGGCGTCCCCGGCGTGCCCGCCGCCCGCGTGGTGGTGCTCGGTGGCGGCGTGGTCGGCACCCAGGCCGCGCGGATGGCCGTCGGGCTCGGCGCGGAGGTGACGATCATCGATCGCTCGCTGCCGCGGCTGCGCCAGCTCGACGAGATGTTCGGCGGCCGCGTCCGCACCCGCTTCGCCACGATCGAGGCGATCGAGCAGGAGGTGTTCGCGGCCGATGCGGTGATCGGCGCGGTGCTGGTGCCGGGCGCGAGCGCGCCGAAGCTCGTCACCCGCGCGATGCTGGCGGGAATGAAGCCGCGCGCGGTGATGGTCGACGTCGCGATCGATCAGGGCGGCTGTTTCGAGACGAGCCGCCCGACCACCCATGACGATCCGACCTACGAGGTCGACGGCATCGTTCATTATTGCGTCGCCAACATGCCCGGCGCGGTGCCGCTCACCGCCAGCCACGCGCTCACCCACGCGACATTGCCCTATGGCCTGGCGCTGGCCACGCGCGGGCTGGCGGCGCTGCGCGACGATGCCGGGCTGCGCAACGGGCTCAACGTCCATCGCGGTATCCTCACCAGCCGGGCGGTCGGCGAGAGCCTCGGCATCGACTGGCGCGATCCGGCCGAGGTGCTCGCCGGCTGATCGGACACGCAGCACGATCCGCGCCGCGCCCACCTGCCCGCTTACTCCTCGGATGCGGGGCTGGATCGGCCGGTAATCGCGCGCTTGACCTCGAACAGCCCGTCGGCCGCGTCGCTACCGATCTTCTTCACATTCTTGTTGAACTCGCTGACGATCCGCGGCGCGGTCAGCCCGTCCATCCCCTCGCGGATCAGCCGCTGATATTCCGCCCGCGAATCCGCCTTGGCGAACATCTGGGCGCGGAACTCGGTCAGCGCCGCCTCGAACTTGACCCGGTCATTGGGCCCAAGCTCGCGCCGTGCCGCACCCAGCGTCTCGTCGAACGTCGCCTGGCTGCTGCCGTCGATCACGGTCGGCTCGTCTTGGCCAAAGCTGCACGCGGCCAGCGCGATGCAGGCGGCGAGCGGGAACAGTCTTCGCATCGTTCGTCTCCCTTTCGGCAGCAAATGGATTGCCGCGCGATTGGTTGCGCCGGATCGGCCGCAGCGCGGCATCCCGGACGGCGCGGTTGCGGCCCGCGCGGAGGAACTGCACAACCCCGCGCAAAGCCACAGCGCCAAAGGACCGCATCTTGAACCGC
>JAQGKS010000019.1 GCA_028289965.1 Sphingomonas bacterium
GCTGATGGCGCGGCGGCCGCCGGCGCTGGCGATCGTCCAGCCGGGCTCGCTGACCGATCTCGTCCATGTCCGCGCCCTCCTCGCCAGCAGCCTGCCGCTGGTCCAGGCGCGCACCGCCGGCATCCGCCTCGAAATTGCCGAAGGCGACCGGCTGCGCGCCCGCGCCGCGCTCGCCCTCGCCACGCTGCGCGCCGGCGAGCAGCAGTTGCGCACCCGCCGCGCCGAGCTTGCCCGGCTCGAGGCGGATCATCGCCGCCGCTCCGAACGCCTCGCCGACTCGGCGATGGCCGAGGAGGATCGGGCGATGGCGATGGGCGAACAGGCGCGGGATCTGGTCGATCTGATGCAGGCGCTCGACGCGCAGTCCGATGTCCGCGCCCGGCTCGAACGCCTCCCCGCCCCGCTACCCCGGCCGGACCTGCCGGCGCTCGCCGCCGCGCCCTTGCCCGTGCCCGAGCGGCCGGACGGCGGCTATCGGCTGCCGCTCCGCGGGCGGCTGCTCACCGGGCTTGGCGAGGTCGCCGAGTCGGGGGTGCGGGCGCGCGGGCTGACCTTTGCCGCGCAGCCGGGGATGGCGGTGGTCGCACCCGCCAAGGGCCGAATCGCCTTTGCCGGTCCGTTCCGCGGCTATGGCCGGATCGTCATCCTCGATCATGGCGATGGCTGGATGACGCTGGTCGCCCGGCTCGCCGAACTCGACGTGGCGGTCGGCGACAAGGTCGACGGCGGCGATCCGATCGGCCGCGCCGGCGCCGGGCGGCCGCGCGTGACGGTCGAACTGCGCCGCGGCGGGCAGCCGGTGGATATCCCGTCGCTGGTCGCACGCGGCTGAGCGGCGCCTTTGCGCTGCCGCAAATTGCTGTAGAATGGCGGCAATCATCGAAGGTTCGTAGACCTATGTCCAAGTCCTTGTTGCGTGCCGCATTGCTCGTCGGCGCGGTCTCCCTGGTCCCCGCCGCCACCGCCGGCTTCGCCGCGGTCGACGTCGATACCTATCGCGAGCTCGATCAGTTCATGAACGTGTTCGAGCGCGTGCGCGGCGAATATGTCGACAAGGTCGACGACAAGACGCTGATCAAGGGCGCGATCGACGGCATGCTCGCCAGCCTCGATCCGCACAGTTCCTATCTCGACGCGCGCGACTTCACCAACCTACGCACCCAGACCGATGGTGAATATGGCGGTCTCGGCCTGACCGTCTCGATGGAGGATGGCGCGGTCAAGGTGATCGCCCCGACCGAGGATACCCCCGCCGACAAGGCCGGGATCAAGGCGGGCGACTTCATCACCCATCTCGACGGCAAGCTGATCTATGGCGGCACGCTGGACGAGGCGGTCGATCAGATGCGCGGCAAGCCCGGCAGCGCGGTCCGCCTGACGATCGTTCGGCCGGGCCGCGACAAGCCGTTCGATGTGTCGCTGATCCGCCAGATCGTGACGCTCAAGCCGGTCAAGTGGGAGGTCAAGAACGGCATCGGCATCGTCAACATCAACACCTTCAGCAAGACCACCGGCGACAATGTCCGCGCCGCGATGGTCGGCATCGACAAGGCGGTCGGCGGGCGTCCGCTCGGCTATGTCGTCGATCTGCGCTCCAACCCCGGCGGGCTGCTCGACCAGGCGATCGAGGTATCCGACGTGTTCCTCGAACGCGGCGAGGTCGTCTCCCAGCGCGGTCGCGACAAGGGCGATATCGAGCGTTATTATGCCCGCGCCGGGGATATGGCGCATGGCCTGCCGATCGTCGTGCTGGTCGATGCCGGCTCCGCCTCCGCCGCCGAGATCGTCGCCGGCGCGCTGCAGGATCAGCACCGCGCGCTCGTGATGGGCGAACGCAGCTTCGGCAAGGGTTCGGTGCAGACGCTGCTGCCGCTGTCGGACGACACCGCGTTGCGTCTCACCACCGCGCGCTACTTCACCCCGTCGGGCCGCTCGGTGCAGGAGGGCGGGATCCAGCCCGACATCCTCGTGCCGCAGATTTCCGATCCCGATTACAAGGATCGCCCGCGGCTGCGCGAGGCCGATCTGCGCCGCCACCTGATCAACGAGGCCAAGGTCGACGACAAGATCCTCGAGGATGATGCCAACCCCGATCCCCGTTTCAAGGCGACCGCCGAGGAGCTGAAGAAGCAGGGCGTCGAGGATTTCCAGCTCAATTATGCGCTGCAGACGATCGGCCGACTGGGCAAGGCGCCCGCCGCCCCGGTGCTCGCCGCGGCCGCGCCGGCGCGCCGGCGCTGATCGCACCGACAGCCATCGCAGGGGCATGATGACCAGCTTTGATAAAGCGCGGCTGCTCGCGCTGGCGGTGCCCGCTGCGCTGCTGGCGGGGGCGCTCGGCTCGCAATATGTCGGCGGGCTATATCCGTGCGAGATGTACCACTGGCAGCGCTGGCCGCATTATGCCGCGCTGGCGCTGGCAATCGCCGCCTTTGGCGCGGGGCGGCGGCCGGTGGCGCGGCCGCTGGTCCTCCTCGCCGGGCTGGCGATCCTGATCAGCGGCGCGATCGGCCTGTTCCATGCCGGCGTCGAATATGGCTGGTGGGAGGGCCTGACGCGCTGCGCCGCGGTGAACACCGGCGGGTCCAGCGCCGACATATTGCGCGAGATCATGGCGACGCCGATGATCCGCTGCGACGAAGCGCAGTGGACGTTGCTCGGGGTTTCGCTCGCGGGGTTCAACGCGCTCTTGTCGCTGGGCTTCGGATCGACGATCCTCGCTTTATGCCTGAAACGCGCCCGCTGACCGCTCCCACCCCGTTCCGCCAGCCGCCGGACGTCGCCTCGATGCTCCGCGTCGACCAGGCCGGCGAATATGGCGCGACGCGCATCTATGCCGGCCAGCTGGCAGTGATGGGGGACCGCGTTCCCGCCGCGCGGCTGATCGCCGGCATGGCCGCGCAGGAGGCGGCGCACCGCGCCCGCTTCGATGCGCTGCTCGTCGAACGCGGCGTCCGCCCGACCTTGCTGCATCCGATCTGGGACGTCGCCGGCTTCGCCCTCGGCGCGGCCACCGCGCTGCTCGGGCCCGAGGCGGCGATGGCCTGCACCGCCGCGGTCGAGACCGAGATCGATCGCCATTATGCCGATCAGCTCGACGCGCTCGGCGATGCCGAGCCGGCGCTCGCCGCGACCATCGCCGAGTTCCAGGCCGAGGAGCTCGAACATCGCGAGACCGCAATGCTGCAAGGGGCGGAGCGCGCACCCGGCTATGCCCTGCTCACCGGCGCGATCCGGCTCGGCTGCCGCGCGGCCATCGCCTTGTCGAAACGCATATGAAAATCGAAACCCATCCCGGCGCTGCGGCGTTGGGGATGGCGATGGGAGGTCGCGTGCAATGAAGCGGATCGTACAAACCCTGGCCGGGGCGCTGCTCGCGGGCGGGGCGATCGCCCTGCCCGGCCTGCCGGCGCAGGCCCAGCCCGCCTGGAACGTGCCGACGATCACCGTGTTCGGCGAGGACAAATGTCCGCGCGACACGATCTGCGTGCGCGCGCCCGAAAATGAGCGCTATCGCATCCCGCAGACGCTGCGCGGCGAAACCGGGGCGGCGATGGCCGAACGCTGGGGCGATCGCGCCCAGGCGCTCGAATATGCCGGCCAGTCCGGCACGATGAGCTGCTCGCCCGTCGGTCCCGGCGGCGCCAGCGGCTGCTTCCGCGAACTGGTCCGCCAGGCCCGCGCCGAGCAACGCGCCGATGGCGAGAGCCCGGCGATCCCGCTCGATTTGCCCTGAGCCGCTGTTCGTTCAGGCGAGGGCAAGCCGGCCAGGCACCATGTGGTGCTCCCCTCCGCAGCCAAGGCGTGTCCGCCCCGTGTCGTTCCGCTTCCTTTCCGCCGCCCTGCTGACCGGGCTTCTCGCCGCGCCGACTCTGGCCCAGCCCGCCGCCGATCCGCCGCGGGAAAGCCCGGCGGAGCGCGCATCGACGCTGATCGTCTTCGGCGACGATCCATGTCCGCGCAGCAGCGGCCAGGAAATCGTCGTCTGCGCGCGGCTGCCCGAAAGCGAGCGCTACCGCGTTCCCAAGCGCTTCCGCGGCAAGCGCGCCGATGCGCCCGCCCCGGACAGTTGGACCAGCCGGGTCAGCGAGCTGGAAACGGTCAGCCGCGCCGGCCTGCCCAACAGCTGCTCGGTGGTCGGATCGGGCGGCCAGACCGGCTGCTACGCCCAGTTCCTGCGTCAGGCGCGGGAAGAACGGCGTCAGGCGGAGGCGGAAACCGCAGAAATCCCCTGATCGCCGGAGCGGAAACGCCCGCCGTGCATTCCACCCATGTTACAATGCGCGTGAAACAGGGAGTCGATGCGATGAGCAGCCATGTCTACAAGGTCGTCGAGATCGTCGGCACCTCGACCGAGAGCGTCGATGCGGCAATCCGCAACGCGGTGGAGCGCGCCGCGCAGACGATCCGCCACATCGGCTGGTTCGAAGTGGTCGGCACGCGCGGCCATGTCGAGGACGGCAAGGTCGCCCACTTCCAGGTCACGCTCAAGATCGGCTTCACCCTCGACGGCTGAACGGGCCCCGCCGCGTTGCCAGGCCGCGCGGCGGCCCGACCCCAATTGCCGCTATTGCCCCTGTCTGTCTAAGAACATATATAGAACGCATGGCCCGGCTGGACACCCGCGAAAAGCTTGCGATCCTCGCCGACGCGGCGAAATATGACGCCTCCTGCGCGTCGTCGGGTACCGCCAAGCGCTCCTCCGAAGGCACTAAGAGCGGCATCGGATCGACCGAGGGGATGGGCATCTGCCATGCCTATGCCCCCGACGGCCGCTGCATCTCGCTGCTCAAGATCCTGCTGACCAACAGCTGCATCTTCGACTGCCATTATTGCATCAACCGCAAAAGCTCGAACGTCCGCCGCGCGCGTTTCTCGGCCGACGAGGTCGTCCAGCTCACCCTCGCTTTCTACAAGCGCAATTATATCGAGGGGCTGTTCCTCTCCTCCGGCATCATCCGCTCGTCCAACTACACGATGGAGCAGATCGTCGAGGTCGCGCGGTCGCTCCGCGAGGATCATGAATTCCGCGGCTATATCCACCTCAAGACGATTCCCGATGCCGATCCCGAGCTGCTCAACCAGGCCGGGCTCTATGCCGATCGGCTGTCGATCAACGTCGAATTGCCGACCGAGCGCGGGCTGACCCGCCTCGCGCCGGAGAAATCGGGCACGCGCATCCGCGGCGCGATGCAGGGGCTCAAGACGGCGATAGACAACGGCAAGGACGCGACCAAGCGCTACCGCTCCGCCCCCCGTTTCGCACCCGCCGGCCAGTCGACCCAGATGATCGTCGGCGCCGACAGCGCCAGCGATGGCGAGATCGTCGCCACCGCCAGCAACCTCTACGATCGCTTCAACCTGCGCCGGGTCTATTATTCGGCGTTCAGCCCGATTCCCGACGCCAGCGCGATCCTCCCGCTCCAGCGCCCGCCTTTGATGCGCGAGCACCGGCTGTACCAGGCGGATTGGCTGATGCGCTTCTACGGCTTCGTCCCGGGCGAGGTCGCGCAGGCGACCGATGCGGCGGGCATGCTGCCGCTCGATATCGATCCCAAGCTCGCCTGGGCGCTCAAGTTCCGCGATCGTTTCCCGGTCGACGTCAACCGCGCGCCCAAGGAGGAGTTGTTGCGCGTCCCCGGGCTCGGGCTGAAGGCCGTCGATGCGATCATCACCTCGCGGCGCTGGCGGCAGCTGCGGCTGGACGATGTCGCGCGGCTCACCGTCTCGATCACCAAGGTCCGCCCGTTCATCGCGGCGAGCGACTGGCGCCCGGTGGCGCTGACCGACCGGATCGACCTCAAGGAGCGGATCAAGCCCAAGCGCGATCAGCTCGAACTGTTCGCCGCCTGACTTTCCTACGCGGCTGCGCTCTGCAAGACTGCGCCATGGCCAGTCGCATCGCATCCCGGCATGAACCGGCGCAGCCGCAGGGCAGGCACTGGTGCGCCCAACCTTCAAGGCATCGCCGACCCCCTGTAGGACGCGACTTTCGCGAACTTCGGCACGTTACATGCGGACTGTAACGCTCGCCGCCGAGGATGATTTCGATGGCTGGCGCGGCGCGGCGCGGGCCTTGTCGCTCGCCGGTGTCGCGCCCGAGGATATCGTCTGGCAGGTCGGCGGTTCGGCGGCCGACCTGTTCGGCGGCGATCCCGAGCCGATCGCGGCCGCGCCGGGTGCGATCTTCTCGGTGCCCCGCGCGTTCGTCGCACTCGCCGAAACGGTGATCTGCCATTCCGATCCGCAGCGTTTCGCCCTGCTCTACGCCTTGCTGGCGCGCCTCCGCGTCGAGCCCGGATCGATCGAGGACGAGGCCGATCCGCTCGTCCGCCGCCTCGCCGGCATGGCCAAGGCGGTCCGCCGCGACATCCACAAGATGCGCGCCTTCCTCCGCTTCCGCGAGTTGGACGAGGGCGGCGGGGACGGCGACGGGGACGGCAACGGTGCGGGACGCGCGCGGTTCGTCGCCTGGTTCGAGCCCGAACATCATATCGTCCGCGCTAATGCCGATTTCTTCGTACGCCGATTCGGCGCGATGCGCTGGTCGATCCTCACCCCCGAAGTGTCGATCCACTGGGACGGCGAAACGCTGCGCGAGGCGCCCGGTGCGACCAAGGCGGATGCGCCCGACGGCGATCCGCTCGAGCAGACCTGGGCGACCTATTACAGTTCGATCTTCAATCCGGCCCGCGTCAAGATTGGCGCGATGCTCAAGGAGATGCCGAAGAAATATTGGAAAAACATGCCCGAGACGGCGTTGGTGCCAGGCCTGATCGCGTCGGCGCAGGCACGGGAGACGGGCATGATCGCCAACGCCAGACAAGAGATTGGCGGCAACAGCCAGGCCGCCTGGGAGGCGCTGCGCGACGAGGCCGCGGCCTGCACCCGCTGCCACCTCTACCGATGCGCGACGCAGACGGTGTTCGGCGAGGGGCCGGTCGATGCCCGGCTGATGCTGGTCGGCGAGCAGCCGGGCGATCAGGAGGATCTCGCCGGGCGGCCGTTCGTCGGCCCTGCCGGCCAATTGCTCGACAAGGCGCTCGGCGAGGCCGGGGTCGACCGCAGTGCTGCCTACGTCACCAACGCGGTCAAGCATTTCAAGTTCGAGCAGCGCGGCAAGCGCCGGATCCACGCGAAACCCGACGGGTCGGAGATCGATGCGTGCCGCTGGTGGATCGAACAGGAACGAATGCTGATCCGTCCGCCGGTGACCGTCGCCCTCGGCGCGACCGCCGCGCGCGCCCTGCTCGGCCGCGTCGTCACCATCTCGCGCACCCGCGGCCAGCAGCAGACGCTTGAGGATGGCGGCGAATGCTGGGTGACGATCCACCCGAGCTACCTCCTGCGCATCGACGATCGCGGCAAAGCGGCGGAGGAATATGCCCGTTTCGTCGAGGATCTGCGCCACGCCGGCGCCCGCGCCA
>JAQGKS010000042.1 GCA_028289965.1 Sphingomonas bacterium
TAGGAGTGGATGTCTCTCGGCAGTGTCATGGCCGTCAGTCCTTCCAGTAGAGCCGCATCGGGTTGTCGACGAGCAGCTTGCGCTGCAATTCCGGCGTCGTCGCGATGCGGGGAATGAAGTCGACGAGCTTGCCGTCGTCCGGGATATGGCTCTTCATGTTCGGGTGCGGCCAATCGGTGCCCCACAGCACGCGATCGGGAAACCGATCGACGATCGCCTTGGCGAACGGCACGACGTCGTCATAGGCCGGCGGGCCCGATTGGGACAGCCGTTCCGGGCAGGTCACCTTGGACCAGACATTGTCGTTTTCCGCCATGAAGCGGATGAACAGCCCGAACTCGGGCCCGTCTACCGGCTTGGACACGTCGGGCCGACCCATATGGTCGACGATCACCGGCGTCGGCAGCGAGGTGAAAAAGTCCCACTTCTCCTCAAGGTCCGCCGCCTCGAAATAGATCACGACGTGCCAGCCGAGCTTGGCGATCTTGTCGATGATCCCGCGATAATAATCGTCGGGCTTGGGATCGACGAGGCGCTTGACGTAGTTGAACCGCACGCCGCGCACGCCGGCCTCGTGCATCTCGGCAAGGTCCGCTTCCGAGATGTCGGGCTTGACGGTCGCGACGCCGCGGGCGCGCCCGTTGCTCGCCTTCAGCGCGTCGATCATCGCGCGATTGTCGGCGCCGTGGCAGGTCGCCTGGACGACGACGTTGCGCTCGAACCCGAGATAGTCGCGCAGTGCGAACAGCTTTTCCTTGCCCGCGTCGCACGGCGTATATTTGCGCTCCGGCGCGAACGGGAACTCGTCCCCCGGGCCGAACACGTGGCAGTGCGCATCCACCGCGCCGGCGGGCGGCACGAACGCCGGCTTGGCGGGCTGCGGATGGAAGACGCGCCAGTCGAGATCCATCGTGAAGGCGGGCGGCTTCAGCATCAGAGGCCCCGCGCCTTCAGCTGGGCATCGAGACGCGGGAAGACGCGGCGGGCATTGCCCTCGAAGATCTTCGCCTTGTCCGCGGCCGGGATAGCCAGCGCATCGATGTAGCGCTTGGTGTCGTCGAAATACTGGCCCGTCTGCGGATCGATGCCGCGCACCGCACCGACCATCTCGGACCCGAACAGGATATTGTCGGCATCGATCACCTCGGCGAGCAGGTCGATGCCCGGCTGGTGATAGACGCAGGTATCGAAGAACACGTTCTTCATCACATGCCCGTCGAGCGTCGGCTTCTTGAGCATGTCGGCCAGGCCGCGATAGCGACCCCAATGATAGGGCACCGCGCCGCCGCCATGCGGGATAATGAAGCGCAGTTCGGGGAAATCCTTGAACAGGTCGCCCTCGATCAGCTGCATGAAGGCGATCGTGTCGGCGGCGATGTAGAAGGCGCCGGTGGCGTGCAGCCCCGGATTGCACGATCCCGAAACGTGGATCATCGCCGGCACGTCCAGCTCGACCATCTTCTCGTAGAAGGGATACCAATAACGGTCGGTCAGCGGCGGCGAGGTGAAGTGGCCGCCGCCGGGATCGGGGTTCAGGTTGCAGCCGATGAAGCCCATCCCGACGCACCGCTCGAGCTCGGCGATCGAGCTTTCGAGACCCGTGTCGGGCGACTGCGGCAGCATGCACACGCCGGTGAAATAATCGGGAAAGAGATCGACCACGCGGGCGATCAGATCGTTGTTCACCCGGCTCCAGGCGAGGCTGACGCCGGCATCGCCGACATGGTGCGCCATGGCCGATGCGCGCGGCGAGAAGATCGTCAGGTCCGCGCCGCGTTCCTTGACCAGGCGAAGCTGGTTCTTTTCGATTGTCTCGCGAATCTGGCCGTCCGAGATGGACGGATAGGCCGGCGCGGAGGCGCCCGACTTGAACGCGGCCTTCTGCTGCTCGCGCCACTCGTCATGCGCCGCGGGCGCCGTGGTATAGTGGCCGTGGCAATCGATGATCATGCGCGGACTTTCCTCTGAGGGGCCTCTTCGCGAAGCTCGGTTGATATGTCAACAACTGGCATCCGGGCACGGATCGCATCGGCCATCCCGGCGACGGTTTCGCCCGACAGCGCATCGCGAAAACCGGCCGCCCAATCCTGGCGGGCGGCGGTCGCCTCGGCCATCAGCGGCGCGATCCCGCTCTCGGCGACGGTGCGCGCGGCCTCGCGCATCTCCTCGGCGCGGCGCTCGCCATGCTCCAGCGAGCGCGAGATCATGTAGGCGGCAAGCTTCTGCCAATCGTCCGACGGCAACAGGTTGGACAAGGTCGCCAGCACCCGATCCTCGACGCCGTAAGCACGCGCGGCGAGCATCGATTCGGTCAGCAGCGCCTCGACGCCCTTGATCACGACCGATCGGCACATCTTGGTGGCGGAAGCCTTGCCCACCTCCTCGGCATATACCTCCAGCCCGGCGAAACCCAGCGGCGCGGCGATCTGCGCGAACGCCGCCGCATGCGCCCCGCCGAGCAGCATCGGCGCGGCGATCCGCTTGGGCTCGATCGGCGACATCACCGCCGCCTCCACATAGCGCCCGCCGGCGCCGTCGATTGCGGCCGCGCTGGCCTTCTTCTGGCCGGGCGAGGCGGAATTGAGATCGAGGTAGAAGGCGCCGGGTGCGATGAACGGCGCCACCGCCTCCGCCGCGGCGAGATCATTGGCGGCGGTAACGGCACTGACGATAAGCGCGGCATCACGCACCGCTGCCTCGGCCGAGGGCGACGGGCGGATATTCACCGCGGCGGCGTTGCGAATCGGGGCGCTCTCCGCGTCCCCGAACTTGACGTCCCACGCAGTCAGATCGTGGCCGACGAGATCCTCGGCCAGCACGCGACCCACCTCGCCAAGTCCGATAAGGGCGATACGCATCAGCCCTCCGCTGGCCCCTGGCCGCTCCACACCGAACCCGGCACCATCACCTCGCCGCGCATCAGCAGTCGGGCGGTGCGCAGCAGCGCAGCCTGCTTGACCGACACGGCGCCGTCGACGATCTCGACGTCCATCGTCACGGTGAAGAAGCCGGTAGGATGCTCGACATCGAGCGACTTGACCGCGGCCGGATCGGCGATCCCCGCCACTTCCGCCGCGACCGATCCGGGCACCAGGCAGGCCGTGGCGACCGAGACCGCGCCGAACACGCCGATCGCCTCATGCACCCGGTGCGGGATGAAGGTGCGCGTGGCGACGACGCCGCCATGCTGGGCCTTGGCCAGCAGGCTCATCTTCGGCACGGTCTTGTTGGTCACGTCGCCCAGATTCATCATCGGGCCGACCGCAAGCCGGATCGCCTCGACCTTGGCGCGGACGGCCGCGTTCGCCTCGATCTCGGCGGGATCCTCATAGCCGGTCAGGCCGACATCCGCAGCGGCGATGCACACCACCGGCATGCCATTGTCGATGCAGGTGACGCGAACGCCCTCGACCATGTCGACGGCATTGCCGGTCGGCAGCAGCGCGCCGCACGACGAGCCGGCGACGTCGAGAAAATCGACCGGGATCGGCGCGTGCGTGCCCGGAACCCCGTCGATCCGCGCATCGCCGTCATAGCGGACCGCCCCGTCCGGCGTCTGGACATGGGCGACGGCCAGGCTCTGGGTGTTTTCCATCCAGATCCGCACCGAGGTCACGCCACCCGAGGCCGGAACGATGCCTTCCTCGATCGCGAACGGGCCGACGCCGGCAAGGATGTTGCCGCAATTCTGATTCTCCGAAACCTCGGCCTTGTCGGGCCAGACCTGGAGGAACAGATAATCGAC
>JAQGKS010000258.1 GCA_028289965.1 Sphingomonas bacterium
GGGCGGTTGAGCTTCTTTTTCGGCATTGGCATGAACTTTTTCCTTGAGGTCGCCAAGCTGCGGGCGGCGCGGCAGTTGTGGAGCGAGATCATGACTGGGCTGGGGGCGAAGGATGCGCGCTCCAAGATGCTGCGGACGCATTGCCAGACCTCGGGCGTGTCGCTGACCGAGCAGGATCCGTACTACAATGTCGTGCGCACCACGATCGAGGCGATGGCGGCGGCGCTGGGTGGCACGCAGAGCCTCCACACCAACGCGCTCGACGAAGCGATCGGGCTGCCGACCGACTTCTCCGCCCGGATCGCGCGCAACACCCAGTTGATCCTCCAGGAGGAAGCCGGGATCACCCATGTCGTCGACCCCCTCGGCGGCTCTTATTATGTCGAGGCGCTGACCAAGGAGATTGGCGATGCGGCCTGGGCGCTGGTCGAGCAGGTCGAGGGCTTGGGCGGCATGACCAAGGCGGTGGCCAGCGGCATGCCCAAGCGCCTGATCGAGGAGGCCGCCGCCGCCCGCGCGGCGCGTGTCGACAAGGGCGAGGACGTGATCGTCGGCGTCAACAAATATCCGGCATCCTCCGACCAGCCGCTCGACTATCTTGCGGTCGACGACTTTGCGGTGCGCGAGGGTCAGGTCGCCCGCCTCGCCGCGACCCGCGCCGGGCGCGACCCGGCACGTCATTCGGCCGCGCTCGATGCGTTGCGCCAAGGCGCGGGCGCGCAAGGCAATCTCCTCGCGCTCGCGATTGAATGCGCCCGGGCCCGCGCCACGCTCGGCGAGATTTCCGCGGCACTCGAGGACATTTTCGGCCGCCACGATACCCAGCCGACCCCGGTCAGCGGCATTTACGGCGGGGCCTATGCGTTCGATCGGCGCTGGCGGCAGCTGGGCGAGGGGGTGGCCGCGGTCGCCCGGCGCAAGGGACGTCCGCCGCGCATCCTCGTCGCCAAGATCGGCCAGGACGGCCATGATCGGGGGGCGAACCTCGTCTCCTCGGCCTTCGGCGATCTGGGCTTCCATGTCGTCCCCGGCCCGTTGTTCCAGACGCCGGGCGAGGCGGCGGCGCTGGCGATCGGCGAGGATGTCGACGTGGTCGGCGCCTCCAGCCTCGCCGCCGGACACCGCACGCTCGTCCCCGAGCTGATCGGTCATCTGCGCGACGCGGGCCGCGGCGACATCATGGTGATTGTCGGCGGCGTGATCCCGGCGCAGGATCATCAGATGCTGCGCGACGCCGGCGTGCAGGGGATATTCGGGCCGGGCACCAACCTGCTCGATGCCGCGGCATCGGTGCTGCGCCTTCTTGGTCATAATCTGCCCCCCGAAAGCGATGAGGAGCCCGCATGATTCGCAACGACTGGAGCCGCACGGAGATTGCCGCGCTGTTCGACCTGCCCTTCGCCGATCTGCTGTGGCAGGCCCAATCCGTCCACCGCGCGCACCATGATGCCAACGCGGTCGAGCTGGCGACCCTGCTGTCGATCAAGACCGGCGGCTGCCCCGAGGATTGCGGCTATTGCAGCCAGTCCGTCAGCGCCGATAGCGGGCTGAAAGCCGACAAGTTGATGGACGTCGAGGCGGTGTTGGCCTCGGCACGGGAGGCGGCCGCGGCAGGGTCGGCGCGCTTCTGCATGGGCGCGGCGTGGCGCAACCCGAAGGATCGGGACATGGACGCGGTGTGCGCGATGATCGCGGGTGTGAAGGCGCTGGGGCTGGAAACCTGCATGACGCTCGGCATGCTGAGCGCGCCGCAAGCCGAGCGTCTGGCGGATGCGGGGCTCGATTTCTACAACCACAATATCGATACGTCGCCGGAGCATTATCCGACGGTGATCACCAGCCGGACCTTCGCCGACCGGCTCGACACGCTGGAAAAGGTGCGCGCCGCGGGCATGGCGGTATGCTGTGGCGGGATCGTCGGGATGGGGGAGGCGCGCGCCGATCGCGTCGGCTTCCTTCACGCCCTCGCCACCTTGCCGCGCCATCCCGAAAGCGTGCCGATCAACGCGCTGGTGCCGATTGCCGGCACCGTGCTCGGCGATATGCTGAAGGATGTGCCCGCGGCCCGGATCGACGACATCGAATTCGTGCGCACGGTCGCGGTGGCGCGGATCACCATGCCGCGGGCGATCGTCCGCCTGTCGGCCGGCCGCGAGAGCATGGACGATGCCGCACAGGCGCTGTGCTTCCTGGCAGGGGCCAATTCGATCTTCACCGGCGATCGCCTGCTCACGTCCGGCAATGCCGGCGCATCGGCCGATACCGCCTTGTTCGGCAAGCTCGGCATCCATCCTGCCGGCCGCGCCCCGGCGCTCAGCGTGGCGGCGGAATGACCGATTGGGCTGAATATCGCTCGGCGGTCGTGGACGGAGCGTCGGTCAGCCGTAGCCTGGCCGGCTAGCGCATGTTCTCCAAGATCCTGATCGCCAATCGCGGCGAGATTGCGTGCCGGGTGATCCGCACCGCGCAAGCGATGGGGATCGCCACGGTGGCGGTCTATTCGGATGCCGATGCGCGGGCCAAGCATGTCGAAATGGCCGACGAGCGCGTGCGGCTCGGTCCGCCCCCGGCCGCCAACAGCTATCTGCTCGCCGAGGCGATCCTGCTCGCCGCGCGCGAGACGGGGGCGCAGGCGGTGCATCCGGGCTATGGCTTCCTGTCCGAACGCGCCTCCTTTGCCCGGCTGCTGGAGGATAATCATATCGCCTTCATCGGCCCGCCGGCGTCGGCGATCGCGGCGATGGGCGACAAGATCCAATCCAAGCGTCTCGCCGAGGCGGCGGGGGTCAGCGTGGTGCCCGGCTTCATCGGCGAGATCCGCGATACCGCGCACGCCGCGGAGATTGCCGGCGGCATTGGCTATCCGGTGATGATGAAGGCCTCTGCCGGCGGCGGCGGCAAGGGCATGCGGCTCGCTTTTTCCGAGCAGGATGTCCGCGAGGGTTTCGACGCGGTCCGGCGCGAGGGGCTGGCGAGCTTCGGCGATGATCGGGTGTTCATCGAGAAGTTCGTCGAAAGCCCCCGCCATATCGAGATTCAGCTGCTCGGCGATCGGCACGGCAACCTCGTTCACCTCGGCGAGCGCGAATGCTCGATCCAGCGCCGCCACCAGAAGGTGGTGGAGGAAGCGCCGTCGCCGTTCGTGACGCCCGAAATGCGCGCGGCGATGGGCGATCAGGCGGTGCGGCTGGCCAAGGCGGTCGGCTATCACAGTGCCGGCACGGTCGAGTTCATCGCCGGGGCGGACCGCAGCTTCTACTTCCTCGAGATGAACACCCGCCTCCAGGTCGAGCATCCGGTGACCGAATGCGTCACCGGGCTCGATCTGGTCGAGCAGATGATCCGGATCGCAGCGGGCGAGCCGCTTGGCTTCGGCCAGGCGGACGTGCGGCTGGACGGCTGGGCGATCGAGACCCGCGTTTATGCCGAGGATCCCTATCGCGGCTTCCTCCCCTCGACCGGGCGGCTGGTTCGGTATCAGCCGCCGACGGGCGCCGGGGTGCGGGTCGACGACGGCGTGGTCGAGGGTTCGCAAATCTCGATGTTCTACGATCCGATGATCGCCAAGCTGGTCACCTGTGGCGACACGCGCGAGGCGGCGATCGACGCGCAGGTGGCGGCGCTCGATCGCTTCGAGGTGGATGGGATCGGCCACAATGTCGATTTCCTGTCGGCGGTGATGCAGCATCCGCGCTTCCGATCGGGCGCGATCACCACCGGCTTCATCGCCGAGGAATATCCCGACGGCTTTGCCGGCGCGCCGGCATCGGCGGCGTTCGTGACCGGGCTCGCGGCGGTCGCCGCGACGCTGAGCGCGGCGGATGCGGCGCGGGCGAGCCGGATCGATGGGCAGCTCGGGTCCGGAGCCGATGCGGCCAAGCCCGTCCGCCTGTCCGTCCGGATCGGCAGTGTCGATCATCTCGTCCTGATCGAAGGCGGCGAAGTGACGGTGGATGGCCGCCCGATGGCGGTTGAGGCTCCTTATGTGCCGGGGCAGCGGCTGATCGAGGCGCGGGTCGATGGCGATCCGGTTGCGGTCCGGATCGAGCCACGGATTGGCGGGTGGCGCTTCACCACGCGCGGTGCGAGCCACATCGTCCGCGTGCTGCCGCCGCGCATCGCCGCGCTGACGACGCATATGATCGACCGGCCGCCGCCCGACCTTTCCCGCTTCCTGCTCTGCCCGATGCCGGGGCTGGTCAGCGCGATCCATGTCGCCGCGGGGGACCGGGTGGAGCCGGGCCAGCCGCTTGCGGTGGTGGAGGCGATGAAGATGGAGAATATCCTGCGCAGCCATCGGCGCGCGACGATCGGCCGGGTGCTGGCGGTGCCGGGCGAGAGCCTGGCCGTCGATTCGGTGATCCTGGAATTCGAATGACCGGGCGGCTTCCTCTCGGCGAGCGGGGCTTGCCCCCCGGCAAGCCGAGCGGATGTCGCCACCCTTGAGTAGCCAAACAGCAGTTTTGAGCGAGGATGGAACGATGCAGGAAGTTGCGGGCAAGACGGCGTTCATCACCGGGGGTGCGAGCGGGATCGGGCTCGGCATGGCGACGGTGTTCGCGCGCAACGGGATGAAGGTGGTGATCGCCGATGTCCGCCAGGAGGCGCTGGACGAGGCGATGGCGGGCTTCGCCAACACCAACCTGGCGGTCCACCCCATCCGGCTGGACGTCACCAGCCGCACCGACTTCGTCGCCGCCGCCGATGAGGCGGAGCGGGTGTTCGGGCCGATCCACCTGCTGTGCAACAATGCCGGCATCGGCGTCACCGGGCCGATCAAGGATGCCACCTACGACGATTGGGACTGGCTGAAGTCGGTGATGCTGGATGGCGTGATCAACGGCGTCCAGACGATCCTGCCGCGGATGCGGGCGCACGGGCAGGGCGGCCACATCGTCAACACCGCGTCGATGTCCGGCGTGTTCGCGAGCGGCGACGCCGGTATCTACATCACGCTGAAATATGCCGTGACGGGGATGGCCGAGGCGCTCCGCTGGGAATTGATGGACGAGAATATCGGTGTCTCGGCATTCCTGCCCGGCGGCGTGCGCACCAATATCTTCATGAGCCACAAGCTGCGTCCCGACGGGATGACCACCGGCTATGCCGAACAGGATGCACGCAAGGAGAATCTCGCCGCCGCGTTCCGCGACGCGCCGCCCGATGCGCCGATCAGCCAGATCACGATGGACCCGATCGAGGTGGGCGAGCGCGTGCTGCGCGGTATCCGCCGGAACGACCTGTTCATCATCAGCCATCCCGAGTTTCGCGAGGGGCTTCAGGCGCGCTGCGATGCGCTGATGCGCGCCGTGCCGGACGAGCCGCTCAACCCGTCGCGGCTCGCCATGCTGCGGCAGATGGGCACGTTGCTCGTCCAACCGATCTACGCCGATCAGACCACGCCGCACGGCGCCCCCGACGCCGAGGGGCGCGAGAAAACCGTCCGCTGAAAAGCTTTTTGCACCGCCGCGCGTGATTAGCGTTGCGGCATGCGTTGAAAAATAATTGGTAGCATGCAACACATCGCTCGCCCTGCCATCGGGGCGAGCGAGAGGAATAGCTGCATGTCGGAAGAAACCGGATCTGTACCCCGCGTCCAGCAGGTTCGGCAGACCGAGGATCGCTTCCTCGCGTCCGACGTGTTCGAGGCGCAGCAGCGCGCTCTGCCGCCCCGCAACGGCACCGGATTCTACTCCGAGCCGGGCAAGGACATCCCGGTCTATCATAGCTGCGACGTGCTGGTGGTCGGCGGCGGCCCGTCCGGGACGGCGGCTGCGCTGGCCGCGGCCAAGGCGGGCGCGGACGTCGTCATGCTCGAACGCTATAACCACCTTGGCGGGCTGTCGACCGGCGGGTTGGTGATCTGGATCGATCGGATGACGGACTGGACCGGCCGCCAGGTGATCCGCGGTTTCGCTGAAGAGGTGTTCGATCGGCTCCCCGCCGATGCGATCGCCGGTCCGCCCCGCTCCGAATGGGGTTCGCGCGATCCGGCCCACGCCGGTTATTGGGGGCAGCGGACGTCGGCGTTCCACGGCGTGGTGTGCTGGGCGCCGACGATCGATCCCGAACGGCTGAAGATCGTATCGCAGGAAATGCTGATCGAGGCGGGCGTGCGGATCGTCTTCCACGGCTGGGCGGCGGTGCCGATCGTCGAGGAGGGGCGCGTTCGCGGCGTCGTGTTCGAGAGCAAAAGCGGGCGCCAGGCGCTGATGTCGAAGGTCGTGGTCGACGCCACCGGCGATGGCGACATGTTCGCGCGGGCCGGCGGGGCCTTTGAGACCGACATCGAGGAAGGCGACGTCCACCACAGCATGAACACCGCCTTCATGCTCGGCGGCGTCGACATGAACCGCTGGCTCGAGTTCCGCAAAGGCCAGCCCGAGCAGTTCCAGGAGTTCACTAAGCTCGGCCGCGAACGGCTCGGCTTCTTCCAGACGCCCTATGTGTCGTGGCGCAACGACATCGGCTTGTTTCTCGGGCCCCGCCAATCGGGCCTGTCCGCGCTGGACGTCGACGACATGACCGAGGTCGAGATCCGCTCGCACCGCTTCATGCTGACGCATAACGACTTCTTCCGCGCCAACGCGCCGGGCTTCGAGAATTGCTACATGCTGCAGAGTGCGTCGCAACTGGGCGTGCGCCACACCCGCCGGCTGGCTGGCGTCGGCCGGATCGAGCGCGGGCAGTGGGGCAACGGTACGCCGGTGGCCGACGAGGTCGGGGTCAGCCCCTCGATTTCGCTCAAGTTTCCCGTGGTGTCGGTGCCTTATGGGGCGCTCGTGCCGCGCAGTCTCGACGGGCTGGTCGCGTGCGGCCGCCATATTTCGTGCGACGCCAACTCGCACGGTTTCATGCGCGAGATCCCGCAATGCTGGCTGACCGGACAGGCCGCGGGCGCCGCCGCCGCGCTCGCCGCAACGGGCAACGTCCAGCCGCGCGCAGTCAATATCCAGACCCTCCAGGCGACGCTGCGCAAGCAGGGCGTGTTCCTGCAGGATCGGGTGTCGTCGAGCGCGATTCCGCAAGCGGTCGGTGAACCACAGAGCGCCTGAGCCGCTTTGTCGCGCCGGTGCCGCGGCCGGCGCTTGACATCGCTTCACTCGACCGGGAAGCCTGTTCGTTGAAATAACAACGGAGCGGGCGGATGGTCGATCGGCGGACGAAACGATGAAGATCGACGCGGCAGTGAGCCGCCCAGGCATGCCAGCCCCGGCGATCGAGCAACTCGAGCTGCAGGATCCACGGCCGGGCGAATTGCGCGTGCGGATCGTGGCGGCCGGCATCTGTCACACCGATCTTCACGCCCATTCCGGGCGGCTTTCGCCGCTGCCGATCGTGCTCGGCCACGAAGGCGCCGGGATCGTCGAGGCGGTGGGCGAGGGCGTAGCCGAGTTCGTCGTCGGCGATCATGTCGTGATGAGCGGCAGTTCCTGCGGCGCCTGCATCAATTGTCGCGAGAACATGCCGAGCTATTGCGACCAGGCGATGCCCCGCAATTTCGGTGGCCAGCGGATGGACGGGACGACGGCCTTGTGCTGCGGGGACCAGCCGATCCACTCCCACTTCTTCGGCCAATCCTCGTTCGCGAGCCATGCGATCGTGCCCGAACGTACCGCGGTGAAGGTCGCTGCCGATCTGCCGCTGGAGATGCTCGGCCCGCTCGGCTGCGGCGTGATCACTGGGGCGGGCGCGGTGCTCAAGTCGCTCAAGGTCGGCACCGGTGACAGCATCGTCGTGTTCGGCGTCGGCGGCGTCGGGCTGAGCGCGGTGATGGCCGCGCGGCTCGCCGGGGCGGCGCACATCGTCGCGGTGGACCTGGCCGACGGGCGGCTCGATCTGGCGCGCGAGCTTGGCGCGACCGCCGCCTTTCGGGCCGACGATCCCGATCTCGCGGCACAATTGCGGGCGGTCACCGGGCGCGGGCTCGACTACAGTTTCAACACGACCACCGCGCCGGCGGTATTTTCGATGGCGCTCGAATGCCTGGCGATGCGCGGTACCGCCGGGTTCGTCACGGCGCCGCGGGGCGATTGGGCGCCGGCGATGTTCCCGATGCTGGCGGGCGGGCGGATGCTGCGCGGTATATTGGGCGGGGACGCCGCGCCGAAACTCTTCATCCCGATGCTGATCGATTATTGGCAGCAGGGCCGCTTCCCGTTCGATCGGCTGCTGAGCTTCTACCCGTTTGCCGATATTGGCCGGGCCTTTGCCGACGTCGCCGCCGGTACGGTGATCAAGCCCGTGCTGCGGATGACGGCCTGAACCACGCCGACGCGCCACGCCGACGCGCCGCCTCTGCCGAGGCTTCCGTCGGCGCATCGGCTTCGCTAAGCGCGGGGGGCGGCGGCCGAACTCGCCGCGACGGAGGGCAGGCCCGCCGTCAAGCCAAGGGAGAGTGACCAGGATGACGCGGATCGCCACAAGCCATGTCGGAAGCCTGCCGCGCGGGCCGGAACTCGTGCCGCTGCTGCTCGCCCGCGATCATGGCCAGCCCTATGACGTGGCGGAGTTCGATCGCGTCGTTCAGGCCGCGGTGGACGAGGCCGTCCGCCTGCAGGTCGAAGCCGGCGTTTCGATCGTCAGCGACGGTGAACTCGGCAAGGTCGGCTATTCGACCTACATCATCGAACGCCTGGAAGGCTTTGGCGGCGACAGCCCGCGCAAGCCCGCGCTCGATCTCGCGCCGCTGCCCGAGCTGCGCAAGAAGCTGGCGGCGATCATGGGCGACCAGGAATTCACCCGCGCATCGTGCATCGCACCGGTGCGCCTGAAGAATATGGATCCGTGCCACGAGGATATCCGCCGCTTCACCACCGCGATGGAGCGGCAGGGGCAGGGCGTGAAGGGCTTCCTCAACGCCGCCTCTCCCGGGCTGATCACCGCGTTCCAGCCGAACGCTTATTATCCGACGCACGAGGCCTATCTCGCCGATCTGGTCGATGCGATGCGCCCCGAATATGAAGCGATCGCTGCTTCGGGCTTCCAGCTCCAGCTCGATTGCCCGGATCTCGCCATGTCGCGCCACACCGGCTACCAGGATTGCACCGACGCGGAATTCCTCAAGGTTGCCGCCGCCAATGTCGAGGCGCTGAACGCGGCCACCGCGAACATCCCGCCGGAACAGATGCGGATGCACGTCTGCTGGGGCAATTACGAAGGCCCGCACGATTGCGACATCGCGCTGGACAAGGTGATGGACATCATCCTGAAGGCGCGCCCGTCGACGATCCTGTTCGAGGCGGCCAACCCGCGCCACGATCATGAATGGGCGGTGTGGAAGGAAGCCAAGCTGCCGGACGACAAGATCCTGGCGCCCGGCCTGATCGACACTTGCTCCAACTATGTCGAGCATCCCGAGTTGATCGCGCAGCGGATCGAGCGTTTCACCTCGTTCGTCGGTGCGGACCGGGTGATCGCCAGCACCGATTGCGGGTTCGGCACCTTTGCCGGCTATGGCAAGATCGATCCCGCGGTTACCTGGAAGAAGCTGCGTGCGCTGCGCGAGGGCGCGGACATCGCCGCGGCGCGGATCTAACCCCGAGTTACGCCTGAGGAGCGGGGCGGGGCCGGCAGAGTGTCGCCGACCCGCCCCCTGTCCTCTACCGGCTATTGGCTGGATCGGCTGACCCGGCGCTGCGGGGTATCGGCCGACGGGCGGATGATGGCGATCGCTGACGCCAGTTCCAGCATCCGGAACGGCTTGGTCAGCCGCGGCAGATCGGGCGCGATATCCTCGGCTTCGGCATAGCCCGAGACGATCAGTATCGGCATGTCGGGGAAGCGGGCGAGGACGATGCGGGCGAGATCGGCGCCGCTCATCCCCGGCATCAGGTGATCGGTGACGATCAGGTCGGGGGTGAAGCCGCCGTCGATCAACGCCAGCGCCGCCGAGGCGGACCCCGCTTCGATGACGTCATAGCCGATCTCGCTCAGCATATGCGCGGTGCTGGCGCGGACCAGCTCTTCATCGTCGATCAGCAAGGCCGATCCATGGTGGCCGATCGCGGGCGGAGGATCGCTCCTGGTGTCGCTTCGCGCCGGTTCGCGCGACACGGGCAGCCACAGATCGATGTTCGTGCCGACGCCCGGCGTGCTCGAAATGGTCAGCGCCCCCTGCAATTGGGAGGCAAGGCCATGGACCATCGACAGGCCGAGCCCCGTGCCCTTGCCGATTCCCTTGGTCGAGAAGAACGGCTCGATCGCGCGCGCGGCGGTTTCCGCATCCATGCCGATCCCGCTGTCGGCCACCGACAGCCGGATATAGTCGCCCGGCGGCAGCTTGGTCGATGATCGCCCGCCGGACAGTTGCTCGAGCGAGGCGGTGATGCGCAGCGTGCCGCCATCGGGCATGGCGTCGCGCGCGTTCACGCTAAGGTTGAGGACCGCCATTTCCAGCTGGTTCGGGTCGGCACGGGCGGCGGGCAGGTCATCGGGCGCGACCACCACCACCTTGATCTGCGGGCCGGTCGTGCTCCCCACCAGCTCCGCCATGCCCCGCACCAGCGCCGAGACATTGACCGCGCTCGGTTGAAGCGGCTGGCGGCGGGCGAAGGCGAGCAGGCGCTGCACCAGCATCTTGGCGCGATCGGCCGATTGCAGCGCGCCTTCGATCAGCCGCTGCTGGCGCTCGGTGCCCGATCGCTTCCGGTGCAGCATGTCGAGGCTGCCGATGATCGGGGTCAGCAGATTGTTGAAATCATGGGCAACCCCGCCGGTCAGTTGCCCCATCGCCTCGAGCTTCTGCGACTGGCGCAGCGCATCCTCCGCCTGCCGCCGCTCGGTCACGTCGACCCCTTCGGGGACGATCGAGACGATCTCGTCGGCTTCGTTGCGAACCGGCCGCATCCCGAAATCGAATGAGCGCCAGCCGATCGGCAGCTTGATCATGATCTCGTGGCGGATCGTCTCGCCCGCGGCGACGCGGCGCACCGCGCCGCGGACGAGCGCGGCCATTCCCGGCGTCTCGGTGAACCAGGGCGTGCGCCAGAACGGACGGCCGACCACCTCGGAGCGATCCGCGCCAATCCCGTTCAGCGACGTGCGGTTGGCGTCGAGCACCGTCCCGTCGCGCGCGAGCAGCCCCTGATACTGGTAGTTGGTCTCGAAAATCGCGCGCATCCGCGCCTCGCCCGAACGCAGCTCGGTGGTGCGCTCCTCGACCTGGCGTTCGAGCGACCCGGCCAGCTCACGCAACGCCTCCTCGGCCTGCTTGCGCTCCGATACGTCGCGGGTGACGGCAAGCTGGGCGATGCTGCCGTCGGGGAGGGTCAGGGGCACCGAATGGGTCTCCATCCGCCGCCGCGTGCCGGCGAGGCCGACGATGTCGAACTCCCAATTGCGGCTTTCGCCCCGGACGATGCGCGCGTGATTGGTCTGCCACTCGGCCCGATCTTCCGGTGCGATCAGGTCGAGCGCGTTGACATCGCGCACCGACGACGCGCCGCCCGCCTCGATCATGTTCAGCCCGGCGGGGTTGATGTGGAGCAGGCGGCCATCGGTGGCGATGATCGTGATCGATTCCGAGGTCGCCTCGGTGATCGCGCGTTGCACGCCTCGCTCTCGCGTAGCGCCTCGAGCCGCGCGCGCGCTTCATATTGCCGCCGCCGCCCGCGCAGCGCGGAGCGCGCCAGGCTGATCAGCGTGGTCGGGTGGAACGGCCGTTCCAGAAAAGTGACGTTGCCCAGCGTCTCCAGCTGCCGTCCCGCGGCCGGGTTGCGCTCCGGCCCGGCGCCGCGGCGGGTGAGCAGCACGAACGGGAAGTCCGACCATTCGGGCTGCGCTTCGATCCACGCGCTCAGCGCCCGCAGATCGGCCGTGTTCAACGCCTCCTCGGTCACCAGCCCGAACCCGGCGCCGACCCGCAGTGCGTCCACCACATCGCCAAGCGTGCGGCATGCAATTGCGCGGATGCCGGCCTCCGCCAACATCGCTATGGCGATCTGCGAATCCCGCCCGCTGGGTGCTAGGACCAATGCTCGTTCGGATAGTTCGGGTATCAAGATTGAAGGTCGTTCGGGATGATGCCGCCGTTCACCAGCGTCGGAACCCCCCGCAGAACGCCCTGAAAGTTCACCAGCGGCTCACCAAGCTGCATTCCGCCATCGCCGATCCGATATTCCCGGATCGTGTCCTCATGCGCGCCGGCGCGCTTCTTGACGACCGAGATCGCCCGTCGCACCCGCCCGGTCGCCTCGAAATAGCGCAGCAGGATCACCGTGTCGGCGAGATAGGTCACATCGACGGGGGACTTCATGTCGCCGACCAGTCCGTGCTGGGCGACCGTCAGGAATGTCGTGGCGCCGCGGCGCCCCAGGAACTGCAATAATTCGTGCATGTGGAGAATGAGCGCATTCTCCTCGGGCATGGCAGCCTGATAGCCGTTGATGCTGTCGAGAACGACGGTCTGCGCGTCGCGCTCCTCCACGCAACGCCGCACCCGCTGAGCCAACTCGCCCGGCGTCATCTCGGCGGCGTCGATCTGTTCCAGCACCAACTTGTCCGCATCGATCATCGCCTGCAGGTCGATGCCCAGCGTCAATGCGCGTGCGCACAGCAGCCCGACTTCCTCGTCGAACACGAACATCGCTGCCCGTTCGCCGCGCTCGATCGCCCCGGCAAGGAAGGTGAGTGCGAGCAGCGACTTGCCAGTCCCCGCCGGACCGAGGATCAGTACGCTCGTGCCCCGCTCAACCCCGCCGCCCAACAGGGCGTTCAGTGCGGCGGAGGTGGTGACGACCCGATCGCGACGGAACGGGACCTTATGTTCGCCGGAAACGAGCCGGGGATAGACCTGGATGCCGCCCGTCTGGATCGCAAAGTCGTGGAATCCGCCGCGATAGCGCCGCCCGCGATATTTGACGACTCGCAGCCGACGCCGCTCCGCGCCATAATCGCGGGCCAACTCTTCCAGCGCGACGACGCCATGGGCAACGCTGTGCACCGTCCGGTCGTTAAGCTCGGACGTAAGGTCATCGAGCATCAATACGGTGGAGTTCTGCTTCGCAAAATAATGCTTTAGCGCGAGAATCTGCCGCCGGTAGCGAAGGGAGCTCTGCGCCAGCAGGCGGATTTCGGACAGGCTATCGAGAACCACGCGGTCGGGCCGGATATGTTCAAACGCCTCGAAGATCCGCTTGGTCGTCTCGCCAAGTTCGAGGTCCGACGAATAAAGCAGGCTCTGCTGTTGATCGTCGTCGAGCAGGCTTTCCGGCGGTACCAGTTCAAACACCTCGATCGGATCGAGCGACCAGCCGTGCGATGCGGCGCTGGCGCGCAACTCCCCCGCTGTCTCGGACAGCGTGATATAGAGCCCGCGCTCGCCCTTGCGGGCGCCCTCGAGCAGGAACTGGGTGGCAATGGTGGTCTTTCCGGTGCCCGGATTTCCCTCGAGCAGGAACACGCGCCCGCGGGCGAAACCACCGCAGATTACGTCGTCCAGTCCCGCGATTCCGGTGGCGGCGCTCTCGTCGACAGGCTCAAGCTCCACCACGTCCGCCATGCTGTTCACCCGCTTCCCCAATCGACCGATCGCGCCTTACCGTTTGCGCCATCATCATCACAACGCCCCGACACAACGCCCCGGCCGCGAACAATGTCCAATCTTCTTGCCGGCTTATGCCAAGGGCGCGCTGACCGCGTGCAGGGCAGCCGCCGCCACGCCGATGCCTCAGCACACCGCCCTCAGGCATCGGCGCCGTCCCCATGCATCGCCGCATGCGCCATCGAAAGCGACAGCGGGTGCGGCGCACCGCTGCCGAGGCTAGCGGGAAAGGCCTCCCGCCGGATCTTGGCGGCGACGCAGGCAAGTTCCTGGGGCTGCGGCGCCCGGCCTTCATTGATGCACGCCAACAGCGCGTGCGGGAACATCGGTGGCATCACTTCTCCTAACGCTTCCGGGTGTTTGCCCCCGGTCACGAATATTGTTTGCGAATGTCTGTCAGTGCCGGGAATCACCGAATTCGCGCGGCGACCGGCTGATTTGCTAACCGCCGACACCGCGATGGGTTCCCGGTCCGTCAATGCCCGTATCGAGCCCAATCACGCTCTCCCTTCCCCCGCCGAAGCCTTCAACGCGAGGTTTGTTCCACGGCGTGCCAACCTCTTGGCGGCACCGGGCAGAGGCGGCGACGGCGTTGCGGTACCAAATGCGCGTCGAGCGGGCAGGGAGGCTATCGCCCATTTAAACAATGCTGCTTAGGCGTCTGTAAATGTGCGCAAATCCGGGGCCCGCCGTCGGACGGGCCGCATTCGCTCGCTTGCAAGCGAGTGAGCCGGTCCCAAAGGATCAGTGCGACCCGGGCCAGCGAAAACCGTCAAAGATATGAAAATGGTGCACCCGACTGGATTCGAACCAGTGGCCTCTGCCTTCGGAGGGCAGCGCTCTATCCAGCTGAGCTACGGGTGCCTGTGGGCGCGCTTAGCAAAGCCGTTCGCCCGCCGCTACCCCAATCGCACGCCGATCAGCGCGGTGCGCCGGTTACCGGCTGGAACTTGCCCAGGCCGCAGCTCGGCCCGCGGGTGACGCCGGGGCTCTGGAGGACGGTGATGATGTCGGTCGAGCAGAGCTTCGAGAGGGAGGTCGCGTAGGAGAAACGCTCTTCGAAGCCGAGCTGCGGGCAGGTGCCGGGCAGGGTGTTGCGATAGACTTTGCCGCCGCGCATGTAGAAATCGATCGTGCGATCGTCGCGGACGCGGGTCTCGCGAATGCTTTGCAGCTGGACGCAATCCTCCGGCGGCCCGGCTTCCTTGACGGGCGGAACGCCCTTGGTGCGGGCATCGGCGGCGGCGGACAGGCCGGCGAGCGCGGCGGCGATCATGGCAAGGGGCAGGAGACGCATCGTATCTCTCTCCAACACGTGGCCTGGATCAAGGCCTTCAGGGATGTCCTCGCTTAACGCACGAGGGGGGCGGAAAGCGCCTTGCTGGTCGTCGCCGGCGGCGGGGTCTTCGGCTTGAAGGCGCATAGGTCGGCCACCGGGCAACGCCAGCATTCCGGGCGGCGCGCCTTGCAAACATAGCGGCCATGCAGGATTAACCAGTGATGAGCGTGGGCCATGAAGGGCTTGGGAGTGATCTTTTCCAGCCCCAGCTCGACCGCGAGCGGGGTCTTGCCGCGGGCGAGGCCGGTGCGGTTCGCGACGCGGAAGATGTGGGTATCGACCGCGATCGTCTCAGCCCCGAAGGCGACGTTCATCACCACATTGGCCGTCTTGCGGCCGACGCCGGGCAGCGTCTCCAGCAGCGTGCGATCGGCCGGCACCTCGCCCTGATGCTGCGCGACGAGCAGCCGGCTGAGCGCGATGACGTTCTTCGCCTTGGTGTTGAACAGCCCGATCGTGCGGATATGCGCCTTCAGCCCTTCCTCACCCAGGTCGATCATCGCCTGCGGATCCTGCACCTCGCGGAACAGCGCCGCGGTCGCCTTGTTGACGCCGACATCGGTCGCCTGCGCCGACAGCGCGACCGCGACCAGCAACGTGTAGGGATTGACGTAGTTGAGCTCGGTCTGTGGAGCCGGGTCCGCCTCCGCCAGCCGGCGGTAGAACTCGAACGCGTCGGCCTTCTTCACGGCAGGTCCAGCACGTCCGTCATCGCATAGCGCCCGGCCGGCTTGCCCGCGAGCCACGATGCCGCACGCACCGCGCCGCGGGCAAAGATCGTGCGGTTCTCCGCACGGTGGCCAAGCTCGATCCGCTCGCCCTCCGCCGCGAAGATGGTCACATGATCCCCCGCGACCGATCCGCCGCGGAGCGAGGCATAGCCGATCGTCCCTTCCTCACGTGGGGCGGCGACCCCCATCCGGTCGAACCGGTTGAGCGCATCGAGCGTGCCGCCGCGCCCCTCGGCCGCCGCCTGGCCAAGCAGGAGGGCGGTGCCGGACGGCGCATCGACTTTGTGGCGGTGGTGCATTTCGAGGATCTCGATGTCCCAGTCCGGCCCGAGGCGCGATGCCGCCTGGCGGACGAGGTGCGCCAGCAGGTTGACGCCGAGCGACGTGTTCGCCGCCTGCAGCACCGCGATGTCCCGCGCCGCCGCGTCGATCGCGTGATGATGTTCGCGCTGGAGCCCGGTGGTGCCGACGACGATCGCCGCACCCGCCGCCTGTGCCGCCGCGAGGTGCCCGGCAAGCGCGGACGGCGCCGAGAAGTCGACCAGCACGTCGCTGATCCGGGCGAGCGCCACGGCGTCCGATTCGAAGCTGAGGCCGGGAGCGACCTCGCCGCCGAATTCGGGCCGGTCTACCCCGCCGGCAACGTCGATGCCTTGTTCGCGGCAGACTTGGGCGATGGCCCGGCCCATCCGCCCGCTTGCCCCGAGTATCCCGATCCTGCCCATGCGATTTGCCCCCGAACGCGTTGCGCTGCTTCATGGGCAAGCGAGGCAGCCAGCGCAACCGGGGACAGCCGCGCGGACCGGCCAGCACGATCGGTCTTGCGCGCGGGGCGGCACCCGGCTAGGCGATCGGCGTCATCTGGGGAGTAGCCGATCGTCCTTCGGGGCGGCCCCCTCGCGTCAACATGCTCGGTGGAGACACCGTGGTGCGGGGGAAGACGGGATCACCGTCTGGGCGAGACCAATGGCATCGCGCCCCCGCTCTGCCGGGCGGGGAGGCCGATGTCGTTGGATCAACGTACCGCCCGGCCCGGAGAGATAGAGTTGGAAGCCCTGTTCACATCCACCGCAGTGGTGGCCCTCGCCGAAATCGGCGACAAGACCCAGTTGCTGGCGATCCTGCTCGCCACCCGTTTCCGCAAACCCGCCCCCGTCATCCTCGGCATCTTCGCCGCGACGATCGCCAACCATTTCCTCGCGGCGCTGGTAGGCGTTCGCGCCGCGGACTTCCTCGACGGCACGTGGTTTCGCTACACCATCGCGGCGTCGTTCATCGCCATGGCGGCCTGGACCTTGGTGCCCGACAAGATCGATCCGCTCGAAGAAAAGCCGGCGCGGTACGGCGCGTTCCTCACCACGCTGATCGCCTTCTTCCTCGTCGAAATGGGCGACAAGACCCAGATCGCCACGATCGCGCTCGGCGCGCGGTTCCAGGATGTCGTGTCGGTCACGATGGGCACCACGCTCGGCATGATGGTGGCGAACGTTCCGGCGGTCTTCCTCGGCCACGAACTCATCAAGCGCGTGCCGATGGGCACCGTGCGGGTGATCGCGGCCAGCCTGTTTCTGGCGATCGGGCTGTGGCTCCTCGCCGCGACGGCGGGGTGGATCTAGGGCCATTCGGGCGGGCGCCGCGTTTACGCCGAGGCTCGGAACTTGGTCCGCCTTCAGGTAATCGATCCGCATGACCCGCCCGATGAACATCGTGATCCTGACCGGCAGCGGCATCAGCGCCGAATCCGGGATACCCACCTTCCGCACCAGCGGGGCAACGACCTTCTGGGACTATATCGATTCGGGTGGCGTGCGGCGGAGCCATCCGGTCGAGGAGGTCTGCACGCCCGAGGCGTTCGCCCGGGATCCGGCGCTGGTGCAGCATTTCTACGATCAGCGCCGGGCCGCGCTGGCCGCCGCGGAGCCCAATGCCGCCCACCACGCGCTCGCCCGGCTGGATTCGGCGTGGGCGGGCGAGCTGCTGATCGTCACCCAGAATGTCGACGACCTGCATGAGCGCGCCGGGGCGACCCGGCTGCTCCACATGCACGGGGCGCTGCGATCCGCCTGGTGCCTCGCCTGCGACGGCCGGTCGGCATGGGATGGGCCGCTGGAGCAGGGGCCTTCATGCCCGGCCTGCGGCGCCGCCGGTGCGCTCCGCCCCGACATCGTCTGGTTCGGCGAAATCCCCTACGGGATGGAACGGATCGATCGCGCGCTGGAGCGGGCCGACCTGTTCGTCTCGATCGGGACGTCGGGGGCGGTCTATCCCGCCGCCGGGTTCGTCCGGACCGCGCGCTATCACGGGGCGGCGACGCTGGAGCTGAACCTCGAGCCGTCGGGCGGCAGCATCTTCTTCGACGAGACCCGGCTCGGCCCTGCCGGGCAGCTCGTGCCCGAATGGGTCGACGCGCTGCTCGGCTGACTATTCGACCCAGTCGAGCCCGATATCCTTGTAGAGCGTGCGATCCTCCTCCCACTCCGGCCGCACCTTGACGTGGAGGAAGAGGTGGACCTTGCGGCCCATCAGCGTCTCCAGTTCCGCCCGCGCCCGGCTGCCGATCTCCTTCAGCCGCGCGCCGCCCTTGCCGAGCACGATCGCGCGCTGGGTATCGCGGCCGACCAGGATCTGCTGGTGGATCGCGACCGATCCGTCGCGCCGCTCCTCATACTTCTCGGTCTCGATCGCGCTGGCATAAGGCAGCTCGGCATGGAGCTGGAGATAGAGTTGCTCGCGCGTCACCTCGGCGGCCTGCATCCGTTCGGACGCGTCGGACACCTGATCCTCGGGATAGTGCCACGGACCGGCCGGCACGCGCGCGGCGAGCGACTTCTTGAGCGCAGCGACGCCGTCGCCGGTCGAGGCGCTGATCATGAACATCTCCTCGGGCGCGAGCGCGTCCTGCACGCGCGCGGCCAGTTCCAGCAGGCGGCCCTTGTCGGCGACGTCCACCTTGTTGAGGATCACGATCTTGGATTCGCGCCGCTCCTTGAGCGTCTCGATGAGCGGCTGGACGCGGGAGGTGAGGCCGGTCTTGGCGTCGATCACCAGCGCGATCAGGTCGGCATCCTGGGTTCCGCCCCACGCAGCGGCGACCATCGCGCGGTCGAGCCGGCGGCGCGTCTCGAAGATGCCGGGCGTGTCGACCAGCAGCAGCTGGGTCTGTTCCTCGATCGCGATGCCGAGCAGGCGGGCGCGCGTGGTCTGCGCCTTGGGGCTGACGATCGCGACCTTCTGGCCGACGAGCGCGTTGACCAGCGTCGACTTGCCCGCGTTGGGCGCGCCGACGACGGCGATCAGGCCGCAGCGCTGGCTGGATTCCATGTCTTCGGTCATTTCAATATCTCCAGCATTTTGACGGCGGCGGCGGTTTCGGCCTCCTGCTTGGAGGATCCCTCCGCGCTTGCCTCGCCCGCGCCGGATACCGTCACGGTGACGGTGAAGCGGGGGCTGTGATGAGGTCCGGATCGCCCGGACATGACGTAGACCGGGGGCTTCAGGTTGCGCGCAGCGGCACGCTCCTGGAGCGCGGACTTGGGATGTTGCGGCGCGCGATCGGCGGCATCGACCCGGCCGCCCCACGCACGGTGGATGAAGCGTTCCGCCGCCGCCAGCCCCCCTTCGAGGAACAGCGCCCCGATCAGCGCCTCGACGACGTCGCCGACGACATTGCCGCTTTCGGCGGCGCCATCGTCCCGCGCCTGCTTGCCGAGGCGGATATGCTGCGCGACGCCGATCTCGCGGCCGACCTCGGCACAGGTATCGCGGCTGACCAGCGCGTTGATCCGGCGGGACAGCTTGCCTTCGGGTTCGTCGGGGAACAGCCGGAACAGCCAGGCGGCGGTGACCAGCCCGAGCACGCGATCACCGAGGAATTCGAGCCGCTCGTACGTCTCGCCGGCATGGCTGCTATGGGTCAGCGCGCGGCGAAACAGCGCAGGGTCGGCAGGGCGATGGCCGAGTGCCTCCTCGGTCCAGCGGGGTAGTGGATCAGTCATCGGCGCCGCTTAGCGCGTCTTGCGCCGGGCCGCCATCATGCCGGCGGCGGCAATTCCGCGGCGCGGTGATGATCGCGATCGAACAGCCGCGCCCGCTCGGCGATTTCGGGGTGGACGGCGCGCCCGCCCGGCACGTTGATCCACAGCCGCGTCAGCAATCGCTTCGATCCGGGTGCATCGACGAACGACTCGCGGGCGTGGAGCAGCGTCCAATTGTGCCAGAAGACGATCTCGCCGGGTGCGAGCATGAAGCGCAACACGATGTCGTCGCGCATCGCCACTTCGTTGAAGCAGGCGAGCGCCTCCACCAACTCCGCCGGAAGCGATTCGCCACGCCGTTTCGCCCCGGTCGCCATGAAGTAGCCGTTGCACAGGCAGCTCAGCCGGCCGTCCTGTTCGGAAAACAGGGGCACCTTGGCGGCGGACAGTGGCTGCTCGCCGCCGACCGCTTCGTTGATGCCGTAATAATAGCCTTCGTAGAGGGCGGCGAGCAGCTCGGGCCGTTCGGCGGCGATGGCGTCGCGGATCGCGGTGGCGCTGACCAGCGCGCTGGCTCCGCCCGATATCGGCCTGGACACCGCGCCGAGCGACATGATCTCGTGAAAGTCGGTATGCGGCCGCAGTTCCACGTCGGTCAGCGTGCCGCGTCCGGTCGGGTTATTCTCATCCTTGTGGACGTGGGCGACCCAGTCGCCCGCCGGACCCTGGATCGCGCCTTGCCCGAGATGCGTGCCGAGCCCCCAATGGAGCCGCTCCCACCAGCCA
>JAQGKS010000099.1 GCA_028289965.1 Sphingomonas bacterium
AAGAATGGCGGATGCCTCAGCTGCCACACCAAGACGGATGCCGGCACGATGCACCGGTCGCCCGCGGTCGCGCTGGGCTGCGTCGATTGCCACGGCGGCAACAGCGCGGCGCGCAACGACGGCGGGTTGAAGCCCGAAGACCCCGGCTACCGCAAGATCCTCGAAAAGGCCCATGTGCTGCCGCGCTTTCCCAAAGCGTGGGACTGGCCCAACTCGGCCAATCCGAAGCGCAGCTACACGCTCCTCAATACCGAGGCGCCGGAATATATCCGCTTCGTCAATCCGTCGGACTACCGGGTGGCGCGGGAAAGCTGCGGCGCCTGCCATATCGACATCATCACCGCCGCCGAACGATCGCTGATGGCGACGGGCGCGATGCTGTGGGGCGGGGCCGCCTACAATAACGGCATCGTCCCCTATAAGAACTACCTGTTCGGCGAGGCCTATACCAAGCACGGCGAGCCGGCGAAGCTCGTCTCCCCCGGTGATCCGGTCGGCACGATCACCGATGCGCAGAAGGCGCGCGGGGCGCTCGCCGAAATGTATCCGCTGCCGACCTGGCACGTCGTTCCCCCGGGCGACATCTTCCGCGTGTTCGAGCGCGGCGGGCGCAACATATCGACCCAGTTCGCCGAGATCGGCCTGCCCAACCCGAGCGGCAGCATCCAGCGGCTGGAGGAGCCGGGCCGTCCCGACCTGAAGCAGTCGAACCGCGGCCCCGGCACCGGGCTGCGCGTGTCGATCCCGATCCTCAACGTCCACAAGACCCGGCTCAACGATCCGTTCATGTGGTTCATGGGCACCAACGACCAGCCGGGCGACTATCGCCAGTCGGGCTGCGCCGGCTGCCACGTCGTCTACGCCAACGATCGCGAGCCGCGCCACAGCCTGACCTGGGCGCCGTTCGGTCGCGACGGCCAGACCGCGACCGTCGATCCGACCATCGCCGGCAAGATGGAACGCGAAGGCGGCGACGCCCACGGCAGCGGCCATGAAAGCAGCCACGGCAAGGTCAAGGATTATGGCGGCGTCGCCCACCCGGTCGGTGCGGTGAAGGAAAAGGGCCACCCGATCGAGCACGCCTTCACCCGCGCGATCCCCACCGCGCAGTGCATGAACTGCCACATGCACCAGCCGAACATCTTCCTGAATTCCTACCTCGGCTACACCATGTGGGATTATGAATCCGATGCGCCGCTGATGTGGCCGGAAAAGCAGGAATATCCGACGGCGGCGAAGGTGCGCGAAATCAACGAGCGCAATCCCGAGGCGGCTGCGGTGCGCGGCAAATGGGCCGACGTGGATTTCCTCCGCAAGGTCTATGACGACGTCAATCCGAAGGCGAAGGACACCCAGTTCGCCGATTATCACAGCCACGGCTGGAACTTCCGCGCGATCTACAAGCGCGATCGCGAGGGCAATTTGCTGGACGCCCAGGGCAAGATCATCTCGCCCGACGATCCCGAGAAGTTCGCCAAGACCGGCGCCGCCCCGTTCGTCCAGCCGGGCGAGCAGAAGGGCAAGGCGGTCCACATGATGGACATCCATGCCGAGAAAGGCATGCAGTGCGCCGACTGCCATTTCGCGCAGGACAGCCATGGCAACGGCCTGCTCTATGGCGAGGTCGCCAACGCGGTCGAGATCGGCTGCAAGGATTGCCACGGCACCGCCGATGCATTCCCCACGCTGCTCACCTCCGGCCCCGCCGCCCGGCCGCAGGGCACCAACCTGTCGCTGCTGCGCAATGCCGACGGCCAGCGCCGGTTCGAGTGGACGGTCGATGCCTCCGGGCGCCGGATCCTGATGCAGCGCTCGATCGTCGATCCGAAGCTCGAGTGGCGGGTCCATTTGGTCAAGGATTCGGTCGATCGCGACAGCCCCGACTTCAACGCCAAGGCGGCGCGCGCCAAGTTGATGGGCAAAGCGGGCGCGCAAACCGGCAAGTTCGAATGGGGCCCCGGCGTGGCTGCGGGCGATCGCGCGCACAAATCGGACGAGATGGCGTGCTTCACCTGCCACCTGTCATGGACCACGTCGTGCGGCGGCTGCCATCTGCCGATCGAGGCCAATTGGAAGACGACCAGCCACAAATATGAAGCCGAGGAAACGCGCAACTTCGCGACCTACAACCCCCAGGTCGCGCGCGATGATATGTTCCAGCTCGGCCGCCACCAGACGACCAAGGGCAACCAGATCGCGCCGGTGCGCTCGACCTCGGCGCTGGTGCTTTCCTCGACCAACCTCAATCGCGAGCGGATCTACGTCCAGCAGCCGCCGATCTCCTCGGCCGGCTTCTCCAGCCAGGCGTTCGCCCCGCACTTCCCGCACACCGTGCGCACCACCGAGACCAAGACGTGCAGCGACTGTCACCTGTCCGCGGCGAACGACAATAATGCGATCATGTCGCAGCTGCTGCTGCTCGGCACCAACTTCGTCAATTTCGTCGGGCTGAACGCCTGGACAGGCCTCGAGCACGGCCTCCAGGCGATCCGCGTCACCGAATGGGACGAGCCGCAGACGGTGATCGGCTCCTACCTCCAGAAATATGCCTATCCCGATTATTTCCGGATGCATGTCGAGAAGAACAAGCGCGAGCTGATCGAATGGCGGCGAGGCAAGACGTTCGATAAGAAATTGTCGGGCGAGACCCAGGCGATCGAGGAGTTCGCCAATACCCACCAGGCGACCGGCGATGCGGTGCGCTGCCTCCAGCTGCGCGGCGAATATATGTATGTGGCGGAGGGCAAGGCCGGATTCCGCGTCTATGACGTCGCCTCGATCGCCAACAAGGGCACGTCCGAGCGGATCCTCACCGCCCCCTTCTCCGCGCTGGGGCATGACACCCACGTCACCAGCACCAACGCGACCTGCATGGCGCTGCCGACCAACCAGCCGATCAGCCCGCCGCGCAACGCCAAGATCCGCGAGGCCTATCCTGAGAATCAGGAGCAGGCGATGCACCCGATCTATCATTATGCGGTGATCACCGACGCCGTCGAAGGCCTGATCCTGGTGAATATCGACACAATGGCCGACGGCGAGGCGCGCAACAACTTCCTCAAGCGCGCGCTGACCTGGAACGAGAAGGACGTGCTGAAGGGCGCGCGCCACATCACGCTGGCCGGCCACATCGCCTATGTCACGACCGATGCAGGGCTGGCGGTGATCGACCTCGACGATCCGCTACGGCCGCGGCTGACCGCCACCGTGCCGCTGCGCGACGCCCGGGCCACCGCGGTCCAGTTCCGTTATCTTTGGGTGACGACGGCGGACGGGCTCCAGTTGATGGACGTGACCAGCCTCACCCAGCCGCGGCTGATCCCGGCCGCGACCGTGCCGCTCGCCGACGCCCGCCGCGTCTATCTGGCGCGCACCTATGCCTATGTCGCGGCCAAGCGGGACGGCCTGGTGATCGTCAACATCACCAATCCCGAGCGGCCGAGCATATATCAGAAGGTCGGCTTCGACGAGCAGCTGAACGATGCCGAGGACGTGATCGTCGGCAGCACCAACGCGTCGCTGTTCGCCTATGTCGCCGATGGGCGGAACGGGATGAAGGTGATCCAGCTGACCAGCCCGGCAAGCCAGCCCAACTTCTACGGCTTCTCGCCGGCGCCCAAGCCCGAGCTGATCGCCTGGGCGCGCACCCCCTCGCCCGCGCTCGCTTTGTCCAAGGGGCTGGATCGCGACCGCGCGGTCGACGAGACCGGCGGGCAGATGGCGGTGTTCGGCCGGATCGGATCGCGCCCGTTCAACCGGCCGGAGATGGAACGGCTGTTCCTCAGCAAAGGCGGGGTTCCGTACCGGGTGATCGACACGCCCTCGTTCGACGACTGGGTACCGGCACGGCAGACCGCGGCGCGCTGAGCCGCCGCCCACACGTTCGGCACCCGTCACAAAGAAAAGCGCCCGTGACAAAGAAAGGGGCGCGACGACGTGTCGCCCCTTTTCCAATTGCCGGTCACTGTGCGGCAGCAGCCTATCCGGCCGGCCGCTCCTCGATCATGTCACGGACGAGCGGCTTCATCCGCTCGTCATAGCGGGCGATCACGACGTGCGCGTCGGCGGTGTCGAAATGGCTCACCAGCCCCGTCCCGGTCCAGTAATGGAGCCCGTAGGCCGGCGGATCGGCGATGATCATCGGCCGCAGATCGGCCCGGTCCGGATCGATCGGCGCCAGCGTCAGCGCGACCTGCGGCGCGGTCGACGGACAGACGATCAGCGGATAGCCCGCCCAGCCGGTGACGATCGTGCGGTGGATATGGCCGCAGACCACGCCGATGATCTGATCATGCCCGGCCAAGGCCTGCTTCAGCCGCCCGACCCACGGCTCGTCGGCGTGCGTCGTCATCCATTCGATACCGGTCTCGAACGGCGGATGGTGCATCACGATCACGGTCGGGCGGTCGCGCGCCTGCGCCAGCGTGTCGGCCAGCCAGCGCGCGCGGGTTTCGCAATAGGCGCCGCCGTGGCGTCCCTCCTCGAGCGTGTCGAGGATGACGAAGCGGACCGGGCCGGTTTCGACGACATATTGGACGAACCCGTCGACCACCGGGATTTCGGGGAACACGGCGCTGAAATTGTCGCGAACGTCGTGATTGCCGAGGCACGGCCAGACCGGGAAGGGGCACCCCTCCAGCGCGCTGCGCAGCCGCTGATAGGAATCCAGGTCGCCGCGATCGACCAGATCGCCGGTGGCGAGCAGCAGGTCGGGCCGACGATCGAGTTCGCACAGGCTGTGCAACACCTGGTCGAGCCGCTTGCGGTTGAACTCAGCAACGTTGTCCGGTTCAAAGCCGAGATGGATGTCGGTGATCTGTGCAACCAGCATGGATCTTCACGCCTCCCCCCTGTTAACCGGATCCGCACATCCTGACCGCGGTCGGCAAGTCGTTAAGCCGGCGCCGCTATGTGGCACGCCCGGTAGCAACGGCTGTGATCCCCATCACAATCGTGCGGCGGAATTTCAGAAGGCGGCCGCCACCACATTATCCCGCCGCGCCCCCGGATCGGACCGCTTGCGATCCTGCCGGATCGACGCCGGCGCGCCGCCCGTCACATGATAATCGTGACACATCGCGCAGGAGGAAGGCACTTCCTTATGCGCGCTCTCACCACCGTGGCACGTGCGACAGCTGGCGATGTTTGGCAGCAGGAGATCCGCCGACTTGGTCGACGTCTTCGCCGCATGGCAGCTGACGCAGGTCTCGGTGTCGTGCGCGGCATGGTCGAACCAGCCCTTCATCATGTACCGGTCCGGCAGGTGGACCGGGACCACGCCGTAGGTGCCCGTCTTGGTCTGCGACGGCTGCACCACCTGGTGGCAATCGAAGCAGGCACCACCCGGCGAGAATACCGCACGGATCGCGCCGTCGGCGCCGCCCGGCCGGCTGGTTGCGCCGAGCCGGTAATCCTGCGCGGTGCGATAGGCGGCAAAGTCGCCCGGCCGGCGTCGCGCCATGCCGCCAAGGCTGATCGGGCGGCTGGGTGCGGTCGACCGGTAGAAAGCGCGCAGATCCGCCACCACCGCCTTGGGATCGCCATGGCGCAGCGTGCGCACCGTTCCCTGGATCCGGTCGAACGCGAGCGAGTGGCACATCGCGCAATCCTTCTCCATGTCGACCTGCTGGAACCGCGTTCCGCCGGAATCGGGGATATGGCAGTCCTTGCAGTCGAGCCCGTTGCCGAAATTCTGCTCGGCCGCCATCGTCTGCGCCATCCGCGCGACGCCGTTGGTCTTGGAGAGATGGAGCGCATGGGGGAATTTCAGCCCGCTCTCCTCGGCCGGCGTCGCCGCCAGCGAGACACGCTGGAGAATTGGCTTGGGCCCGGTCGGATTGGTCACGATCGCCGGGCGGAACTCGGGATGGCTGGTGCCGAAGTCGCCGGCATTCTGCAGCTTGGTGTCGCGCAATTTCTGATCCAGCGCGCCGTGGCAATCGCTGCAGAAGCGCTGGGCGGTGGCCGGCATCGTCCCGGCGCCCTCATGCTCGGTATGACATTCGACGCAGCCGCCCTCCGGCTTGTTGAACGCATTGGCGACGGCAAGCTGGAACTTTGCACCCGGCGCCGGCTCGGGCCTCGCCGCGGCCAGGCGGCGGGGGTCGGCATGATCGTGGACCTTGGCGTGACAGGCGGTGCACGTATCGTCGCGCACCGATTCGAACGGCTTCACATGGCACGCCTGGCAATTGCCCTCGAGATTGGCGTGGGCGCGCGAAAGCTTGCCGCTCGACCACATCTCGTCGGCATGGAAGCCCGCCGGCCGCAGCGCCGCGGGCGACCGGGTAGCGGCTAGGGCCTGCGCCATATTCTCGTCGTGATAACTGTAGAACGACCAGAGCGGCCAGCCGAGCGCCGCGACCAGCACCAGCAGCGCGAACACCCAGGCGCTGGCGCGCTTGCCCGGCGCGACCCCGCGGAGCGAGAATAGCCGCCCTTCGTCGCGCGCCTGCGACGCGTCCGACAGCGCCTCGACCCGCTCGATCGTGATCGCCACGTCGCCCGCCTGCTCGCCGGCGGAGATGGCGAGCGAGTGGGCGCCCATGCGGATCGATGCGCCGCGCGCGACCTCGATCTCGGCCCGCTCGGTCGAGCGGCCGTCGACATCGAACGGCAGGTTGGCCGTCGCGACGATCTCGATCCGGCCGGGCGAGAGGCGCCGGATCCGGGCGTGGTGCAAGGTCACCGCCAGATCGGCGAGGTGGATCTCGCAATTCGGATCGCGGCCGATCTCGATCTCGGTTTCGATCCCGGTTTCGACGATCGTGCGCGTGCGGACGATCTCGCGGCCTTCGGCGCTGCGCGATACCTGGCGAAGGATGAAGCTCAAGGCCGACCTCACCAATAAAAGAAAACGCTGACGATATGCGCGGAGAGCGCAGCGATCAGCGCGAAAGTGAGCGGCACGTGGATGTAGAGCCAGGCTTCGAGGAGCGCCTTGATCTGCAGGTGGCGGCGGACCCGGGCCAGCGCCGCCTGCTTGCGTTCCAGCAGCACGTCGATCTTCTCGAGGGGATCCAGACCAATCGCGGCCTTGTTGCCGGTGTAGCGGCGGAGCGCGGCGTGGGCGGCGCGGGTGCCGCAGCGCGGATAGCGCCGCGTCAGCCGGGCGAACACGCCGCCGCCGAAGGGATCGTCGTCCAGGCTCATCCGCACGATCTCGGCATATTTCTGGTCGAGCGGCTGGGCCGCATCGTGGAGCTGCCGATCGACCATCCGCAGATTTTCGAGCATCTGCGCCTGCGTCGTCTCGCCGCGATTGTCGCTGAGCGCCCGCGGCAGCGACGCGTAGGCCGAGATGCCGAAGATCCCCGAGACGATCACGATCATCATCAGCACATAAGCGAGCAGGTGGATGTTCCAGCCGAACTGGAACCCGGTGTGCAAGGTGCCGATGACGATCAGCGACAGGCCGAGATAGACGTGGGCCGAGGTCCACGCCTTGAGCGACCAGCGGCCCCGCGTCATGTTGCGCTTGCGCACCCCCAGCAGCGTCAGCCACAGGATCAGCAGGACGCCGATCGTGCCGAGCGTATAGCCATACCAGCTGCCGCCGTTCGGGCGCGGCTCGGCATCGGCGAAGAGGTAGCCGAGCAGCGCCATCGCGCAGACGACCGATCCGATCTTCAGCCAGCGGAAGCGGGCGTAGCGCAGGAAGCTTTCATGCTCGCTCGGCCCATGGGCCGGCCGGACGGCGATGCGGGTCGCCATGCTCAGCTCTCCCGCCGTTCGAGCCGCGAGACCGACAGCAATTGCTCCGGCGCGACGCGGATCGCGGCCCCCGTCGGGCAGGCGCGCACGCAGGCCGGGCCGCCCTCGATGCCGGCGCACATGTCGCACTTGATCGCCTTTTTCGGCTTCTCGACACCGGCCTTGGCATGCTTGTACGACCATGCCTTGCTCGGCTCGCCCGGCCCCGGCCCCCGGCCGAACAGCATCCAGCTGAGCAGCCCCGGTTTCTTCGGCGGCACGCTGTCCATCCGGATCACGCCATAGGGGCAGTTGCGCTGGCAATTGCCGCAGCCGATGCAGCTATCGTCGATGAACACCTCGCCATCGGGCCCGCGATGGATCGCGTTGGGCGGGCAATCCGCCATGCAATGCGGATGTTCGCAGTGCCGGCACGAGGTCGGGACGTGGAGGTGGGCATAGGTCCGCCCCGCCTCGCGATCCAGTCGCGACAACCCCTCATGGCTGTCGGCACAGGCCTTCTCGCAATTGTCGCAGCCGACGCACAGATTTTCGTCGATCAGCAGCACGTCGGTCGCCTCGCCGACGCCATTGTCGACGAGGAAGTTGGCGATCGAGCTGTACATGTCGACGACGCCCGAGAAACTGTCCTTCTTGGCCTCCACGAAGGCGTTGAGATCCTGCCGCGTGGCCATGTCGCGCTTGGCCTTTTCGAGCAGGTCAGGTTTGCGATCGAGCAGCCGGCGGAACGCATCGCCGTCGAGCTTGATCACCTCCGACTTGATCGCCGCGCGCACCGTCGCGGTGCGCCGCCCGCCATCGATCAAGGCCATCTCGCCGACATAGGAGCCCGCCGGCAGATAGGAGAGGAACACCGGCTTGCCGCCGATCGTCTTCTCGACGATCATCGAGCCCGAGCGGATGACATAGATGTCATACCCCTCGGCGCCTTCCTTGATGATCGTCTCGCCGGCCCGGACATTCTTGATCTCGGCGCTGGCGGTGACCTCGGTCAGGTCGGCCGGGGTGAGCCCCGAGCCGAACAGCTGGAGCAGCTGGCGCTCGGTCGAGATGCGGGTGACGGCGCGCTTCGCGCCCGGCACCGAGGCCATCAGCTTGAGCGTGGCGGTGCGCGATACCTCGACCAGGATCGCATCGCTCGCGGCGCGGATCGTCGCGCCCCGGCGGCGGCCCGAAATCAACCCGACCTCGCCGAAGATCGAGCCCGCGGGGATCGGCACCGTGCGCCCCTGCCCGACATCGACCAGCACCGAGCCCGACGAGATGCCGAACAGCGACGATCCGGGATCGTTGCGTTCGAACACCACGTCGCCGGCGCGGTACAGCCGCACCTCGGAATCGAGCATGAACTCGCGCATCTGCAGCGGCGACAATTCGTTGAGGATCGACACGTTCTTGCGCAGCGTCTCGAGCCATTCGTCGACCGAGCGGCCGAACGGCAGGCTGGCGAACTTCGCCTCGAGGATCGGCTCGTCGGCCGGCTTCAACGCGGTGTTGCCGTTGATCAGCTCGACGACGTCATAGCCCTGGTTCATGCAATGCTTGATCAGCGGATAGCCGGCGAGCGCGCCGACGACATAGATGCCGGGCTTGGTCGATTCGAACGTCGGCGACAGCTTGGGAAAGGCCTCGCGGTCCGGGCTGCTGAACTCGATCCCGCTGGCCTCGACGAATTTGCGCGGCGGCGCCGATCCCATGCGCGCGATGATCCGGTCGCACGCTATCCGCAGCTCGCCGTCGCGGGTGTCGAGCGTCAGGAACCCGGTCTCGACCCGGCTGGGCGAGCATTCCGGGATGATCGCCATCCGCCCCTCGGCCTCGGCTGCCATCAGCGCCTTGACGTTGGCTTCCTTGGCCCGCGCGAAATCGGCGGTGCGGTTGATGATCGTGACCTTGTTGCGCTGCTCCGGATCCGCCGCCAGGCCGAGCGCATTCTCGATCCCGGCGTCGCCCGCGCCGATCACCGTGATATGCTCGTCGACATATTCGCCGGGATCGTCGAGCTGATACTGGATGTGCGGCAGATCGCCGCCGGGCACGCTCATCCGGTTCGGATTGCCCTGCGTGCCGATCGCCAGGATGATCGTTTCGGCGCGGATGCTGCTGCCGTCCGTCAGGGTCAGGGTGAAATCGCCGTGATCGCCGGTGATCGCCTTCACCTCCGCCCGATAGCGGACGTTGACGCTCTTGGCCGCGGTCTGCTCGTTCCAGGTGCCGAGCACCGCCTCGCGCTTGCCGGCGTCGAAATCGAGGTCCGAGCGCAGCACCAGCTGGCTCGGCGTGGCCATGACGTGCTTGCCCTTCTGATACTTGTAGATCGTATCGGACAGGTGATCGGTTTTTTCGAGCAGGACGTGGGACAGGCCGAGCTGCGCCGCGCGGGACGCCGCACTGAGGCCCGCTGGCCCGGAGCCGACGACGGCAATCCGGAAAATATCTGGCACGTGGAGTTCCCCCTGCCCCATCCACAAGAAGCGAACTGTGAACCGCGGCCTGTGCCGTCTGGTTATATTCGTGCGAGCCCCGCCGACACTCTACCATCTTGGGCGGCCACGGCTAGACTGGTTGTGGACGATTTCTGCCACAGGGGGCCTTGGCCGCATGACCGAACCGAACAGCCGCTCGACGCCCGAGCGAATGGCGGAGGATAGCGCGCCGCGCATTGGCCGCATCGCCCTGATCGCTGCCGCCCTGATCGCCGCGATCGCGATCGGCGTGGCGATCTGGCGCGCCCGCACGATCGACGCGCCGCCCCCTCCCGCCCCCACCACGGCAGCGGCGACGGCGGCGGGCGACGTGACCAGCGCGATCACCCAGCTCGAGGCGCGGCTGCGCGCCAATCCGAACGATGCGCAGGGCTGGCGGATGCTCGGCTGGTCTTATTATCGCACCGAACGCTTTGCCGACGCGGTCGCCGCCTATCGCAAGGCGACGGTCGCCGATCCGGCCAATGCGGAAGGCTGGTCGGCGCTGGGCGAGGCGGTCGCTTTGGCCGGCAAGGGTGAAATCCCGGCCGAGGCCGCCGCCGCCTTCCGCAAGGCGCTGGCGATCGATCCGAAGGACGCCCGCGCACGCTATTTCCTCGCGGTCGGCAAGGATCTGTCGGGGGATCACAAGGGCGCGATCACCGACTGGATCGCCTTGCTCAAGGACACGCCGGCCGGCGCCCCGTGGGAGGAAAATGTCCGGCGGACGATCGCGCTGGTCGCCGAGAAGAACAAGATCGACGTCGCCGGCCGCGTGCCCGCGCCGACCGCCCCGACCGCACCGGCCGCGTCGGTCGCCACCGACGCGATCCCCGGCCCGACCCGCGAACAGATGGCCGCCGCTTCCTCGATCCCGCCCAGCCAGCAGGATGCGATGGTCCGCGGCATGGTCGAGGGCCTCGCCGCCCGGCTCAAGTCCAACCCCAAGGATGGCGACGGCTGGATCCGGCTTATGCGCGCCCGGCTCGTGCTTGGCGAACAGCAGGCCGCCACCCAGGCCTATCGCGACGCCACCGCGGCCTTTGCCGGGAACAAGGCCGAACAGGCCCGGCTGACCGAGGCGGCGGGGGCGCTGGGGGTGCCCGGCATCTGATCGGGTGATCCGGCTGCTTTCCATTGCCGGCACGCGGCCGGAGGCGATCAAGCTTGCGCCGCTGGCGCTCGCCGCGGAACGCCGGCCTGGGATCGATCATCGCCTGATCGCCAGCGGCCAGCATGATCGGCTGTTCGAACAGGTCGTCGCCGCGTTCGGCCTGCGGGTCGATCGCCGTCTCGGGCTGGGTACGCCGGGGCAGGCGATGGCGACGCTGCAGGAGCGGATCGCCGAGGCGGTGACCGCGCTGCTGCGCGAGATCCGGCCCGACATGCTCCTCGTCCAAGGGGATACGACCACCGCCTGGGCGGCCGCGCTCGCCGCCAGTGCGGTGGGGGTGCCCATCGGCCATGTCGAGGCGGGATTGCGGTCCCACGACATCGCGCTGCCCTGGCCCGAGGAACGCAACCGGGTCGAGATCGACCGCGTCGGGACCTTGCTGTTCGCGCCGTCCGCCGCCGCCGCCGCCAACCTCGCCGCCGAGCCGGCGGTGAGCGGGCAGATCCATGTCACCGGCAATAGCGGGATCGATGCGTTGCTGTGGATGCGCGCCCGCCTGCCGTCCCGGCCGATGACGGCGGAGCGGCTGGTGCTGGCGACATGCCATCGACGCGAGAATATCGGCGCGCCGATCGCCCGCATCGCCGCGGCGCTGGTGCAGATCGCCGGGCGCGGCGACGTGCGGATCGTCCTGCCGCTGCACGACAATCCCGCGGTGCGGCAGGCATTGGCCGCCGCGCTCGGCGATGTCCCCGGCATCGATCTGGTCGAGCCGCTCGGTTATCCGGAGTTGGTCGGCCTGCTCGCGCGCGCCGACCTGATCCTCAGCGACTCCGGCGGCTTGCAGGAGGAAGCCCCCGCGCTGGGCGTGCCGCTGCTCGTGCTGCGCGACAATACCGAGCGACCGGAAGCGGAGCGCAGCGGCAACATCACCATCGTCGGCACCGAGACGGGCGCGATCGTCGCCGCCGCGAACCGGTTGCTCGACGATCCCGCCGCGCACGCCGCAATGGCCCATCCCGCCTTGCCCTATGGCGACGGCAGCGCGGCGGAGCGGATGCTCGATGCGATCGAGGCCTGGGCCGCCGCCCGCTGAAGCTTGCTTTCGGAGGCGTCAACGCTCATTAGCCGCGCGCGAAAGGACGGTAGATATTATGGCAATGAACTGGACGCCGGACAGCTGGCGGCAGCATGAGGCACGGCAGCTTCCCGATTATCCCGATGCAGCCGCATTGGCCGCCGCGGAGGCCGAGCTCAGCCATTATCCACCGCTGGTGTTTGCCGGCGAGGCGCGCGCGCTGACCGCCGAGCTGGCCGAGGTCGCCGCCGGACGGGCGTTCCTGCTCCAGGGTGGGGACTGCGCCGAAAGCTTCGCCGAATTCCACCCCAACAACATCCGCGATACCTTCCGCGTCATCCTCCAGATGGCGGTGGTGCTGACCTACGCATCCAAGCTGCCGATCGTGAAGCTCGGCCGGATGGCGGGCCAGTTCGCCAAGCCTCGGTCGTCGGGGATGGAGGAAATCGGCGGGGTGTCGCTGCCCAGCTATCGCGGCGACATCGTCAACGATATCGCATTCGACGAAGCCGCCCGCGCGCCCGATCCGCAGCGCCTGATCAAGGCGTATAACCAGTCGGCCGCGACGCTCAACCTGCTGCGCGCCTTCGCCCAGGGCGGCTATGCCAATCTCCACCAGGTCCATGCCTGGACGCTCGACTTCATGGGCCGCAGCCCGTGGGCCGCGCAATATCAGGCGCTGGCCGATCGCATCGGCGAGGCGCTCGACTTCATGAAGGCGTGCGGCATCAACCCGCAGACGGTGCCGCAGCTGAACGGCACCAGCTTCTATACCAGCCACGAGGCGCTGCTGCTGCCCTACGAACAGGCGCTGACCCGCCAGGACAGCCTGACCGGCGGCTGGTATGATACGTCCGCCCATTATCTGTGGATCGGGGATCGCACCCGCTTCGAGGGATCGGCGCATGTCGAGTTCCTGCGCGGCGTCGGCAACCCGATCGGCCTCAAATGTGGGCCGAGCCTCGAGCCCGATGCGCTGCTGCGCATGCTCGACACGCTCGATCCCGCGCGCGAGCCGGGGCGGATCACGCTGATCACGCGCTACGGCTACGACAAGATCGAAAAGCACCTCCCCGCCCTCGTCCGCGCCGTGAAGCGCGAAGGACGGCCGGTGGTGTGGTCGTGCGATCCGATGCACGGCAACGTCGTCAAGGCCGCCAACGGCTACAAGACGCGGCCGTTCGACCG
>JAQGKS010000114.1 GCA_028289965.1 Sphingomonas bacterium
TCGATCCGCGATGAAAGCCTCCATTGCGAGGGGATCATCAAGCTGTTCCACGCCTTCTGCCACGAACGCAATTGCCTGACCCCGGCGGTCAAGGACGACATTCTCGACATGTGCCAGAAGACGGTGCGGATCGAGGACGCGTTCGTCGATCTCGTCTTCGAAATGGGCCCGGTGACCGGGATGACGCCCAAGGACATCAAGAAATATGTCCGCTACATCGCCGATTGGCGGCTCGGCCAGCTCGGCCTGAAGCCGATCTACATGATCGACGAACATCCCCTGCCGTGGCTCGCGCCTTTGCTCAACGGCGTCGAGCACGCCAATTTCTTCGAAACCCGCGCCACCGAATATTCCAAGGCCGCAACCCGCGGCAATTGGAACGAGGTGTGGGATTCGTTCGACAAGCGCAAGGCGGCCAAGGCCAGCATCGTCGCCAACGAGGATGCCGGCAGCACCGACATGTTCGGCGTCACCGGCGTCGCCGCGGAATAGCCCCGGCAACCCGGCAGGCACGACAGCGTCTTAATTCCTGCCTATAGGGGCGCACGGCCCGGTGCCGTGCGCCCTGCCCATTTTCCGCCCTGACGGAGACCGTGATGACCACCGAGCGCGGGCCGGCCGAGTGCTGGCTGACCGACATGGACGGCGTATTGGTGCATGAGGGCCAGCCCCTGCCCGGCGCGGCCGAGTTCCTCGCCCGCCTGGTCGAGCGCAAGCGCCGCTTCCTCGTGCTGACCAACAATTCGATCTTCACGCCGCGCGATCTCGCCGCCCGGCTGGCTTATTCGGGGCTCCAGGTGCCCGAGGAATCGATCTGGACCTCGGCGCTCGCCACCGCCCACTTCCTCGCCTCGCAGGCGCCCGGCGGCTCGGCCTATGTCATCGGCGAGGCCGGGCTGACGACCGCGCTGTACGAGGCCGGCTATACCCTGACCGACACCGCGCCCGACTATGTCGTGCTCGGCGAGACCCGCACCTATTCGTTCGAGGCGATCACCCGCGCGATCCGGCTGGTCGGCGCGGGCGCGCGCTTCATCGCCACCAACCCCGACGTGACCTCGCCCTCGCCCGAAGGCCCGCTGCCGGCGACAGGCTCGGTCGCGGCAATGATCACCAAGGCGACCGGCGCGCAGCCTTATTTCGTCGGCAAGCCCAACCCGATGATGTTCCGCAGCGCGATGAACCGGATCGAGGCGCATTCGGAGACGACGGTGATGATCGGCGACCGGATGGACACCGATGTCGTGGCGGGGATCGAGGCCGGGCTGGAAACGATCCTGGTGCTCACCGGATCGACCAAGGCGGGCGACATCGCCCGTTTCCCGTTCCGCCCCAGCCGGGTGCTCGATTCGATCGCCGACGTGGTCGATCTGATCTGAGATCGCCTGGCGGAGCCCTGCCGATGCCCCCCGTCGATTCCTCCGCGATCCTCACGATCGATCATGACGCCGCCACCGCGCAGCTGGTGATCCGCTTCGTATCGGGGCGGCGCTACGCCTATGCGGGCGTGCCTGCCGAGGTCTATGCGGCGATGCTCGCGGCACCATCCATGGGCGTGTTTTTCAACGCCCACATCCGCGGCGTCTATCCCTTCACCGCCGTCGACTGATCGGTTCAGTCGGGCATCATCGGCGGCACGGCGCGCGCGGTGCGCACCCCGTCCACCGCATATAGCGCCAGCCCGAGCCAGATGAACCCGAAGGTGACGAGGTGGGTCGTCGTCAGCCGCTCGCCGAACAGCAGCCAGCCCTGCAGGAACTGGAGCGTCGGCGCGATATATTGGAGCAGCCCGAGCGTGGCGAGCCGCATCCGCTTGGCGGCGGCGGCGAACAGGATCAGCGGCGCGGCGGTGATCGGACCACTGGCGATCAGCAGCATGTCGCGCGACATGCTCTCGCCCCACGCATTCTGCCCCGCCTGCGACGCCCAGAGCAGCAGCGCCACCGCGAACGGGGCGAGCAGCGCGCTTTCGATCGTCAGCCCGTCAAAGGCGTCCACCGGCGCCATCTTGCGCAGCAGCCCATAGCCGCCAAAGCTCAGCGCCAGCCCGAGCGAGATCCACAGCGCCGCGCCCTGCCCCACCGCCATGATCGCCACGCCGATCGCCGCCGCGCCCACCGCCACCATCTGCGCCGGGCGCAGCCGCTCCTTCAGGATCACCACGCCCAGCACCACGCTCAGCAGCGGATTAATGAAATAGCCGAGGCTGGTTTCGATGACATGGTGGTTGAGCACCGCCCAGGCATAGATCAGCCAGTTGATGGCGATCAGCGTCGCCGTCGCGCACAGGAAGGGCAGCACGCGCGGCCGCCGCACGGCCGCCGCCAGCCCGCCGAACCTGCCGCCGATCAGCGCGATGGTGGCGAGCAGCGCGAGCGACCAGAGCACGCGGTGCGCGACGATCTGCGCCGGCGCCACGCCCGCGAGCAGCCGCAGGAACAGCGGCAGCAGGCCCCAGATCAGATAGGCGCTCGCCCCGAGCAGGACGCCGTTGCGCACGCTATCGGCGGCCTGGCCACCGCCGGGGCTGGCGGCGGGGCTGGCGGCTTGGCTACCTGCCCGGCTGGCGGCGCCGGGCTGCGGGGGCTGGGTCGACATCGGCCACGCTCTTGCCGAGCGCGGGCGTCGGGTCAACCGGCGGCGCGCCTCAGAAGATGCCGCCGCCCAGCATCAGCCGCAGGATCGAAATCACGATCACGATCAGGTTCAGCGTCTGCCCCGATTTGGAGCTGGACAGCACACCCAGCACCAGCCCGACGACGGACAGCGGGATGATGAACCAGTTGGCCCAGCCGAGCAGAGGCAGGAAGGCGATCAGCGTCATCGGTAGCGTGATGAGGCCGATGAACAGGGAGGCGATGTTGAGCATGCCCCATCGTTGCCGATGCGGTGCCGCGATGCAAGCATTACTGTGTTGCTGGTCTAATACACACGCCCGGACCCGCAAACCGGCCCCAGCGTTAAGCATCTATCCCTAATGCCTGCGTAACCGCTTTCGGGTTATGCCTTGGGGCATGAGGATGGGGAGCTGCCTGATGATGCCGCATAACAAGGCCGCCGCCGGCGCCGCTTTCTGCCTGCTGCTAGCGCTCGCCGGCTGCGGCAAAGGCAAGGACAGGGATGTCGACGCGCTCGACAAGGAATTGGTCGCCAATGCCGGGGACCAGACCGATCCTGCGCTCGCCAGCGCCCTGGAGGATCAGATCATGGTCGATCCCGCGCTCACCCAGCAGAAGCAAAGCGCCAACGGCCGTCCCGGCGCGGCCCAGTCGCAGGCGCCCGTCCCCGCCGTCCGCCCGCCGCTCGGCGGGTCGGCCGCGGCGAACAAAGGGCTGATGCGCGCCCCCGCGCCCGGCG
>JAQGKS010000126.1 GCA_028289965.1 Sphingomonas bacterium
TCGCGCTCGCCGCGATGTCGCCGCTCGTCACGATCGGCGGCTCGCTGGTCGTCGCGCTGGCGGTAGCGGAGGGCCGGATCGGCGCCGACGAGGCATTCGATGCCACCCAGGTCGATGAGACTTGGCAGGCCGAACAATGGGGCGAGGATCCCCTCGCCATCGCCCCGCGCGAGGCCCGCCGCCGCGACTTCGCTGCCGCCGCCCGCTTCACCGCGCTGCTGCCGGCCTAGCCACGCACGGGAGTTTGCGCGCGAGCGATTTGCCACATGCGGCGCTACCGGCGCCGGCGACCTGCGCTACCCTCGCGAAAACCGGCGGCCTGCTGTCGGGCCAGCGCAGCCGGAGTAGCCTCGGTGCCGGCGAACAAGGTTGCACGAGTCCGGCCGCCTCGACGGTACCGGCGAACCGCCGTTCGCCGCGCGCCGCCTGGTTCTGGGCGGCTTCGAGCCGTTGTTCGCATTCGGCCGGCCGAGCCGCGCCTGCGCCGGCTCGGTCCTAGCGCATCAGCCGACGGGCAAAGCCGATCAGCCCGGTCTGGCGGCTGCGCTTGAGCCGTTCCGCCTCCAGGATCGTGCGGACCTGACCGAAGCAGCGTTCGACATCGTCGTTGATCAGGACGTAATCATAGCCGTCCCAGTGGCTGATCTCGCTTGCCGCACGCGCCATCCGCGCCACGACCACCTCCTGCGTGTCGGTGCCGCGCGCCGCCAGCCGACGGCCGAGTTCCTCGACTGAGGGCGGCAGGATGAACACGCGCACGACGTCGCCGCCGGCCTGCTGGAAAAGCTGCTGTGCGCCCTGCCAGTCGATGTCGAACAGCACATCGCGCCCATCCTCGAGCATCTGGTGCACCGGCGCGGCCGGGGTGCCGTAGCGGTGGCCGAACACATGCGCCCATTCGAGGAAGTCGCCGTTGGCCGTCATCTCGCGGAACCGTTCGAGATCGACGAAGTGATAGTCCACCCCGTCGACCTCACCCGGGCGCATCGGCCGGGTGGTCGCGGAAACCGACATGGCGATGTCGCGATCGGACGCGAGCAGCTTGCGCGCGATGGTGGACTTGCCCGCCCCGGAGGGCGACGAGAGGACGAACAGCACGCCACGGCGGGCCAGCGGGGTCGATAACGGCATGGCCGCTCTTGCCGCCCCCGATTGGAGGCGTCAACGCTGCTAGGCCCCCCGCGCCGCCAAATCGCGGGCGCCCGATGCGAAGTCGGGCGGCGCGGCGCGTTCAATAGCGCTTGCGGTCGATCCCGCTCGACGATCCGCGTCTATGCTTGATCAGGGTTCTGGCGGCGAGCACGCCGGCCACGGCCATTCCGACCGGCCCGGCGCGGCGCAGCAGGCCGGACGTTGCCGCGCCCATCACCGCGCCCTTGAATCCGCCGCGGCCGTCGCGCCGATCGATGCGACTGCCGACATAAGCGCCAATGAGTTTGCCGAACATATCCGTTCTCCGAATGCGGGGGTTCCGCCATCCAAGCGCAACACGGCGCGCGAAGTTCCGGCGGATCAGCGCCCCAGCATCGCCTCCGGCCGGACCTCCCGGTCGAACGTCGCCTCGTCCACCAGCCCCAGCGCCACACCCGCCTGCTTCAGCGTCAGGCCATTGGCATGGGCGTGCTTGGCGATCTTGGCGGCATTGTCATAGCCGATCGCGGGGGCCAGCGCCGTCACCAGCATCAGCGACCGTTCGAGCAGTTCGCCGATCCGGGCGCGATTGGGGCTGAGCCCGTCCAGCGCGCGCTCGCGGAAGCTGTCCATGCCGGTCGCGAGCAGATCGATCGATCGCAGCACCGCCGCGCCGATCAGCGGCTTGAACACGTTCAGCTCCATATGCCCCTGCAACCCGCCGATGGTGATCGCGACATGGTTGCCCATCACCTGCGCCGCGACCATCGTCAGCATCTCGGCCTGGGTCGGGTTGACCTTGCCGGGCATGATCGAGCTGCCGGGCTCGTTTTCCGGCAGGCTCAGTTCGCCGAGGCCGCAGCGCGGGCCGGATCCGAGCAGACGGATGTCGTTGGCGATCTTGCTCAACGACACCGCCAGCACGTTGAGCATGCCCGACAGCTCGACCAGCGTGTCGTGACTCGCCAGCGCCTCGAACTTGTTCGGCGCGGTTTCGAACGGCAGCCCGGTCAACTCGGCCAGGACGCCCGCGACGTCCTCAGCGAAACCGGGGCTGGCGTTGAGCCCGGTGCCGACCGCGGTGCCCCCCTGCGCCAGCCGGTGGAGGCGCGGCCGCACCGCCTCCACCCGCGCGATCCCGTCCTCGATCTGGCGCGCATAGCCGGAAAATTCCTGCCCCAGCGTCAGCGGGGTCGCATCCTGCAAATGGGTCCGGCCGATCTTGACGATGTCGTCCCACGCCCGCGCCTGCGCATCCAGTCGAGCGTGCAGCCGGGCAAGCGCCGGCAGCAGCCGATCCGCCACCGCGCGCGCCGCCGCGACGTGCAGCGCGGTCGGGAAGCTATCGTTGGAGGATTGGCCCATGTTGACATGATCGTTGGGGTGGACCGGGCTCTTGCCGCCGCGCGTCCCGGCGAGCGCCTCGTTGGCGATCCCGGCGATCACCTCATTGGCGTTCATGTTCGATTGGGTGCCCGATCCGGTCTGCCAGATCACCAGCGGGAACTGATCGTCGTGGTCGCCGCCGGCAACCGCCGCCGCCGCCTGCTCGATCGCCTCGGCGAGCCTTGCGTCGAGCCCGTGCCGCCGGTTGACCCGCGCCGCCGCCTGCTTGACCAGAGCCAGGCCGTGGATGATCCCGATCGGCATCCGCTCCTGCGCGCCGAACGGGAAATTCTCGATCGATCGCTGGGTCTGCGCGCCCCAATAAGCGTGCGCCGGCACCTCGATCGGGCCGAAGCTGTCGCTTTCCGTGCGGGTCTCTGCCACCGGGGTCTCCTTCGCGGACGCCCCCTTGCGGGTCGTCACTTCTTGCGGGTGAAATCCACCGAGACGACGTTCGATCCGTCCTCGACCGGTTCGGTCAGCGGCGGATCGTTGCCCGCGGCCCCGGTCTGCTCGGGTTCGCCATCCTCGCTCTGCGCCTGGAACTGGAGCGCGAAGTTCACTGCGGGATCGACGAAGCCGGTCACCGCCGCAAACGGGATGTGCAGCTTGGCCCCGACCTGGTTGAAGCTCAGCCCGACCTCGAAACGGTCCTCATAGACCTTGAGGTCCCAATAGCGGTTCTGGATGACGATCGTCATCTCGTCGGGGAAGCGCGCGGTCAGGTGCGGTGGGATGTCGACTCCGGCCGCCCCCGTCTTGAAGGTGATGTAGAAATGATGCTCGCCCGGCAATCCGCCGGCTGCCTCGACTTCGCCGAGCACCCGGCCGACCACCGCACGAAGCGCTTCCTGCACGATCTCGTCGTACGGAATCAGGCTGTCGGGTGTCGCATCGGTCATGCCCGCTTGGTGAACGCTACGGTTTGCGGGGTCAAGCGTTGCGCGTGCCGGCTTTGACGTTATACGCCGTCGCCATGCGGACCGCCTCGATCCATCGCAAGACCGGCGAAACCGAGATCCGGGTCGAGCTCAACCTCGACGGCACCGGCGTCTATTCGGTCTCTACCGGCATCGGCTTTCTCGATCATATGCTCGAGCAATTGTCGCGCCATTCGTTGATCGATCTGACGCTGAAGGCGGACGGCGATCTCCATATCGATCAGCATCACACCACCGAAGATAGCGGCATCGCCCTTGGCGAGGCGCTCGCCCGGGCGCTTGGCGATCGGCGCGGCATCACCCGCTACGGCACCGCTTATGCGCCGATGGACGAAACGCTGACGCGTTGCGCGATCGACATTTCGGGGCGCCCCTTCCTCGTCTGGAAAACCGAATTCACCCAGCCCAAGCTGGGCGAGCTGGATACCGAGCTGATCGAGCATTTCTTCCACTCGGTCGCCGGCGCGGCGGGGATCACCCTTCACGTCGAGACGCTCTACGGCCGCAACAACCACCATATCGTCGAAAGCGCGTTCAAGGCCTTCGCCCGCGCGCTGCGCGCCGCGATCGAGATCGATCCGCGCAAATCCGATGCGGTGCCCTCCACCAAGGGCACGCTGGGGGGGACGCCCGCACGCCATGGCTGAGCGCATCGCGCTCGTCGATTATGGTGCGGGCAATCTCCGGTCGGTCCACAATGCGCTGGTCGCTGCCGGTGCGGCCGATGTCGCGGTCACCGCCGATCCGGCCGTAGTCCGCGCCGCCGATCGCATCGTCCTGCCGGGCGTCGGCGCGTTCGCCGCGTGCAAGGCCGCGCTCGATGCCGTGCCCGGCATGGTCGAGGCGATGGAGCAGGCGGTGTTGCAGGGCGGCCGCCCGTTCCTCGGCATCTGCGTCGGCATGCAGCTGATGGCTGACGCGGGCGAGGAACATGGGCGCTTTCCCGGCCTTGGCTGGATCGGCGGCACGGTTCGCCTGCTCGAGCCCGCCGATCCCGCGCTCAAGGTGCCGCACATGGGCTGGAACGACGTCATCGCCGATGCCGGCCACCCGCTGCTGGTGCCGGGCGAGGCCTATTTCCTCCACAGCTACGCGTTCGAGGTCACCGATCCGGCAACGCGCCTTGCCGTCACCGATCATGGCGGGCCGGTGACCGCCGCGATCGGGCGCGACAATCTGCTGGGCGTCCAGTTCCACCCCGAAAAGAGCCAGGCCTACGGCCTCGCCCTCCTCGCCCGCTTCCTGGATTGGAAACCATGAGCCTCATCGTCTGGCCTGCCATCGACCTCAAGGGCGGGCAGGTCGTCCGCCTTGCGGAAGGGGATATGGCGCGCGCCACCGTCTATGGCGACGATCCGGCCGCCCAGGCGCGCGCCTTCGCCGATCAGGGCGCCGGCCACCTCCATGTCGTCGATCTCGACGGCGCCTTCGCCGGTCGCGCGGTCAATGCCGATGCGGTCGAGGCGATCGTCGCCGCCTTCCCCGGCAAGGTCCAGCTCGGCGGCGGCATCCGCGACCGCGCCGCGATCGATCGCTGGCTCGCGCTCGGCGTCGATCGCATCGTGATCGGCACCGCCGCGCTAGAAAATCCCGATCTGGTGCGCGAGGCGGCGCGCGACCTGCCCGGCCGGATCGTCGTCGGCGTCGATGCGCGCGACGGCATGGTCGCGACGCGCGGCTGGGCCGACGTCTCGACCGTCGCCGTGGCCGATCTGGCGGCGCGCTTCGCCGATGCCGGCGTCGCCGCCTTGCTGTTCACCGATGTCGGACGCGACGGGATGCTCAAGGGCTGCAACGTCGATGCGACGCTCGCCCTCGCCCGCCGCACCACGATCCCGGTGATCGCCAGCGGCGGGGTCAAGGGCCTAGCCGACATCCTCGCCCTCGCTGGCCATGTCACCGACGGGATCGAAGGCGTCATCACCGGGCGCGCGCTGTACGATGGCCGGCTCGATCTCGCCGAGGCGCTGACGGTGGCGCGGGGATGACCGTCCGGGTCCGCGTCATCCCCTGCCTGGACGTCGCCGGCGGACGGGTGGTCAAGGGCATCAACTTCGTCGACCTGGCCGACGCCGGCGATCCGGTCGAACAGGGGCGGGTCTATGATGCCGCCCAGGCCGACGAACTTTGCTTCCTCGATATCACCGCCAGCCACGAAGGGCGCGGCACGCTGCTCGATGTCGTCGCGCGCACCGCGGCGGTCTGTTTCATGCCGCTCACCGTCGGCGGCGGCGTGCGCACGCCCGACGATGCCCGCGCGCTGCTGCTGGCGGGCGCCGACAAGATCGCGATCAACTCCGCCGCCGTCGCCCGGCCGGAGCTTGCCGCCGACCTTGCCAACCGCTTCGGCAGCCAGTGCGTCGTCGGCGCGATCGATGCGCGTCAGGTCGGCCCCGCCCGGTGGGAGATATTCACCCATGGCGGCCGCCGCCCGACCGGGATCGACGCCGTCGCCCACGCAGTCCATCTCGCCACGCTCGGCGCGGGCGAACTGCTCGTCACCTCGATGGACCGGGACGGCACGCGCGACGGCTATGATCTCGCGCTCACGCGCACCATCGCGGACAAGGTTGGCATTCCGGTGATCGCCAGCGGCGGAGTCGGCACGCTCGATCATCTCGTCGCCGGGGTGCGCGACGGGCATGCCGGCGCGGTCCTCGCCGCCTCGATATTCCACTTCGGCCAGCATAGCGTGGCCGATGCCCATGCCGCGCTTGCCCGCGCCGGCCTCGCCGTCCGCCATACCGATGCGGTGCTCGAAACGTCGGTGTAGATTACATTAACCGTTTCTGTCACATTGGCCTTAACCACTGTCAGGCGCGGCCAACCGCCATTCCTATTTGGTTGGCCGGTTACTTGCTCCTTCGCTTGCCAGTAGTTCGTCACCGTCTGGGTGATGCCGAAGGAAACGCCGATGTCGTCGCTTCGCACCCTGTCGTTTGCTCTCGCGCTGTCGCTGGCAGGCCCTGCCCTGGCGGGCGGATCGTCCGCTCAGCCAGCGTCGGCGCAAGCGGGTTCGTCGGCCGCCACAGCGCCGCACAAGCGCAGCACCTCGATTCCCGAGCCCGCCGACGTCGCCTTGTTTGCCGCCGGTGTCCTCGGGCTCGTGCTCGGCCGCCGCGGCAGCCGCTCGCACCGCGATTGATCGCAGCCGGTTGACGCCCGCCCGCGGCACGGGCTTAACGCGGGGCATGAGCTCCGTCCTTACCACCCTCGAAGCCACCATCCTCGCGCGCCGCGGCGGCGATCCCGATGCGTCCTACGCCGCGCGCCTGTTCGCCGCCGGCCGCCCCAAGATCGCGCAGAAGCTGGGCGAGGAAGCGGTCGAGACGGTGATCGCATCCCTGTCCGGTGATGCTGCCGCCGTCACCGGCGAAGCGGCGGATCTGCTGTTCCACCTGACCATGCTGCTCGCCGATTGCGGGGTGCCCGTTGCCAATGTCCTTGCCGAACTGGAACGGCGGCAGGGCGTCTCGGGTATTGCCGAAAAGGCCGCCCGCAAAGCCGGCTGACCCGCACGCCTTCAACCCCGGAACGAGGGACACCCCGATCATGCCGATCGACGCCACCCTGCCTTATGACGACGGCAACATCTTCGCCCGAATCCTGCGCGGCGAGATCCCGTCGAAGACGGTCTATGAGGATGAACACGCCCTCGCCTTCCACGATATCAATCCCCAGGCGCCCACCCACATCCTCGTCATCCCCAAAGGCGCCTATGTCTCGTGGGACGATTTCTCCGCCCGCGCCGCGGATGCCGAGATCGCCGGCTTCGTCCGCGCGGTCGGCCATGTCGCGCGCGCAGCCGGGCTGGTCGCCCCCGGATACCGCCTGCTCGCCAACACCGGCGGCGATGCCCATCAGGAGGTGCCGCACCTCCACGTCCACATCTTCGCCGGTCGCCGGCTCGGGCCGATGCTGACCGCCGCTTAGCCTATTGCGCGGCAGCGATAAGGGGCTAGGCTCCCGCGCTTGATGAACGTCCGGGCGCGCGTGCGGCGCGGCCCCGCGGGGGAAATGATTGATGATATTCGGGCGCGTGAAACCTCTCGATGCGATCCTCGCGACCGCCGAGAAGAAGTCGCTTCACCGCTCGCTCGGCGCCTTCCAGCTGACCATGCTCGGCATTGGCGCGGTCATCGGCACCGGCATCTTCGTGCTGACGGCGGAGGCCGCGCAAAAGGCCGGCCCCGGCATGATGATCAGCTTCATCATCGCCGGCTTCGTCTGTGCGATCGCCGCGCTCTGCTACGCGGAGATGGCGGCGATGGTCCCGGTATCGGGCTCGGCCTACACCTATAGCTATGCGGTGATGGGCGAACTGCTCGCCTGGATGGTCGGCTGGGCGCTGATCCTCGAATATGCGGTGGCGGCGGGCGCGGTTTCGGTCGGCTGGTCGGGCTATGTCGTCGGCCTGCTCGAACATGCGCTCGGCATCGACATACCCAATATGCTGGTGCGCGGGCCGTTCGATGGCGGCGTGGTCAACCTGCCGGCGGCGGCGATCGCGCTGCTCGTCACCTGGCTGCTGGTAATCGGCACCAAGGAAAGCGCGACGGTCAACGCCGTCCTCGTCGCGATCAAGGTCGCCGCGCTCACCCTGTTCATCATCCTCGCTTTGCCGGTGATGAAGATGGAGAATTTCGAGCCGTTCGCCCCGCTCGGCTTTGGCGGCATCTCGGCGGCGGCGGCCTCGATCTTCTTCGCTTATGTTGGCTTCGATGCGGTATCGACCGCGGCGGAGGAAACCAAGAACCCGCAGCGCAACATGCCGATCGGGCTGATCGGATCGCTCGGCATCTGCACCATTTTCTACATCCTCGTCGCCGCTGGCGTGATCGGCGGCGTCGGCGCGCAACCGATGTTCGCCGCCGACGGCACCGGCCTGCGCCCGGGCAGCATCGAGCTTACCGCGGCCTGCTCGGCGATCGGCGACGGCGCGGTGGTCTGCTCGAAGGAGGCGCTCGCCTTCGCCCTGCGCCAGATCGGCTGGCCGCAGGTCGGCAATCTGATCGGCCTTGCCGCCGGCATCGCGCTGCCCTCGGTCATCCTGATGATGATGTTCGGCCAGACCCGCATCTTCTTCGTGATGAGCCGCGACGGCCTGCTTCCCGCGGTCTTCTCCAAGGTCCACCCGCGCTATCGCACGCCGCACGTCATCACCATTCTCACCGGCCTGTTCGTCGCGGCGTTCGCGGCCTTCTTCCCGGTCGGCGTGCTGGCGGACATCTCCAACTCGGGCACGTTGTTCGCCTTTGCGATGGTATCGATCGCGGTGGTGATCCTGCGCCGCACCGATCCCGCACGCCACCGCCCGTTCCGCACGCCCGCCGTGACCGTGGTCGCGCCGCTCGCCGCGCTCGGCTGCGTCTATCTGTTCTTCAGCCTGTCGCACGAAACGATCCTGCTGTTCGTCGGCTGGGCGGCGATCGGGCTGATCGTCTATTATGCGTATAGCTACCGTCGCAGCCATCTCGGCCGCGGCGTCGTCGACGTCGCCGAGGACGATGCGGATGCCCCGCCCGTCCCGGTTCCGCCGATGCCCGGCGCGCCGACCCCCGGTCGCAACCAGGCCTGAGCCGGCCTTCGCTTATCCGGGAACCTGCCGGGTACAAAAAAGAGCGGCGCCGCGAGGAAGCGGCGCCGCTCTGTTTGCTTGTTGACTGGGCGGACACTACCGCCCGGCGGGGCTCAGCCGAGGCGGGCTGCGACCAGCGCCTTGAGGTCCGCCTCGGGCCGCGCGCCATAATGCGAGATCACCTCGGCGGCGGCGATGGCGCCCATCGTCAGCGAATCGGTCACCGACCGGCCCTGCGCCTGCCCGGCGAGGAAGCCGGCCGCGAACAGGTCGCCCGCACCCGTCGTGTCGACGATCTGGTCGATCGGTTCGGCCGGCACCGCGTAACGCTGGCCTTCCTTTACCGCGATCGCACCTTGCTCGCTGCGCGTCACCACCAGCAGCGGCACCTTGGCGGCGGTGGCATCGACGGCGGCATCGAAATCCTCGGTCTCGTTCAGCGACAGGATCTCGCCTTCGTTGGCGAACAGGATGTCGAGCAGGCCATCATCGATCAGCGCGCGGAAATCGTCGCGGTGGCGCGAGATGCAGAACGCATCGGACAGCGTGAAGGCGACCTTGCGGCCGGCGGCACGCGCCACGTCGATCGCCGCCCGCATCGCCGCGCGCGGCTGTTCCGGATCCCACAGATAACCTTCGAGGTAGAGGATCGCCGCCGAGGCGATCAGCTCGCGGTCGAGCGCGGCGGCGGGCAGGAATTGCGACGCGCCGAGGAAGGTGTTCATCGTCCGCTGTGCATCCGGCGTGACGAGGATCAGGCAGCGGGCCGTCGGCGGATCGCCGGCGCGCGCCGCGGTCTCGAACTTCACGCCGAGCGAGCGGATGTCGTGCGCGAAAACCTCACCCAGCTGGTCGTCGGCGATCTGGCCGATGAAGGCGCACTTGCCACCGAGCGCGGCGATGCCGGCAACGGTGTTGGCGGCCGAACCGCCGCTCGCCTCGATCCCCGCCGCCATCCGGCCGTACAGCCCCTCGGCAGTTTCGGTATCGACCAGCCGCATCGAACCCTTGTCGATGCCCTCGGCTTCGATGAAGGCGTCGTCGGCGCGCGCGATCACATCGACGATGGCGTTGCCGATAGCGATGATGTCGAGGGTCGGTTCGGTCACGCCTGTCTCCTTGGGGCCGGTGGGGCGTACCGGCGACTAGCCAACCGTTGGCAGGCGCGCAACATACGCCGGCGCTATTCCGCCGCGGCCGGTTCGGCGCTAGGTCCGCTCGTCCCGGCCGATCGCCCCTTCCGGATCGGTCGCCGCGCTTGGTAGAGGCTCGCTGATGCACGTTGCCGCCCCCCACCGCCCGCTTCCGCTCCGGCGGTCGGCTGCTCGCCCCGCCGCGCTGGCGGTCCTCGCGGCGCTCGCTCTGTCGGCCTGCGCCTCGACCGCGCCGGTCCGCCCCGCGGTCAAGGGTCCGCTTGTCCCCCAGGCGCTCGGCGCCGGGCTCGAGCGGGTGATGGGCAAGGATGCGCGTGCGCTCCAGGAGCTGCTCGGCGCCCCCGATCAGGACGTCCGCGAACAGCGGGCGCGGCGGCTGCAGTTCAGCAGCGCGCTGTGCGTGCTCGATGCCTATCTTTATCCGCCCACATCGGGGCGCGAGCCGGTCGTCACCTGGATCGATACAAGACTGTCGAACGGCAACGACATCGATCGCGCCTCGTGCATCGCCGCGCTCAGCCGCCGCCGCGAGGCACGCTGAACGCTCCGGGCTCGCCCCGCCGCCATCGCTGACGAAGGAGACGATCATGGCGAAGCGCTCTCTTGCCTGCCTGTCGGCGCTGGTGCTGGCCTGCTCCGCTTCGGCCAGTGCCGCGGCGGGCTTTTCGTGCATCGTCGACAGCGCGGTCAACAGCAGCACCGGGGACAAGCTCCCGCTGCCCGCAGGCCCGATCCACCATCCGGCGGCGGACCTCACGCGCGACGGCAACGCCTTCGTCCGGCACGAATCCATCGTCGAGCCGGACGCGCACACGACCACCACCCACCGGATCGACGCCGCCAGCGGCCAACTCGAATCCGTCTCTCTTCAAAAGAGGAACGACGTCGGCGAGGAATATGTCATCCGGTCGAGCGGTCGCTGCCTACCCGTCGCCGGCAGCGACACGCCCGCACGATCGGCGCGCTGACCCGCTGCTAAAGAGCCGCGGGGTTCAGGACGATGGCACCGCATCGGCCATCGCCGCGCCCCATTCGCCGCGCACCTCCGGATCCGCCTCCCCCGCCAGCCGCACGGCGCGCTCGGCCGCGAACCGGCCAGGATCGAGCCGGGCCAGCGCCCATATCGCCGCACCGCGGACGATTCCTGCGGGATCGTCGAGCAACCCCGCCAGCCGGGCGGAGAGCCGCGGGTCGCCGCTATTCCCCGCCGCGATCGCCGCGTTGCGCACCATCCGATCCCGCCCGATACGCTTGATCGGCGATCCCGCGAACACCTGCCGGAAGGCCGCATCGTCCAACGCGAGCAGGTCGGCCAGTTCCGGCGCGGCCAGTTCGGCGCGCGCGGCGAATGCCCGGTTGGCGTGGGCGGTGGCGGCGAACTTGTTCCACGGGCACACCGCCAGACAATCGTCGCAGCCATAGATGCGGTTGCCGATCGCCCCGCGGAATTCAGCGGGGATCGGTCCCTTATTCTCGATCGTCAGATAGGAAATGCACCGCCGCGCATCGATCCGGAACGGCGCGGTGAACGCGTCCGTCGGGCAGGCGCGCAGGCACGCATCGCACGAGCCGCAGCGCACCGGATGCGCCGCATCGCCGCCGCCGATCGCGTCGAGATCCAGCGTCGTCATGATCGCGCCAAGCAGCAGCCAGCTGCCATGTTCGGAGCTGACGAGGTTGCTGTGCTTGCCCTGCCAGCCGAGCCCGGCGGCGGCGGCGAGCGGCTTTTCCATCACCGGCGCGGTATCCACGAACACCTTCAGCGCGCACCCCGCCTCGGCGACGATCCACCGCGCCAGGGCCTTGAGCGCCTTCTTGACGATGTCATGATAGTCCTGGCCCTGGGCATAGACCGATATCCGCCCGATGCCGCCCTCGCCGGCCAGCTGCAGCGGATCCTCCGCCGGGGCATAGCTCATCCCCAGCATGATCACCGATCGCACCTCGGGCCACAGGGCCGCGGGCGTGCCGCGCTGCTCGGCGCGCTCCTCCATCCACAGCATGTCGCCATGCGCCCCGCTCGCCAGCCATTCGCGCAGCCGTTCGGCGGTCTCGGGCGTCGCATCGGCCCGGGCGATCCCGAACGCGACGAATCCCAGCGCGCGCGCTTCCGCACGCAGCCTTTCCGTAAAGCCGATGTTGAGACTGTCGTGCGATCTGCGTTCCACCAGGTGTAGTTAGGATGCGGTGCCGATGCGGGAAAGCTTTACCGGGGAGTTTGCGCGAGTGTCCGACTATGCGATCGAAGCGCGCGGGCTGGTCAAGGATTTCGGCGACACCCGCGCGGTCGACGGGATCGACCTCGCCGTGCCCGCCGGATCGATCTACGGCGTGCTCGGCCCCAACGGCGCCGGCAAGACGACGACGCT
>JAQGKS010000128.1 GCA_028289965.1 Sphingomonas bacterium
CCGACAATAAGGGCGTCGGCAATTGCTACACCCGGGTGTGGTGCTCGAACGAGCGATCGAACCTCAACAATCCGGGCTTCCGCACCAACGGCCAGCCGGCGGGTATCCCGATCGAGCATAACCACGCCTCGACGCTCGCGCCCGGCGGCCTGCTCAACGCCCCCGTCGGCAGCCCGCTGCGCGGCATCCAGTTCGCGCCCGATGGCTCGCCCGTGCCGTTCAACTATGGCTACCTTCCCGGCACCTTCTTCATGCAGGGCGGCGACGGGCACGGGACCAACCCCTACGTCTCCGCGCCACTGCTGAAGGCCCCGGTCGAGCGCTATACGCTCTATTCGCACCTCGAGGCCGAGCTTGGCGGCGGCATCGAAGGATCGGTCGATCTGTCGTACGGCTATGTCGACGGGCGCAGCCAGAATGCGCCGCTGCGCGAGACGGCGCTGACCTTGCGCCGCGACAATCCGTTCCTGCCGGAATCGATCCGCGCGACGATGGCCGCCAACAATATCGCGTCCGTGCCGTTCGGGCGGCAGGGCGATCAGGATCTGGGCTACGCGCGCAATCGCGGCGTCAACAAGACCTTCCGCTCCAGCTTCGCTCTCAGCGGCCCGATCTCCGGCACCTGGAAGTGGGATGCCTATTATCAATATGGCAATAACGACTACACCCAGACGATCAGCAACAACCAGATCACCAGCAAGTTCGCGCTGGCGTTCGACGCGGTGCGCGCGCCGAATGGCGCGATCGTATGCCGGTCGACGCTGACCGACCCCGGCAATGGTTGCCAGCCGCTCAACCTGATCGGCCTCAACAATTATTCGCAGGCCGCGGTCGATTATGCCTTTGGCGCCTCGCGTCAGGAAACCACGACCAAGCAGCATGTCGGCGCGTTCAACATTCGCGGCGATCTCTTCTCGACCTGGGCCGGCCCGGTCTCGGTCGCGACCGGCGCCGAGTTCCGCCGCGACAGCGTCAGCAGCGTCGCGGATCCGATCTCCGAGGTTAACGGCTTCCTGATCGGCAACGGCCAGACGCTGAGCGGCAAGGTCGACGTCAAGGAAGCCTATCTCGAAGCGCTCGTTCCGCTGGGTCGCGATCAGCCGTTCCTGAACCGGTTCGATCTGAACGGTGCGGTGCGCGTCACCGATTACAGCACCAGCGGCACCGTCGTCACCTGGAAGGCGGGCATCGTCTACGAACCGGTCGAGCAACTGCGCTTCCGCGCCACGCGCTCGCGCGACATTCGCGCCCCCAACATTCTGGAGCTGAACGGCGGGACGACCACCAGCTTCCCGCGCGTGATCGATCCGGCCACCGCCCGCAACTACCTCCCGCTGATGTTCACCGGCAGCAATCCGAACCTGACCCCGGAGGTCGCGGATACGTGGACGGCGGGCGTGGTGATCAGCCCGCGTTGGTCGTTCCTCGCGCCGCTGCGGTTGTCGATCGATTATTTCGACATCGAGGTGAAGGATGCGATCACCTCACCGGGTGCGCAGACGATCCTCGATCGTTGCGCGATCGGCGTGCAGGAGTTCTGCGAACTGGTCACCTTCGGCCCGGCGCGCGAAGTGCTGCAGGTGCGCAATCCGCTGCTCAACCTGGCCGGCGTCACCACGCGCGGGATCGACTTCGAACTGGATTATGCCTTGCCGGTCGAACGGCTCGGCCAGTTCAACCTGCGCCTGCTCGCCACCTATGTCGCGGATCTCATCACCACCGATGCGGCCGGCCCGGTCGATCGCGCCGGCCAGACCGGCTTCCAGACGAACGCCATACCCGGCATTCCGAGATGGACCGTCAACGGCACGCTGACCTTTGCGAGCGGTCCATTTTCGACGACGACGGAGGCCCGCTACATCCCGACCGGGATCTACGATGTCACCCGTGTCGGGCCGCAGGATGAAGGCTATGCCACCAGCCTGCCGGCGAGTATCGGCGACAACCGGGTGACCGGCCGGCTCTACTTCAACCTCGCCGCCCGCTATAAGCTGATCGACCGCGGATCCCAGTCGCTGGAGCTTTACGGCGCGGTCAACAACCTGCTCGACAAGCAGCCGCCGGTCTCGGTCGGCAACGGCATCGGCACGAACGCCCAGCTGTTCGATACGATCGGCCGCAGGTTCCGCGCCGGCGTACGTTTCCGCTACTGATCGCAGACAAGCTAACGCCGCGAGGGCTCCAGATCGGGGGCCCTCGGGGTGGATCAGGATGCGGGTAGATCCTCCCGCGCCACGATCTGATACGCGCGTTCGAGCAGGCCGAAGAATTGCGTGATCTCTTCGGGTGAAAATCCCTCGCGGATCGTCCGCTCGGTGTCGTGGGCGACGCGGTACATTTCCTTCATCAGCTTTTCGCCGTCGGGCGTCAGGAACAGCGAGTTGCGGCGCCGGTCCTTGGCGGATCGGCCGCGGATGGCGAGGCCACGCTGCTCGAGTTCGTCGACGATGGCGACCAGTGCCGACTTGTCGAGCCCGCCTTCGCGCGCCAGATCGACCTGCGAGCATCCCGGATTGGCGGCGATCAGCGCCATCGTCGTGAACGCACCCGGGCGCAACTTGTAGGGCGCGAAGCCATTGACCACCCTGGCGCCCAGCAACGTCTGGAGCATCCGCAGCCGGAAACCGATCCGCGTCGCCATCAGGCCCAGCACCATCCGGTCTTCGTTGCCGGAAACCTCCGCGCCCTTGTCTGGTTCATCCGCTGTGCCGGTCATTCTGGTCCTCGCCATGTGAACGATCTTCCTCGCACAGGGCGCACCAAAATACCAAATAGATGCCCCGACCGTAAATGATCATGATTGACAATCATTTTGTTTTAAGACAAATTATAGCCTACGAACCACGTGCCCTTGCGGGCGCCACGCTTGATCATGGCCGCGACGTTCCTGCCAAACGGCGTGAAGCCGACGCACGCTGGCCATTGGGAGACATTCGATGAGTGTTGCCGTCACTGATCGCCCCCGCGGCGACGCCGCCAAACTTACCGTCCACAATCCGGTCGGCTACCCGCCCAAGGTGACCAAGAAGACGCTGGCGCCGCGCCTCGAAAGCCTCGACGGCAAGACCATCTACCTGGTCGACAGCCGCTTCGATGACTCGGTCGAGCTGCTCAAGCAGGTCGTCGCCTGGTTCGACGAGAAGATGCCCGGCGTAACAACCAAGCTCGTGTCGTTGAGCGGTTATTATGGCCGCGACGACCCGGAATTGTGGGCGGAGATCAAGGCCAACGGCCATGCCGCGATCCTGGGCGTCGGCCATTGCAGCACCTGCGCTCCGGCGGTTTCCACCCATGCCGTGACGCTCGAGACGAAGTACGGCATTCCGACGGTCGCGATCCACACCAGCAAGTTCGATCGCGTGGTGCGATCGGTCACCCGCATCGCCGGCCTGCCCGATGC
>JAQGKS010000158.1 GCA_028289965.1 Sphingomonas bacterium
TTGAACGGACCATCGGGATCGGCCGACGGTGCCGGCACATGCTCGACGATCTTGTTGAACAGCGGCGCCAGCGTGCCCTCGCGCGCCGAGGGATTGTCGCTGGCATAGCCGTTGCGGCCGGATGCGAACAGCACCGGGAAATCCAGCTGCTCGTCGCTGGCATCGAGGCTGACGAACAGGTCGAACACCTCGTCCAGCACTTCCTGAATGCGCTCGTCCGGGCGGTCGACCTTGTTGACGACGACGATCGGCTTGAGCCCCAGCGCCAGCGCCTTGCCGGTGACGAACTTCGTCTGCGGCATCGCGCCTTCGGACGAATCGACCAGCAGGATCACGCCGTCGACCATCGACAGGATGCGCTCCACCTCGCCGCCGAAGTCGGCGTGGCCGGGCGTGTCGACGATGTTGATGCGCGTCGTCTCGTCGCCCTGGGTCCACTCCACCGAAGTGCACTTCGCGAGGATGGTGATCCCGCGTTCCTTCTCGAGATCGTTCGAGTCCATGGCGCGTTCTTCGACGCGCTGGTTGTCCCGGAAGGTACCGGACTGGCGAAAGAGCTGGTCGACGAGCGTGGTCTTGCCGTGATCGACGTGCGCGATGATCGCCACGTTGCGGAGCGCCATGAAGCTATATCCTGAATCGGGGGAATTTGTGCGGCGCGATAGCCGAAATACGCCCGCGCAACAAGGCTTGCCGTCGTCAGGCCCCGGAGGGGCGGTGATGCGAGGCCAAAAACCGCCGCCGGCCTTCCCGGCCGGAGGCTCGAAACGGCCCCACGCCGGGCGCTTTTGATCGCCGGTTGCACGCGCCGGTCGTTAGGGGCTGGACGCGCCGCCGCACGCGGCTACATCTGCGCCGCGACAGAAAAAGGCGAGGGAGAGGAACGAAATGGCAGCCCAGATGACCGTGCGCGAGGCCGTCCTAGCCTTTCTGCGCGAAAAGGGCATGACGCGCATCTTCGGCAATCCCGGGTCGACCGAGCTGCCGCTGTTCCGCGCCTTCCCGGAGGATTTCCACTACGTCCTCGGCCTCCAGGAGTCGGTGGTGATCGCGCTGGCGGACGGCTTCTCGCAGGCGAGCGGCCTGCCCTCGTTCATCAACCTCCATTCGGCGGCCGGCACCGGCCATGCGATGGGCGCGATCTTCACCGCCTGGCGCAACAAGACGCCGCTGATCATCACCGCCGGGCAGCAGGCCCGCTCGCTGCTGCTGCACGATCCGTTCCTCTATTCGCACCGCCCGACCGAGCTGGTGCAGCCTTATGTGAAATATGCGGTCGAGCCGGCGCGGGCCGAGGATGTGCCGCAGGCCATCGCCCGCGCCTGGTTCCACGCGATGAGCTATCCGCGCGGGCCGGTGTTCGTCTCGGTCCCGGCCGACGACTGGGATCAGCCGGCCGAGCCGATCGCCTCCCGCCCCGCGCCCAACGCGCCGGGCGCGGCGGGGGTCGAGATCCTCGCCGATGCGCTGCGGTCGGCCAAGCAGGCGGCGATCGTCGTCGGCGGCGAGGTCGATCGCGACGGCGCGTGGGATGCAGTGGTGGAACTCGCCGAGCGGTTCGACCTGCCGGTGTGGCATTCGCCGCTGGAAGGCCGGATCGGCTTCCCCCAGCGCCATGCCAATTATGCCGGGGTTCTCCCCGCCTCGCCCGAGGGCGTGGTCCGCACGCTGGCCGAGCACGACCTGATCCTGGCGATCGGCACGCGCGCCTTCACCTTCCATGTCGAGGGGCCGCGCCCCTATGCCCCGCCCGGCGCGCGGCTGATCCTGCTCGGCACCGATCCGGACAATGGCGCGGCGGCGGCATCGGGCGATACGATCATCGCCGGCATCGCGCCGACGCTGCGCGCCGTGCTCGCCGATGCGCCGCCGCGGCCGGCCCCGCGCGCCCAGCTCGCGCCGGCCGCCGTCCCCGAAGGCAAGGGCCGGATCACCACCGCCAGCCTGCTCGATGCCGTCGCCCGCCTGCGTGCCGCCGACAGCCCGGTGGTCGAGGAAGCGCCGACCGCGCGCGGCCCGCTCACCATCCATCTGCCGATCGACACGCCGAATACGTTCTTCACCTGCGCCAGCGGCGGGCTCGGCTTCGGCCTGCCCGGCGCGGTCGGGGTGGCGCTGGCCCGGCCGGACCGGCGGACGATCGCGCTGATCGGCGACGGATCGGCGATGTACACGGTCCAGGGGCTCTATTCGGCGGCGCGCGACAAGGCCAACGTCACCTTCATCATCATCAATAACCGCCGCTATGCCGCGCTCGACGGCTTCGCGTCGCATTTCGGGCTCAACTCGGTCCTCGGCACCGATCTCGACGGGCTCGACTTCGTCAAGATCGCCGAGGGACAGGGCGTGCCGGCGGCGCGGGTGACCGAGCCTGCGGAACTGGACGAGGCGGTGCGCCGCGCGTTGGCGGTCGATGGCCCGTTCCTGCTCGAGGCATGGGTGGACTGATCGGGCCGCCGGCGTCCGCGCGGCGTCAGGCGATCCACCACCGCAACAGATAAGCGACGAGCCCGAGCGCGGCGACGCTGGCCGCCCAGATGCCGACGAACCACGCCAGCCGCCGCCACAGCGCGGCTGGCGCCCGGCCGCTCAATGATAGCCCTCTTCGCCGATCTTCCCGCGAAACACCCAATAGGCCCAGGCGGTGTAGGCGAGGATGATCGGCACCAGCACGACTGCGCCGACCAGCATGAAGCTCTGGCTACGCTCGGGCGCGGCGGCGTCCCAGATGCTCACCCGGCCCGGGATCACGTCCGGCCAGATCGAGATCGCCAGCCCCATCATCGACAGGCCGAACAGCAGCAGCGTCAGCAGGAAGGGCGCACGCTCATGCCCCTTCGCCAGCGCGCGGATCAGCAGGAAGGCGGTGATCGCCACCAGCAGCGGCACCTGCGCCGCGGCGAGCACGCCGGGCCAGGCGAGCCAGCGCTGATAATATTTGCCGTCGAGGAACGGCGTCGCCGCGCTCACCAGGCTGATCGCGATCAGCAGCATCGGCGCCAGCCAGCGCGCGAACCGCCGCGCATCGTCGTGGATCGCGCCTTCGGTCTTCCACAGCAGCCAGCACGCGCCGAGCAGGGCATAGCCGACGAGCAGGCTCGCGCCGGTCAGCAGGCTGAACGGCGTCAGCCAATCCCACCAGCCGCCGCCATAGGCCCGCCCCGACACCGTGATCCCCTGGAGCAGCGCGCCCAGCGTCACCCCTTGGGCGAAGGTGGCGATCACCGATCCGGCGCAGAAGGCGGCGTCCCACAGCCGGCGATGCCCGGCATGGCGCCAGCGAAACTCGAACGCGACGCCGCGAAACACCAGCCCGAGCAGCATCGCGATGAGCGGGGCATAGAGCGCCGGCAGCACGATCGCATAAGCCAGGGGAAACGCCGCCATCAGCCCGCCGCCGCCGAGCACCAGCCACGTCTCGTTGCCGTCCCACACCGGGGCGATCGCGTTCATCGCCATGTCGCGCTCGCCGCCGACCTTGAAGCCGGGAAAGAGGATGCCGATGCCGAGATCGAACCCGTCCATCACCACATACATTGCGACGGCAAAGGCGATGATCCCGGCCCAGATCATCGTCAGATCGAGGTTGGCGATCATCGCGGATCCTCCGGCCGGCCGCGCTTGTCCGCGGCATTGTCCATCACCGCGGGGGCCGGGGTGATCCCGGCGGTGCGGATCGGCGCGTCCTGCGGCTCGCTCTCATGCGGGCCGGGCGGGTGGGCCATCAGCCGCAGGATATAGACCGTCCCCGCGGCAAACACCGAGAAATAAACCAGCACGAAGGCGACCAGCGATGCCCCGACCGCCGGCGCCGCCAGCGGCGAGACCGAGTCCGCCGTGCGCAGCACGCCATAGACGGTGAAAGGCTGGCGGCCGACCTCGGTCGTGACCCAGCCGGCGAGCACGGCGACGAACCCCGCCGGCCCCATCGCCACCGCAAACCGGTGCAGCAACGGCCAATCGTACAGCCGCCCGCGCACCCGCGCGAACAGGCTGAGCAGCCCGAGTGCGGCCATCAGAAAGCCGAGCCCGACCATGATTCGGAACGACCAGAAGACGATCGGCACGACCGGCCAGTCGGCGCGCGGTATCGTATCCAGCCCGGCCATCGGCGCATTGAGGTCGTGCTTCAGGATCAGCGAGGACAGTTTGGGGATCTCGATCGCCGCCTTCACCCGGCCTTGCGCCTGATCGGGGATGCCGAACAGGATCAGCGGCGCACCATCGGGGTGGCTGTCGAAATGGCCCTCCATCGCCATCACCTTGGCGGGCTGATGCTCCAGCGTGTTGAGCCCGTGGGCATCGCCGATGACGATCTGGATCGGCGCGACGATCGCCGCCATCCACATCGCCATCGAAAACCTCGTCCGGGCATGGGCATTGCCGCGATCGCGCAGCAGGTGCCACGCGCCGACCGCGCCCACCGCCAGCGCCGTCGTCAGATAGGCGGCGGTGACGGTGTGGGCGAGGCGATAGGGAAAGGACGGGTTGAAGATGATCGCCGGCCAGCTCGGCCCCGGCACGAACTGCCCCGCGGCGTTGACGGCATAGCCAACCGGCGTGTGCATCCAGCTATTGGCCGAAAGGATCCAGAAGGCGGAGATGAAGGTCCCGACCGCGACGCAGCAGGTCGCCGCGAAATGGAGCCCCTTGCC
>JAQGKS010000165.1 GCA_028289965.1 Sphingomonas bacterium
GCGCCGGCTGCCCGATCCGATCACCGCGATGGCATCGGGCAGGATGCGGTTCCGCCAGCGCGCCCGGCAGAAGAATGTCGAACTGCCGCTGGTGATCTCGGACCATGCCGACTGGGACGAGTTGACCGCGACCCTGATCGAGCTTGCCCCGTCGGAGGTATGGGTGACCCACGGGCGGGAAGACGCGCTGGTCCACTGGTGCATGACGCGGCAGATCAAGGCCCGCGCCCTCGACCTCATCGGCTACGAGGACGAGGACGACTGACCAGCCGGCCCGGTCAGTGGCCGCCGCTCAGCACCGGCTCCACCCCCGACTTGGCCAGCTGATCGTTGATCATCGCCATCAGCCGATCGAGCCCGGCCTGATCCTTCGCCTCGGCCCGCGCGACCAGCACGTCCTGGGTGTTGGACGCGCGCAGCAGCCACCAGCCCTCGGGCGTGTTGACGCGTGCGCCATCGGTCTTGTTGACGTCGGCGCCCTCCGCCTCGAGCCGGGCGAGCACTTCCTCGACAACCTGGAACTTGCGATCGTCGCTCGACTGGAAGCGCATCTCCGGCGTGTTGACCATTACCGGCATCGCATCCTTGAGCGCGGTCAACGATCCGCCGAGCACGCGCACCGCCCGGATCAGCCGGATCGCGGCATATTGGGCATCGTCGAAGCCGTAATAATCGTGGGCGAAGAAGATGTGGCCGCTCATCTCGCCGGCGAGCGGCGATCCGGTTTCCTTCATCTTGGTCTTGATCAGCGAGTGACCGGTCTTCCACATCAGCGGCGTGCCGCCCAGTTCGGCGATCCGGTCGTAGAGCATCTGGCTCGCCTTGACGTCGGCGATGATCGTCGCGCCCGGCTCGGCACGGAGCACCGGCTCGGCCAGGATCGAGAGCAATTGATCGCCCCAGACGACGCGGCCCTGACCGTCGATCGCGCCGAGGCGGTCGCCGTCGCCGTCGAAGGCGAGGCCGAAGTCGAGATTATTGTCCGCGACCAGCTTCTTCAGGTCGGCGAGGTTCTTTTCCTCGGTCGGGTCGGGATGATGGTTGGGGAAGGTGCCGTCGATCTCGGTGAAGATCGTGTGGTGCTCGCCGGGCAGCAGCTTGACCAGCTTCTCGATCACCTCGCCGGCGGCGCCGTTGCCGGCATCCCAGCCGATGCGGAACGCGCCGCCGGCATAGCCCTGCATCAGCCGGTCGACATACAGGTCGATCACGTCGGCGCTGGTCACCTCGCCGCTGCCCTCTTCCCAGTCGCCGGCCTCGGCCAGCTGGCCGATCGACTGGATGTCGGCACCGAAGAAGGGACGATGCTGGAGCACCATCTTGAAGCCGTTATAATCGGCCGGATTGTGGCTGCCGGTGATCTGGATGCCGCCATCGACCTCCAGCGTCGCCTCCGCATAATAAAGCATCGGCGTCGGGCCGAGGCCGACGCGGACGACGTCGACGCCGCCTTCGGTCAGCCCGCGGATCAGTTCGGCCTCGAGCATCGGCGAGGACAGGCGGCCGTCATAGCCGACCGCCACGCGGGTGCCGCCGGCGCGCCGCACATGGGTCGAGAAGCCGCGGCCGATGGCATAGGCATCCTGCGGCCCGAGCGACTTGCCGACGATCCCGCGGATGTCATATTCGCGCAGGGAAGTCGGATCGAAGCGATGGGTCATAGGAACGACTCCTGTATCGGGGAGGGGGTCAGGAGGCGCGCGGCGCCCTGCGGTTCAGTTCGGCAATCAGCAGGTCGCGCGCGCCGTTGACGCGGCGCGCGAGTTCGGTCGATCCGCCGGCATCGGGATGGACGCGGCCGATCAGGCGACGATGCGCGCTTTCGATCGCCGCACGGTCGGCGCCGGGCGGGAGTTCGAGCAGGGAACGCGCCTCGGTGACCGTCGCGGGCTCCGGCGCTGTGGGGCGCGCTGCCGGTGTCGATCGGGTGCGCAACCATGCCCAGCCCGCCGCCCCGGCAATGGCGAGGATACCGATCGGCATCTGGCCATGGCCGAGCAGGCGGACCCCGCACAAAGCCGCGATCACCGCGGCGATGTCACCGAAGCGCAGGGCCCGAAGCTGGCCGTTGCGCCACGCCCAGACGCCGATCACGGCAGCAATGAGCAGGATCAGGCTCACGCGACGGCGGCGGTGCGCATTGCCGGCCAGTCGGGCAGCGACAGGCCCGACACCATCTCGCGCAGCTCCTGCCGCGCGGCAATGTGGGCGATGCCCGCTTCGCCGCCGATCGCCTTCAGGTCGAGCAGGGTCAGCCCCTTGGGAAACAGCTCCCGAAAGACGACGCGTTCGGACAGGCCGGGGATCACGCGGAAACCGACCCGCTTGGACAATTCGGCCAGCGCGGCGGCAACCCGGCGCATGTTGCGCGCCTCGATATGCTGGAGCCGGTTGCGCAGCACGACCCAGTCGACAGTTCCGCCATCGCTCTTCGCCCGCACCTTGCGAGCTTCCCACACCAGCTCGGCATAGAAGCTCGGCCGGCGGATCTTGTAGGTCTCGGCATCGACCTGGCCGATCAGGTCGAGATCGATGAAACTGTCGTTGATCGGGGTGACGAGCGTGTCGGCCCGTTCCATCGCCGCGCGGGCGTGGGCATCGTCCCGCCCCGGCGTGTCGACGACGACGATCTCGGCCTCGGCCATAAGCGCGTCTATGCGCGCGCCGATCGACACGCCTTTCGCCGGATCGAACGTCTCGAAGCTGGGCCCCGGCAGGTCGACGCCGCTGCGCCGCACCGTCGCGGCACGGTTCTCCATATAGCGCGCGAGCGTCCGCTGGCGGGTGTCCATGTCGATCGTCGCCACGCGCCGTCCTGCGCTCGCCAGCGCGACGGCGACGTGAACGGCACTCGTCGACTTGCCCGATCCGCCTTTTTCATTCGCGAAAACAATTAAATGGGCTGGCTGGCCGGCCATATTTCCAATGTCCCCCCGCCCTCTTGATTCCGCGGGCAGCGCCCCGCAAAGAGCGCGCTCCCGCTTATCGGAGGGCCTTGGCCGGTGCAAATTGTTCGTGCCCTCGATCAACTGCGGCGCTCGATGGCGGATTTGCGCCGGGGGGGCAAAACGGTCGCCCTGGTCCCAACCATGGGCGCGCTCCACCACGGGCATCTGACGCTGGTGGAGGAGGCCCGCCGCCGCGCCGATCGCGTGATCGTGTCGATCTTCGTCAACCCCACTCAGTTCGGACCGAACGAGGATCTGGCGGCCTATCCGCGCCGGGCGGAGGCCGATGCCGCGCTGCTCCGCGCGGCGGGATGCGATCTGCTCTGGTCGCCGGACGTGGCCGAAATGTATCCGCACGGCTTTCGCACCAGCGTCACGGTGGCGGGGATCACCGCCATGCTCGAAGGCGCGGCGCGGCCCGGCCATTTCGACGGCGTCGCGACGGTGGTCGGCAAGTTGTTCGGCCAGGTGCGTCCCGACGTCGCCCTGTTCGGGGAAAAGGATTATCAGCAGTTGCGCGTCGTTACCCGGATGGCGGCGGACCTCGATCTCGCCGTCGAGGTGATCGGCATCGCGACGGTGCGGGATGCCGACGGGCTCGCTCTGTCCTCGCGTAACGCCTATCTCAGCCCGGCCGAGCGCGCAGCCGCCGCGGCGCTGCCCGCCGCATTGCGGACCGCCGCCGAGGGCATCGCCGCCGGCGCGCCGGTCGCCAAAATGCTGGCAGAGGCGCAGGCGCGACTGGAACAGGCCGGGTTCGGCCCGATCGACTATGTCGCGCTATGTGATGCCGCAACGCTGGAGCCGGTGGAGACCGCCGATCGCGATTGCCGGCTGCTCGTCGCGGCGCGGATCGGCGGCACCCGGCTGATCGACAATCTGGCCGTCCCGGCCCGCTGACCGAAGCCGACGAGCGTCGACGCCGCGTTAACCAATCCTTCAGTCCCTGTCGGTGAGACTGATCCCCGACGCTTAGTCACAGGGGGCAACATCATGGCACGGAGCCAGAACAACGCCAATTTGAAGATCGCAAGCTGCATCGCCAGCGCGTCGCGCGGCGACATCAAGGCCTGTTTCGACCTCGGCATGGCTTTTTCGTCGGGCGGGGGCGGGCTCGATGTCGATCTCGTCCAGGCGCACAAATGGTTCAACCTTGCCGCCCTCGGTGGCGATTCCCGCGGCCAGGAATGCCGCGCCGAAATCGCCGGGGAGATGAGCGCGCGCGAGATCGCCGAGGCGCAGCGCCAGGCCCGCGCATGGCTTTCGACGACGCGCACCACCCACTAAAGGCTTGTCGACCGGGCGCTGTCACTCGCCGCGCTTGAACGGGGTCAT
>JAQGKS010000193.1 GCA_028289965.1 Sphingomonas bacterium
TCCTGGAGCGAGTTGCGCGCGTTGACCGGGATCCATTTCGCCCCCGCGCGCCACAGCCCCAGCAGCGCCACCAGCACCGTCCAGTGGTTCGGTGCGTAGATCGCCACCGTCGATTGCCGCTCCGCGCCGTCCCGCCGCAGCGCGGCGGCGAAACGGCACGATTCGGCCTGGAGTTCGGCGAAGGTGAGGCGGGTGTCGCCCTCGATCAGCGCGACCCGATCCGGGCCGAGTTCCACGCCTTTGTCGAAGAAGTCGATCGGACGCATGCGGCGCTAATCCCTCAAAACCTCACCCGCGCCTGAAGGCGGGGCGCCAATATGCCGGATCATCCCCAGCGATTGATTTCCGGCCCCGGCGCCCAGCTCTGCAGCGGGTCGCCCGACGCCGTCGCCAGCGCCTTCTGCACCGAAGGCCGCGCCTTCACACGCGCCAGCCAAGCCTTGGTCTTGGGCGCGCTGGCGAAGGCGTCGGGAACCGTCGACACCATCGGCGCGAGCCATGCGTAGGTTTCGAGGTCGGCGATCGTGAAATCGTTGAGGATCCAGTCGCCATCGCCGATCTGCGCCTCGGTCCGCTCGACACCCAACCGGATCTTGCCCTCCGAATCGGCGATCTGCGCATCGACATAGCGCCCCTCGCGCACTGCCTCCCACCGCTCCCGGAGGTCCAGGCTGGGCACGCGGGCGATCGCCTCGTCCGATGCGGCGGGCCGGTGCGCGCGGTTGCCGAGCAGGGCGGCGGCCGGTGCGACCCGCTCGGTGATGAAGCGCACCCACATGTTGAGCTGCCAATGCCCGTACGCACCCTGGGGGCGGAGCGGGTTGGCCGGCGCGATGTCGTCGAGATAGAGGGCGATGAAGGTCGAGTCGGTCATCGGCGTGCCGTCGACAACCAGCACAGGTCCTTCCCCCTCGAGGCTCAGCGCGACCTCGGTATCGCGGGCGAACGGCAGGGCGTGGCGCGCGCCGCCGGCCAGATCGATCTTCTTCAGCTCCGCCTCGATGCCCTTCTCGAACAAGGTGGCGAGCACGGTCAGCGACGGGCCGTTCGGCTCACCGTGGTACAGGGTCAGGGCCATCAATTCGCTCCCCGCTCGAGGATGGTGACGCGCTTGACCATCTCGGTCCTGCCCATTTCCCAGGTCTTCCTGGTCGCCGGGCGCTCATAGATCTTGCGCAGCCATTCCATGATGTGCGGCGTCTTCTCGTCGCTCGACAGGTCGGGCTGCGACAGCGGCAGCGCATAGGCCAGGTTGAAGCCGTTGATGTCGGCCAGGCTGTAATTGTCGCCGGCGAGCCACGGCCGCTCGCCCAGCGCCTTTTCGAGCGTGTCGATGCCGAGCGCCACACGGCGTTGCGATTCGGCCAGTTCCTCGGGCGAGAAGCGGTTGTAGATCGCCTTGCGCCAGGCGACGCGGCGCTCCTCCATCGGGATCCGGTTGATCGCCGCTTCCAGTTCCTGCGGATCGCGGCTGCGCACCGCGGGTCCGATGAACACGCTCCAGCCGAGCATGCTGAACGACGGGGCGAGCCACTGGTCCATGAACTTCATCCACCAGCGCGCCCGCCACCGATCCACCGGATCGTCGGGCATCAGCCTGGGGCCGGGAAACGCCTCGTCCACATATTCCATGATCGCGGTCGATTCGGTCAGCACCAGATCGCCATGGGTCATCGCCGGGATCGTGCCCTGCGGGTTGATCGCGAGATATTCGGGCCTGTGCTGATCGAAGTTGAGCAGATCGAGATAGTGGCTGTCGAAATCGACGCCCTTTTCCATCAACGTCAGCATCGGCTTGCCCGAATTGGCGTTGGGTTCCCAATGATAGAGTGTCGGTTTCAAGCGCGCTCCCCTCGATGGCTGGGGCTATCCTAGCAGCCTGATCGCGCGCCGCCATCGCGGAAGCGAAGCGCCGTGGGTCGCTCAGCGAACCGAACGAGGGTTCAGGCGGGATCGACGGGCACGCCCGGTTCGTCCTTGGCAGTGCGGATGGTGAGCGAGGTTTTGACGCTGGCGACGTTTGCCGCGGTCGTCAGGTGGGTCGTCAGGAAGCTCTGAAACGCCTGCAGGTCGTGCGCGACGATCTTGAGGATGAAGTCGATCTCGCCATTCAGCATATGGCATTCGCGCACTTCGGGCAGGGTCGCGACATGCTGTTCGAATGCGCGCAGATCCTCCTCCGCCTGGCTGCGCAGGCTGACCAAAGCGAACACCATGATGCCATAGCCGAGCGCCTCCGCGCTGAGCCGCGCATGATAGCCCTCGACCAGCCCGGCCTGTTCCAAGGCGCGGGTGCGGCGCAGACATGGCGGCGCGGTCAGCCCGACGCGCGCGGCGAGATCGACATTGGTGATCCGTCCCTCGGCCTGCAGGCTGGAGAGGATGGTTCGATCGATCGCATCCAGCGGATAGCGCAGCGCCATGGCGTTCCTTTTTCGTCCGTTCGATCAGTCTATAATAAAGTTGCGTGGCTCCGCAATTGTCCCACATTGCGACGCCGCTTAAATCGGGCTTTCGCCAGGGCGAGCTCCCCGGTAACGGAGTGCATGGCGGGCACCGAACCGATCACGGACAGGCATGGCGAGGTGGAGCCGATGCGCTTCGACGACATGCTGGCGACGGTGCTTGCGCAGCCGTTGACGACGCCCGGCGCACGCATCGTCGCGTGGCGCCAGGTGGTCGATCTGATCGGCCAGCGCCGCGTGACCGGCGACGATCCGGTGCGGGACCGCGCCTATGTGCTGCTGCGCGATCTGCGGAGCGAAGTGTCGCCGGAGATCCGATCCGAGGCCGCACTGGCGCTGGCGGGCCGCCGCCTGCCCGTCGAGCTGGTGGCGTTCTTCGCCGAGGAAGCGCCACAGGTCGTGGCGCCGTTGATCGCGCGCGCGCGCCTCGACGAGCAGGAATGGCTCGGCCTGCTGCCGGCGCTGGCCCCCACGATGCGCGGCCTGCTGCGCAACCGGCGCGACCTGCCGGACGGCGTGGTGCGCGGCCTTGCCAGTTTCGGCGCGAGCGATTTCGCCTTGGATGCACCGGCGCACGTGGCGACGGCAGCTGGCCCACCTGCGGAAAACGCGCTGGTCGCCGCTGCTCCGGTCGAGCCTTCCTCACTTGGGAACGAGGACGACAGGGAGCAGGAAGAGCTGCTGCTGTCGACCGAGGCGTCCTCTGCCGAGCCTGCTCCCGCGCCGCAGTTCGTCGGCGAGCAGATTCGCGATCTGATGGCCCGGATCGAGGCGTATCGCCGATCGACTCCGCTTCCGGCCGCCGAGAAACCCGGCCGCGCGGAGGCCGCGACCTGTGACGCGTTCCGCTTTGAAACCGGGCCCGACGGCGTGATCCTGTGGGTCGAGGATGCGCCGCGCGGCCCGCTGATCGGGGTCACCATCGCGACCGCGGCCGAGCGGTTCGACCATGGCGTCGATGGACATGCCGCCGGCGCCTATCGCCAGCGCGCGCCGTTCCGCGACGCGCGGCTGTCAGTTGCCGGCACCGGCGCGGCTGCCGGCGAGTGGCGGATCTCGGCCGTCCCGTTCTTCGATCCGCAGGAGGGCCGCTTTACCGGCTATCGCGGCACCGCGCGCCGTCCTCGTCCGGATGAAACCGCGCTCGGCTCGGCCCCGGCGGCCGGTTTGCACGGCACCGGAGTTCCACCGGACTCGCTGCGCCAGCTGGTCCACGAACTGCGCACGCCGATCAACGCGATCGTCGGCTTCGCCGAGATGATCGAGCGCCAGCTGCTCGGGCCAGCGGCGCGCGAATATCGTAGCCGCGCAGTCGACATCGTCGCGCAAGGACGGCGGCTGCTGGCGACCGTCGACGATCTCGATCTCTCGGCGCGGATGGAGACCGAACGGCTGATGCTCGATCGGGGACCGGTCGATGCCGCCTCGCTGCTCGCGCGGCTCCAGCCCAGTTATGAGCGGGTCGCCAGTGGCCGCGGCGCGGCGATCACCCTCGACGTCGCCGGCCTGCTCCCTGCGGTCGATGCCGATCCGGCCGCGGTCGAGCGGATGTTCGCGCGCCTGCTCGCCGCCACGATCGGGTTGGCTGGGGAGGGCGAGCATATCGCCGTGCGGCTCGGTGCGGGCGGCGAAGGCGACGACAAGTGCGTCCGCCTCAGCCTGACCCGTCCGCTAATCCTGGCGGGACGCGACGAGCGGACGCTGCTCGATCCCGGCTACAGCCCCGATGGCGATTGGCCCGATGCGCCGGTGCTCGGACTCGGTTTTGCGCTGCGACTGGTGCGCAACCTCGCCGGCGCTGCCGGCGGGCGGCTCGAGATCGACGAGACCGCGTTCGCGCTACAGCTGCCGGCGCGTGCCGACGGAGCGCTTTCCGGAAACGGGCGCGTCTAACCCGTAGCGGTTCGCCCGAGAGCGTCGCGTAACGGGGTCCATCCAGCGATTTGCACCGCGCTATCCTCGCTGCGGCACGGCGGTGGTGGGCCCGGAGGGATTCGAACCCCCAACCAAGCCGTTATGAGCGGCCAGCTCTACCATTGAGCTACAGGCCCGGTCGCCACCGGCGCGGCCCGGATAGCGGAGCGCCGATGCTGCTGGCAAGCGCATCGCCAACCGGCGCCGCGCGGGGCATCGGGATCACTGGCCGGTCTGGCCATGCGGTGCGGCGACCGGCTTGGATTCCGGGGACTCCTTCTGGCGCAGGAAGATCGAGAGGACGACGAGTACCGCCGTCGACAGGAACTCGCTCTCCCAGTTCTGGAAGGATTCGAACCAGAGTTGCGGGTCGCCGAGATATTCGATCGCGCTGAGCGCGCGCTCGCCATGCTCCACCGCCTCCGCCGCCGCCGCGCGGGCACTATGCACCCAGTGCAGCACGAATGAGACGAGGAAGAGCAGGAACAGCACGGTGCCGAGCGAATGGGCGTAGAGCCAGCGTATCGCCGCCCCGCGTCGCAGCGCCCGCGGCGCGCCAGGTTTCATCGCCTGCGCCGCCAGATCGGCGTCGCGCGGCGGGCCATCGGGATCCTTCGACTCCGCCGAGCCGCGCTGGATCAGGAACGTGGTCAGGATCACGTACATCGACATCTGCAGGAACTCGCTCTCCCAATTCTCGAACACCGACGAGATGAAAGCGGGGTCCGCCAGATAAGCGAGCGGGGTGAGCGCGTGCCGCCCATGGCGCTGCAACTCCTCATTCTCGACGGCCCAGCCGGACAGCCACTGGCCGACGATGCTCGCCAGGAAGAGCAGCATCAGGATGATCGTCAGTCCGTTGTCCTTGAGCAGCTTGGGCAATGTACGGCTCCTGATTTCGGCAACGGAATGTTCGGCGCTATCGCTCGGTTCCCGCGCCAATGGGGGCGGCCGCGCGGC
>JAQGKS010000262.1 GCA_028289965.1 Sphingomonas bacterium
CAGCATCGCCACCCATTCCCATTGCAACTGGTCGATCGCGCCATCGGGCGCGGTGCGGGAGGTCGCGGCGATCGAGCGGGTCAGCGACGATCTGCGGATGCGCCACCCGATCGTCACCGACTGACGGTCGGGCGGGCGGCCGCGATCAGCTTGCCCCGGCGGATGGGGCGGTGCGGACGACCGCGCGAACAACCTCGGCCATCAACTGCATCCGCGATACGATCGGGCGGCGCGTGCTGGCGATCATCACCGCCACCGCATAGGTCCGCCCATCGGGCGCGGTCAGCACGCCGACATCGTTATAGCCGGTGCCGAGCGTGCCGAGATCCTGCCCCGTGCCGGTCTTGTGCGCGAGCGCCCAGCCGGGCCCGAGCCCGGCGCGCATCCGCCGCGGCCCGGTGTGGCTCTGCGCCATCAGCGTCAGCAGGGTCGCCGTCGATCCCGGCGAAAGCAGCTGGCCCTGCCGGAGCCGCGCCAGACCATAGGTGATCCCTTCCGGCGCCGCCCCGTCATAAGGGCGGTCGACATAGCGTTCCAGCGCGCGCGACCGCGCCTCGTACGTCATCGTCGACCGCGCCTGGAGGAAGCCAGCGCCACCGGCCCATTCGGGCCTCCATTCCAGCCCGGCGATCTGCGCCTGGAGCTGCCGCTCGCCCGGCCCGAACTCGATCCCGCCCAGACCCTTGGCCGCCAGCATCCGGCGGACGGCGGACGGGCCGCCGACCTTCCACAAAAGCACGTCGTTGCAGGTATTGTCGCTCCGCGTCATCGCCCCTTCGAGCAGCTTGCCGATGGTGGTGCGGTAGCCGGCGGCGGTGACCAGAGGCTTGATCGGCTGATGGAAGACGGTCAGGTCCGATGGGCGGACGACGACCTCGTCACTCAGCGACAAGGCGCCGCGATCGACCGCATCCATCACCGTCAGCGCGACCCACAGCTTGCTCACGCTCTGCTGCGGAAACATCGCGGCACCGTTGAACGACACCAGCCATCCCGCCTGGACGTCACGCACCGCGATCCCGACCTTGCCGTCGAACCCGCGGCCGAGCGCGGTGACCGCGCTCACCAGGCTCGCCGGGGGCTTGGGCGTGGCGCCGGGGGGAACGACCGGGGGGACGATCTGCCGAACCGGGGCCTGCGCCGCGACTTGCGGCCTTGGCGCCTCGACCGTCGGCACGCAGCCCGTGGTCAGCAGCACCGCCCACAACATTGGCGAACATGCGCGCGATCCCGCCCTCAATTGGTGCATGCCACCTCCCCGCATCATCATCGCCTGATTATGCAATAGCCGAGGAAAAATCCTAGCCGTCACCCACATTTCACCCCGTCGGCAGCCGGCCCCACCGCAAATCGACAGGAACCTTCGTTCACGGGTCGGAAGGCCCAGCGGCGATGAAACGGACCAGCGAGTGACGCGTTCTGTGCCGGACCAGGAGGAGCTGAACCGATGGCCGACGAGCCCAACATTTCGACCGAGCACCAGCCCAAGGGCAGTGCGATCAACCTTAGCGACACGCTCGACCGGCCGACCGAGGGCGCCGGCCGCAAGACGCTCGACCAGCCGGACAAGAGCGCCGAGGAATATCGCCGCGAATATGGCGACAAGCCCGACAGCGCGACGGCGACCCACGCCCCGCCGCCGCCGGACGCCAATCCGGACGCCTAAAGGCACAGGGCCGGCGGCGCTATCGCTCACCGGCCTCGACCTTTGTTGCCTGCTATGCCGGACAGCCCGCGTCAGGCGAAGTTGCCGCCCAAAATCTCGCCTTCCTCATCGGCCCGTTCCAGTTCGGCATCGGGCAGATCCTTTGGCTCTATCTCCGGCGGCGGCGCTGGAGAGGCGTTCGGACCCTTGGGATCCTGGTCGGTTGGATCGGTAGCCATGTCGGTCTCCTTCTGCGGGGAAGAACGCGTGGCGATCCAATCGGGCGCAGGCCGCCCGCCGCGATCCCTGCCCGGCTGGCCATGTTTACCGGACGGTAAACCTTAGCGGCGATGGTTCGTCGCGGCAGGCCGCATGCCCGCCGATGCCGCGGGACAGGAACGCAGAATGCACGTCAACACTCTCTTGCGCTGCGCCTTCTGGTCGGCGCTCGCCGGCACGCTCTATCTCGCGCTCGTCCCCGAGACTTTGGTGCCGATGACCTATGACAAGGTCGCCATCGCGGTGACGTCCGCCACGCCATCGATGCTCAACAACGACAAGTCGCAGCATGCCGCCGCCTTCTTCATCCTGATGACGATCGGCGCGGCGGCCTATCGCGGCTTCGGAACATATCGCATGGCGATCACGCTGTTCGCGCTGGGCGGGGCGATCGAGCTTCTTCAGGCGATGCCGCTGTTCAGCCGCGATTGCCAGATGTCCGACTGGGTCGCCGACAGCGTCGCGATCCTCGCCGGGCTTGGCGTGATCCTCGTCCAGCGCCGGCTCCCGCCGATCGCGGGCGTGAGCCCGTTCCTGCGGCGCAACGCTGCCTGAACGCAGCCACCTGCGGAACTAGGTCGAGCCGCCGCGCGCCGCCTTGGCCGCCGCCTTCTTGGTCGCGCGCGGCGGGATCGTCTCGATCGTGGCGGCATATTCGGCCGCCAGCACGAACAGCCAGAACTCGATTCCGGCCCATTCGCCGGTCGCCGCCGCCTTGACCAGATCGAGCAGCAGGAACAGCAGCGCGAGCATGCGAAAGCCCATCAGGCTGCGCGTCGGCATGTCCGCCCGCAACGACGCGGTGGCCATCATGATCAGGCTCATCACCCCGAACAGAACCGACGAGAACAGCGTCTCGGCGCGGTAGAAGCCGTCGAGCGCGGCGATGAACCAGAACAGCCGGCCAACGGCGAACTGGCTCTGCCGGGTCAGCTGGCACAGCTTGATGATCGGCGGCGCAAACAGCGTCTTGCCGATCCAGAGGTCGATTTCGTTCAGGCTCATCGGCCCTCCCTACAGCCGCACCGCGCCGCACTGAACCCCAACGCCCAACTATCTCCCGCTCAGGCGGTTTCGAGCCGGGCGAGAACCTTGTCCAGAATGCGCAGGCCCGCCTCGAGTTCGTCGGGGGTGAGATCCTGCAACACCGAATCGCGCAGCAGATCGATGATCAGCTGCATCGCCACCAGCGCGGTCTCGCCCTGCGGCGTCAGCTCGACCAGCCGCTGCCGGCGATCCGCGCTGGCCACGATCCGGCGCACGTCCCCGTCTTTTTCCAGCGCGTTGAGCATCCGCGCGACCGTCGGATCCTCGACCGACACCAGCCGCGCCAGTTCGCTCTGCGTCGGCCGGTCATGGGCAGAGATGCACAGCAGGGTTTCCCACCGCGCCTGGGTCTGATCGATCCGCCGCAGCTTCTGATCGACATAGCCACGCCAGCGCCGCGCGCTGACCACCAGCCGCCGCATGAAGCGGAAGCGCAGATCCTCGGTCGACCGCGGGGAATAGAATTTCCCATAGCTTTCGGGCCGCTCGACCCCGTCGGACGACCAGGCAAGCGGGTCGCCCTCCGGCGCGGCGTTCGGCAGGACCTTGGCCATCAGGCTCCCGAACCGCGCACGAGCGGCGGAAACACGATACCCCGCGCCCGATCAAGCCGCCCGGCATCTCGCTCCATCAGCGCTGCAATCCTTCCAGCCGGTAGATGATCCCCGGCCGGCCCTGTTCATGCACCCGGTCCATCGCGCGCGCGCGCTCGACGAAATCGCGCGCCATCGGCCGCCCTTCGCCGTCCCGCGCGTGCAGCCACAGCCGGAACAGCAGCCGGCGGTGCTCCGGCCGGTCGACGAAGCTGTTGCGCGAATGGAGGTTCACGAAATTGTGCCAGAACACCATCTCGCCCGGCTGCAGCAGGAAGGTGGCGCGCAGATCGGCGCGGCGGGTGAGCGTCTCGAACAGTTCCAGCGCCTCGACCAGCAAGGCCGGCATCGCCACGCCGGTTTCGCGCGCCGCGTTGAGGTAGAATAGCCGGTGGTAGAAGCAGCTGACGACGCCATCGACGTCGCAGAAGACCGGCACGTCCGCCTCGCTCAGGTCGTCGATCGTGGCGCACAGGTGCGGAAAGCCCCGGTAAAGCGCCTCGAGCAGGTCGGGGCGCGTCGCGGCGATCTCGTCGTGGACGGCAAGGCCGCTGACCAGCCCGCTTTCGCCGCCGCTATCGGCGTTGCGGTAACAAGCGAGTGCGAGGATCTCGTGGAAGTCGCAGTGCGAGCCGAGCTCGATATCGAGCTGATAGCCGCGCTGCTCCGGATTATCCTCGCGCTTCTCGACCCGCCCGATCAGATCGCGCTTCGAACTCTGCACCGCGCCGATGCCGAGGTGGGTGCCGAGCGCCCAGAATAGCCGCGCAAAATCCTCGTCGCTCAGTTCCGAGGCATCGAGCCCGGAAAGGACCATCGCGCCCTTGCCCCGCATGATCTCGAATCGCATCGCATCCATCAGCGCCACGATCACGGGGTCGGCGGCATCGGCGCGCCCAATCGATTCGACCGGCCGTCCCGATAGCGAGCGCGCGAGTCGCAGCAGCGCGGCGTGCTGCTCGCCGGAGATGCGGTGGATCAGCCCTTCCGCGCCGCCAACCTCCGCGCTGGTCCAGCCGGCGGCCCCGACCCGCCTCGATCGTATCGGATGATGGGATGCGCTGGCGAGCGAAAGAGCGGCGGACATGACGGACCTCATATGATGACCAAGAGAGATTAGCCCCGTATGGTAAGGTTAGCAAGCTAACAAAGAAGAGCGCTGCTCACGGCGGCGATCGCGCCGGCTGCGGCGGACACTAGCCAGCATCGGCGCCGACGCGACGATCGGACCAAGGAATAGGTTGCCAGACTTAGATAGCTTGCTCATAATATCGACGGCGGTCGGCAGGGCCGAGCAAGGGGATGATGAATGTTGAAGGCGATTTGCGACTCGACGTTTCGAGCGCGTGTGACGGGCGTAAGCATGGCCAGCCTGGCGCTGGCGCTGGCGGTGCCATTTTCCCCCGCGGCAGCACAGGACGCCGCCGCCCCCACCGGCAATGAAGGGGCAACCCCGGCCGGGGTGACGGCCCAGCCCGACGCCGCCGCGCCCGAGGCGGAGACCATCGTCGTCACCGGATCGCGCATCGCCCGCAGCGGCTTCTCGACGCCGACGCCGGTCACCGTGGTCGGCGAGGAACGGCTCCAGGCGCTCGCCATCACCAACGTCGCCGACGCGCTCAACCAGCTGCCGAGCTTCCGCGCCTCCTCCTCCCCGGCCAACCAGCAGACCTTCGGCGGCAGCGTCGGCGCTCGCGTGCTCGACCTGCGCGGCCTCGGCGCGCCGCGCACCCTCGTCCTGGTCGATGGCCGCCGCTTCGTACCGAGCACGTCGGAAGGCACGGTCGACGTCAACCTGATCCCGTCCGGCCTCGTCCAGCGGACCGAAGTCGTCACCGGCGGCGCGTCGGCGGTCTATGGTTCGGACGCCGTCGCCGGCGTCGTCAACTTCATCCTCGATCGCCGCTTCGAAGGCTTCAAGGCCGACATCCAGGCCGGCATTTCCGAGCGCGGCGATGATGCCAACCAGTTTGCCAGCTTCACCGCCGGCAGCAAGCTGGGCGAGCGCGGTCACGTCACGATCGCTGCCGAATATGAAAATAACGAAGGCCTCGCCGGCTGCTACGAAGCGCGCCAGTGGTGCGCGCAGGAACGCTCGATCGTCGGCAACACGCCGGCCGGCCGCTTCGGCCTCCCCTCCAGCGTCATCACCTCGGACGTCCACCCGTCGACCCTCGCGCCGGGCGGCCTGATCAACCGGTCGCTCGATGCCGCCGGCCGGCCGGTATTCGCCAACGTCGCCAACGATCCGCTGCGCGGGATCCAGTTCCTCGCGGACGGCACCCCTGCCCCGTTCGCCTACGGCCAACTTGCCGGGCCGCTGTTCATGATCGGCGGCGACAACCATAATCGCAATCCGTATTTGTCCAGCGTGCTGCTGAAGGTGCCGGTCGAGCGGTACAGCGCCTATGGCAGCCTGAGCTACGACCTGACGGACGATCTGAAGGGGTTCGTCGATCTCTCCTTCGGCCGGGTCAAGGGCACCACTTTGTCCTCCACCTTCCGCGACTTCAACGGATCGCTGATCGGCAACATTCAGCGCGACAACGCCTATCTGCCCGCCTCGATCGCGGCGACGATGGCCGCCAACGGCATCAGCCAGCTGACCTTCGGGCGCGCCGGCTTCGACCTTGGCAGCCCCAAGGCGGTGTCGACGACCAAGACCTACCGCGCCGTCGCCGGCCTCGAAGGATCGCTCGGCAGCAGCTGGCGGTGGGATGCCTATTATCAATATGGGCGGACCGATTTCCGGCAGGACATCTCCAACGATCCGATCAACCCCAATTTGCGCAAGGCGACCGATGCCGTGCGCACCGCCAGCGGGGCGATCGCCTGCCGCGTCAACGTCGATGCCTCCACCGCGAACGACGATCCCGCCTGCGTGCCGATCAACCTGTTCGGCGAGAACCGGTTCAGCGATGCCGCGCGCTCTTATGTTCTCGGCACCGGTTTCCAGACCACCCGGAACACCCAGCACGTCGCGGCGGCCAATATCAGCGGCGACCTGTTCAACATCGGCACCCGCCCTGTCTCGCTCTCGGTCGGCGGGGAATGGCGCCGCAACGTGATCAACGGCGCGACCGATCCGATTTCCGCGATCAACGGCTTCTGGGTGCTCAACGGCCAGGCGGTGAACGGCAAGCAGACGGTGAAGGAGGCCTATGCCGAAACCGTCGTGCCGCTGTTGACCGAGACGCGCTTCGCCCGCTCGCTCGAGCTCAACGGGGCCGTCCGCTATACCGACTATAGCGACAGCGGCAGCGTGACGACGTGGAAGGCAGGCGGCGTCTACGAACCGGTCCGTGCTGTCCGTTTCCGCGTCACCCGTTCGCGCGATATCCGCGCGCCGAACCTGAGCGAGTTGCGCGGGCCGCAGACCAAGACGACGGTCGGGCTGACCGATCCGCTGACCGGCTTCCAGGCGAACCCCGTCGTCACCCGCGGCGCCAACCCCAATCTGGGCGTCGAGAAAGCGGACAGCTTCACCGCCGGCGTGGTGATCGCGCCGACCGGCGGCTTCTTCTCGCGGATGCGGCTGTCGGTCGATTATTATAACCTCAAGGTCAAGGACGCGATCGGCCTGCTCGGGGCGCAGACGCTGGTCCAGCGCTGCACCCAGGGCGCGACCGAGTTCTGCCCGCTGGTCAGCCGCGATCCCGCCGGCAACATCCTGTCGGTGCAGGACGTGCTGCTCAACGCCAACGCGCTCAAGACGACCGGTTTCGATGTCGAGTTCGATTACCGCCAGTCGCTCGGCAATGCGGGCGACCTGTCGCTCCGCATGCTGGCGACGATCGTCAAGGATCTGATCACCACCGACAGCGCCGGATCGCTCGACCGCGCCGGACAGACCGGGTCGCGCGCCGGCACCATCCTCGGCGTGCCGGACTATACGCTGGACGGCCTGCTCACCTACACCAAGGGACCGGGTTCGGCGACGCTCCACGGCCGCTACATCCCGGCCGGCTCGTACAATGTCAGCTTCATCGGGCCGGACGATCCCAGCTATGCCGTGACGCTGCCGACCAGCGTCAACAACAACCGGGTGCCCGGCCGCTTCTATCTCGATCTGGCCGCGACGATGAAGGTCGCGGTCTCCAGCGATCGCGAGTTCGAGCTGTACGGATCTATCAACAACCTGCTCGATCGCGATCCGCCGGCCATCCCCAGCGGCAATCTCGGCACCAACCAGGTGCTGTTCGATCCGGTCGGCCGCGCCTTCCGCCTCGGTGCCCGCGTCCGCTTCGGCGGCTGACGCGGCCCCCGGCCAACGCTAGCCCGTCTCCCCCGCGTCACGTCCCAGGCATGCACTGGGTCCGGTCGGCGCGGGGGAAGCGGCGGCAGTCCCAATAGGGCTTGGCGAGATCGAGCACGCTGCTCTTGCGGTACATGAATGCCATCGATCGGTTGGCGCCGGGCAGCACCGGCAGGCTGTGCGGCGTCTCCTGTTCGGAGGTCCAGCCCATCACCAGGCAATCGGGCTTCGCGGCGCAGATGGTGAAGCCGACCACCGCCCAATTGCCGGGGAAGGCCGACGGATCGAGCTGCAGCACATATTGATGTGCCGCGGTGTCGGCGAGGCGGACGATGCTGCCCTTGAGCGCCGGCGTCGGAACGTCCTCGATCGAGATCGATTTCCGCGCCGGCTGCGCACCCTCCGCGCCCTCGCTGGGAAGCCAGTCTGGCGCTGGCGCGCCGGGTTGCGGACCGGCGATCGCCAATAAGCGCGGATCGAGCCGCTCGGGGCCGCGCAGCCCGCCGGAAAAAGCGGCGCGCTCGCCCCACCAGCCTGGCCAGCGATAGAAGATATGGGTGTGGACCTCGGCGACCTTGGCGAGCCCGGCACGCCAATAGGGCACGACCCAGTCGGCATGATAATGGGTCGCGGTGCCGACCGTGGCGACCACCGATCCCGCCAGCGCCTTTTCGGCCACCGCGCGCGCCCGCGCCCACACTGCCGCGCCCGGCACCCGCGCCAATGCACCGTCGCAGGTGAAGGTGAACTGGCATCCCGTCCGGCGCTCCGAGCCCTGGAACACGACCCCGCAGACATTCTTGGGGAAGGCGGGATGGCGCACCCGGTTGAGCACGACCTGCGCCACCGCCTCCTGCCCGACCTTGTCGTCACCGGCCTCGTACAGCACCGCCGCGGCAAGACAGGCGAGCGCGGCCGACTGATCCGCCGCGTTGCCGCTGTAGACGAACGGCTTGGCGGCCACGATCTTGCCCGGCACGAACGGCACCGCGGCGTTGGACGCCCGCGCCTGGTCGGCGCTCAGGTCGGCGATGATGATCGGCTCGGGCGGCGTCGGCGGCGCCGACGGCCGCGCGGCCGCGGCCTGGCGCGCCGCCTTGCCCGGCACGCGCGGGAGCGGATCGCGGCGCAGGAACAGCATCGCGAGCAGCGCCGCGGCTGCCAGCAGCACGGCTAAGAGGATCAGGGGCAGCGAACGCTGTCCCTGTAGGCGCGATGCGGCCTCCACATGGTCTCCTGTCCTGTCGGTCGCGCTCCAACGCTTGCGGAGGCAGCGCGTTGCGGATCGTCGATTATCGCCCCGCCGCGGGAGCGCGATCGACCGCGCTCCAATAGAGCCGGCGATAGGCTTCGATCATCCCGCCCTCGTCGAACGTGGCACGCGCCCGCGCGCGGTTGGCGGCGCCGATCGCCCCGCGTAGCGCGGGATTGTCGGCGAGATGACGCAACGCCTCGCCCAGCGCGCGCTCGTCGCCGGGCGCGGTGATGAACGGCTTGTTGTCGGCCGACACCATCGTCGCCACGTCCCCGACGTTGGGCGAGACGATCGGCAGCCCCGCCGCCATGGCCTCGATCACCGAGATCGGGAACTGCTCGCTCTCCGACGACAAAGCGAAGATGTCGAACAGCCCGATCCAGCGCGCGGGATCGGGGAGGAAACCGGGAAGCGTCAACCGGCGCAGCACCTGCAACTCCAGCGCCTCGCGCTGGATCGCGACCTTTTCGGGACCGTCCCCGACGATCACCAGATCGGTGTCGGGGCCGCACGCGGCGAAGGCGCGCACCAGGCGGGGCAGGTTCTTGACCGGCCGCAACCCCGCCGCCGTGCCGATCACGATCCGCTCCGCCCGCGCGGTAAAGCCGGGTATCGCGTAGGGATCCTGCGTCTGCGCAAACCGATCGACCGGTATCCCGTTGGCGATGCGGTGAACCCGGCGCGCCGGCTGGCGCCAAATCTCGCGAGCGATCGCCTCCAATCGTTCGGACGGGACGACCAGGGCACGGGCGGCGGGCAGTGCGGCGCGACGGAACAGGATCCGCGCCTGCTTCTGGCGGACCGCTTCGTCCTGGTTGAAGCCGTCCTCATGGTGGATCAGCGGCGCGCCGCCGAACAGGCGCCGCGCCATCACCGCGTCCATCGCCCCCCAATTATAGGTCAGCACCAGATCGAAGCCGCGCATATAGGCCGCCAGCGCGCGGTAACGCAGCGGCGACGGCTGGCCGGTGAGCGGCGGATGATTCCGCGGAAACTCGGCCGCGATGCCGGGGGCGATGGCGTCGCGCGCACTCATCGCCCCGGGCACCGCGCTCAGCACGACGTGCGCCGCGGCGTCGCCCCACGCATTCATCAGGCGGACGGCGCGCGCCTCCTTGCCGCCGAGGCTGAAGGTGGAATGGACGTGGAGTATGCGGATTGGTGCCATCGCCGGGCGATGCGGGGCGCGGGCGGATTTATCAAGCAGCGGCAGTATGGACCGTGCCGCAGCGGCGATGGATGAAGCGGCGCACCTCCGCATGGATCTCCTCATCCTCCGGGGTCGCGCCGCCGAAGCCGCCATGGGGCATCGCTTCCCACACGTGCAGCTCCGCCTCGATTCCCGCCGCGCGCAGCTTGCGGTGGAGCATCGCCGAGTTGGACAGGAACAGATCGCGCGTGCCTGTCTGGATCAAGGTCGGCGGGTAACCGGCGGTGAAGTCGGCGAACAGCGGCGACAGATAGGGATCGGTCAAGTCCGCTCCGCCGGCGTAGAGCGCGTTGCACTCGGGGAGGCCGCGTTTCAGCACGACGTCGAGCATTTCGTTGGTGCGGAAACTATCCCCCGCCTCGGTCAGGTCGACTTCGGGGGTGAGCAGCACCACGGCCGCGGGCGGCGGCAGCCCGCGATCGCGGATCATCAGCGCCGTGACCGCGGCAAGGTTGCCGCCCGCCGACGATCCGCCGATCACGATCCGCCCCGCGCCATATTGCGCGCACAACGCCTCGTAGACAGCCAGGCAATCGTCGGGCGCGGCGGGAAAGGGATGGGCCGGCGGCATCCGGTAATCGACCGAGACCACGGTACAGCCGATCCGATCGGCGTTCACCGCACCATGCGCCCGGGCGAACAACCCGCCGCCGAACACGAACGCGCCGCCATGCATATAGAGGTAGATCGGCCCGGCCGACCGCGTGTCGCCCGCAGCCGGGGTCGCGATATAGACCGGCACGCCGGCGATCCGCGCATCCTCGACCTGCGCCGATGTCCCCGCCAGCATCGCGCGCGCAACGGGTTCCCACATCGCCTCGCTCGCCGCGGCGGCGCGGTGCCATCCGTCCAGATCGTCGACGCCCGGGCGCACCGCCGGCGGGTTGGCGGCACCGGCGGCAAGGAAGGCGCGGGCGGCAAGGCTGATCGTCTCGGGCGGGGGGATGCGCCGCGCTTCGGTCTCCACCGGTTGCCAGGGTTCGATCGATTGTGCGCCCGCGTTCATACATCCTCCTGCGTCTCTGCGTCCGTAGCCCGGCCCGCCCTGCCCGCGAAGGCCCGAATGCCCTCCCGGCAGTGCGGCGCCCCGCGCACTGGCCAAACGGGCATCATCGCCCTAGAACCATCCCCAGGGGAGATCGCCAATGCAGTTCCTGCGGACCTTGTTCTGGGTTGTCCTCGCGGTGGTCGCC
>JAQGKS010000220.1 GCA_028289965.1 Sphingomonas bacterium
ATGCCATTACCGCAGCTCTGCTCGCCGGTGGCGCGACTGCGACACTGACGATGCAGCAACCGCTTGGAGCGCAAGTCGCCCAGAATGCTCCCGGCACGATTTCGAGCGCCGCGCCGCGTCCCGGCGCTCCGCTCAGCTTCGCCGATCTCGCCGCCAAGCTCGCCCCCGCGGTGGTCAACATCTCGACGACGCAGCGCATCCAGGTCAATCAGGGCGGCAGCAATCCCTTCGCCGGCACCCCGCTCGACGATCTGTTCCGGCGCTTTGGCGGCGGCGGCGGCGGCACCGGCGAGGATGGCCGGCCGATCACGCGCGAGGCGACCTCGCTCGGTTCGGGGTTCATCATCTCCGCCGACGGCTATGTCGTCACCAACAACCATGTGATTTCGGGCGGCCCGCAGGGCGCGGCCCGTGGCGCGGCGCCCTCGGTCGATTCGATCACGGTCACACTGCCCGACCGCAAGGAATATAAAGCGCGCGTGATCGGCCGCGATCCCGCGTCCGACCTCGCCTTGCTGAAGATCGACGCGACCAACCTGCCGTTCGTCCAGTTCGGCGATTCGACCCGCGCGCGCGTCGGCGACTGGGTCGTCGCGATCGGCAACCCGTTCGGCCTCGGCGGCACCGTCACCGCGGGCATCGTCTCGGCGCTCCACCGCAACATCGGCATGGGCGGCGCCTATGATCGCTACATCCAGACCGATGCGTCGATCAACCAGGGCAATTCGGGCGGCCCGATGTTCGACCTGTCGGGCAACGTGATCGGCATCAACACCGCGATCTTCTCGCCGACCGGCGGCAATGTCGGCATCGGCTTCGCCATTCCAGCCGAGGAAGCACGGCCGGTGATCGAGGCGCTGCGCAATGGCGGCCGGGTCAAGCGCGGCTATCTCGGCGTCGGCATCCAGCCGCTGTCGCAGGACATCGCCGCCGGCCTCGGCCTACCCAAGGATCGCGGCGAGATCGTCGCGCGGGTCGAGCCCGGCTATGCCGCGGCTCGCGCCGGCATCCGCCAGGGCGACGTGATCGTGCGCGTCAACAATGTCGAGGTGACCCCCGACACGACGCTGAGCTACATCGTCGCCAACCTCCCGCTCGGCTCGCGCGTGCCGATCGACCTGATCCGCGACGGCAGGCGCCAGACCGTCACCGCCATCGTCGGCGAGCGTCCGCCGGAAGACCAGCTGGCCGCGAGCATCGGTGAGGATGATGGCGGCGTGCCGGCGCCCGGTGGCGGCGTCCAGGCGCCGGCGGCGCTGCGCGATTCGCTCGGGCTGACGCTCCAGCCGATCACCGCGCCGATCGCCAGCCAGCTCGGTTTGCCGTCAACGGTGCGCGGCCTGGTCGTCACCGCGGTCGACCCGTCGAGCGATGCGGGTGCCGAGGGCATCCAGCGCGGCGACGTGGTGCTGTCGATCAACCAGCGGCCGACGGTGACCACCGCCGACGCGACGGCCGCGGTCAATGCGGCGCGCGGCGCAGCGCGCGATACGGTGCTGATGCTGATCCAGCGGGGCGCCGGAACGCCGCGCTACATCGGGGTCAAGCTGCGGACCAAGTAACGGTTTCCGGCAGCGAAAAGGCGCGGGGCTTGGACAAGGCGACGTCGATCTTCATCGGCCGGGGCGGCGATGGGCCGCAATGCCTCGAACTGCGCCGCGCCAATCGCCACGGCCTGATCGCCGGCGCCACCGGCACCGGCAAGACCGTGACGTTGCAGGGCATTGCCGAGGGCTTTTCGCGTGCCGGCGTGCCGGTCTTCATGGCGGACGTGAAGGGCGACCTTGCGGGGATGGCGATGGCCGGATCGCCGCTGTCGCCGCAGCATGCGATGTGGGCCGCGCGGGCGCAGGAGATCGGCTATTCCGACTGGGCGTATGCCGACAATCCCGTGGTGTTCTGGGATCTGTTCGGCACCCAGGGGCACCCGGTCCGCACCACCATATCGGAGATGGGCCCGCTCCTGCTCGCCCGGCTGATGGGGCTGAACGAGGTGCAGGAAGGCGTGCTCGCGATCGCCTTCCGCGTCGCCGACGAAGACGGGCTGTTGCTGCTCGACCTCGCCGATCTCCAGGCGATGCTGGCTTATTGCGCGGAGAATGCCGCGGATCTCAGCGCGCGCTACGGCAATGTCACGCGGGCGAGCGTGGGGGCGATCCAGCGCCAGCTGCTCCAGCTCGAAGCGCAGGGCGGCGATGCCTTTTTTGGGGAACCGGCGCTCGATGTGACCGATCTGATCGGGCTCGACGAGACCGGCCGCGGCCGGATCAACATCCTCGCCGCCGACAAGTTGATGGCCTCGCCCAAGCTCTACGCGACCTTCCTGCTGTGGCTGCTCTCGGAATTGTTCGAGACGCTTCCCGAGGTCGGGGATGCCGACAAGCCCAAGCTCGTTTTCTTCTTCGATGAGGCGCACCTGCTGTTCGACGAGGCGCCCAAGGCGCTGATCGACAAGATCGAGCAGGTTGTCCGCCTGATCCGATCGAAGGGCGTGGGGGTCTATTTCATCACCCAGAACCCGATCGACGTGCCCGAGGATATCGCCGGGCAGCTCGGCAACCGGGTCCAGCACGGGCTGCGCGCCTTCACCCCGCGCGATCGCAGCGCGATCCGGGCGGCCGCGCAGACGTTTCGCGCCAATCCCGGCGTCGACGTCGAAACCGCGATCATCGAGCTCAAGGTTGGCGAGGCCCTGGTCTCGCTGCTGCTGCCGGACGGCGCACCGTCGCCGGTGGAGCGCACTTTGATCAAGCCGCCGACGTCGCGCGTCGGGCCGCTGACCGACAAGGAACGCGCGGTGATGATCGCCACCTCGCTTTTTGCCGGGAGGTACGACACGCCGTTGAACCGGGTGTCGGCCGAGGAGATGCTCGCCGCCAGGGCCGGCAGCGCGGCGGACGCGGTGGCGCGGACCCAGGCGGAAGCCGAGACGGCCAAATCCCAGGCGGACGCGGCACGTGCCGCCGCGGCGCAGGCAAAACTCGATGAGCGCAGCCGCGCGGTTGCCGAGCGGGAGGCGCAACGCGCCGCCGCGGCGCAGGCCAAGGCCGAGGAGCGGGCGCGCATTGCCGCGGCGCGCGAGGCGGCGCGGCCGACGATCCTCGGCAAGGCCGTCCAGTCCGCCACGCGCTCCGCCTCCTCCTCGATCGGGCGGCAGGTGGCGAACGAGATCGGCCGGCAGATATTCGGTAGCACCAGCAGGAAGCGGGCATCCTCCGCCGGCGGGGTCGCCGGCCAGCTCGTCCGCGGGATCCTGGGCGGCCTGTTCAAGGCCCGCTGAGCCGGTGCCCGCTCCTCCAGTGGACGGGGCATTCGCATGACGATCCCCACGCTGAGCGGTGTCGACGGGGCGGCGTGGCCCCCGGTGCTGACCGGCGACGCGGCCACGCTCGCCGCGCTCTTCCAGCAGATCGAGGCGAGTCAGTGGCTTTCAGCGCAGGCGCTGGCGGCGCGCCAGTTCGGCCAACTCGGTCTCGTCGCCGCGCATCATGCCCGGCACAGCGGCCATTTTCGCCGCCGGCTGGACGCGGCCGGGCTGACGCCTGAGCAGATTGCGACGCCGACCGGGCTGGCGTTGCTGCCACCGCTCACCCGGCGCGGTTTGCAGACCGCGGACGACCTCTATGCGGAGCAATTGCCGCCGCTCCACGGGCCGGCCGATCCGCTCCACACCTCGGGTTCGACCGGCGAACCGGTGCATATCCGCCGCACCGCGCTCAATCAGCTCGACTGGTTGGCGATGACGATGCGCGACCATGATTGGAACCGGCGCGACCTTTCGGGCCGCTTCTGCGCGATCCGCGCCTATCTGCCGGAACCGGCGATCGTGCCGGACTGGGGACCGCCGGCCAGCCTGCTCCACCGCACCGGGCCATCGCTCGGCATCCCGATGACGCTGCCGATCGCCGAGCAGGTGCGGCTGCTGCGCCAATTCCGGCCGACCAGCCTGCTGCTCTATCCCACCAACCTTGCCGGCATCCTCGATCACCTCCAGGCGGCGGGCGGCGGGCTCGACGGGCTGGTCGACGTGCGCACCGTGGGCGAGGTCGTCTCGCCTGATCTGCGCGCGCGGACCGCCGCAATCCTGGGCGTCGCGATCGCGGACACCTATTCGTCGCAGGAACTGGGCTATGTTGCGCTCCAGTGCCCGGACAGCGGCCTCTACCATGTGATGGCGGAAACGATGATCGTCGAGATAGTCGACGCGCAGGGGCAACCGTGCGTGCCGGGCACGATCGGCCGGATCGTCGCGACCGACCTGCGCAACTTCGCGACGCCGCTGATCCGCTACGACATTGGCGACTATGCCGAGGTGGCGGAACCGTGCCCGTGCGGCCGGGGGCTGCCGACGCTGGCGCGCATCGTCGGCCGCAGACGCAATCTGATCGTCCGGCCGGATGGAACGCGCAACTGGCCGCCGTTCGGGATGATCCGCTTTCGCGAGATGGCGGGCGTGATCCAATATCAGTTCGTCCAGCACGCGCCCGACCGGATCGAGCTGCGGATGCGGGTCGAACGCGCGTTGAGCGCATCGGAGGAGGCCGCGTTTCGCGCGCATATCCAGGCGGCGCTGGCCTTTCCCTTCACGATCGACTTCACCTATCTGGCCGACAGGATCGAACCCGGGTCGTCCGGCAAGTTCGAGGAATTCATCAGCCGGGTGACGACGCCATGACCAGCATCGATACCGCGTCGCGCGAAAGCGTCGCCACCCTCTCGCTTGGTGCTGCGTCCCTCGATCCGGACAGCTTCTCGCGCCCGCTGGGCGAGACGTTCGCGCGCTTCGGCTTTGCCGTGGTTGCGGATCATGGCATCGATGCCGCCCTGATCGCCCGCGCCGATGCGGCCGCGCGTGCCTTCTTCGCGCTGCCGGATGAAACCAAGCGGCTTTACCATCGGCCCGGCACCGGCGGCGCGCGCGGCTACACGCCGTTCGGGGTCGAGACCGCCAAGGATGCGAGCGAGGTCGATCTCAAGGAATTCTGGCATGTCGGGCGGGATTTGCCGGCGGGGCATCGCTACGCCGCCTTCATGGCGCCCAACCTGTGGCCGGCCGAGATCGCCGACTTCCAGGAGGCATCGCTGGCGCTGTTCGCCGCCTTCGAGGCGACGGGTGCGCGGCTGCTCGCCGCTATCGCCCGCTACCTCGATCTGCCGGACGATTATTTAGCAGGCAAGATCGCGGATGGTAATTCGGTGCTCCGCCTGCTGCATTATCCACCCGTCTCGCCCGATGCCCCCGGCATCCGTGCCGGCGCGCACGAGGATATCAACACGATCACGTTGCTGCTGGGCGCGGAGGAAGCAGGGTTGGAGATCAGGCTGGCGGATGGCCGCTGGTTGCCGGTCTCCCCTAAGCAGGGCGAACTGGTCGTCAATGTCGGCGACATGCTCCAGCGGCTGACCAACAATGTGCTGAAATCGACCACCCACCGCGTGCGCAACCCGGCGCCCGAGCGGCGCGGCCGCTCGCGTTATTCGATGCCCTTCTTCCTCCACTTCCGCCCGGACTTGCGCATCGAGACGCTGCCGCAATGCGTCGGCGCGGACCGGCCCGATCTCTATCCGCAGCCGATCACCGCCAACGACTATCTGCTCCAGCGGCTGCGCGAGATACGGCTGCTCTGAAGCGGGCGGTCAGCCGCGGCCGCGATAGGAGGGGACGCCCTGATCGGGCAGCCACAGCCCCTCGGGCGCCGCCGCCGATTGCCAGAACACGTCGATCGGGATGCCGCCGCGCGGATACCAATATCCGCCGACGCGCAGCCACACCGGCGCCATCTCGCTCCACAGCCGCTCGCCGATGCCGACGGTCACGTCCTCGTGGAAGCCGGCATGGTTGCGGAACGCCCCGAGGAACAGCTTGAGCGACTTGGATTCGACGATCCGTTCGGCGGGTGCATAATCGATCACGATATGCGCGAAATCAGGCTGGCCGGTGACCGGGCAGAGCGAGGTGAACTCCGGCGCGGTGAAGCGCACCAGATAGGGGCGGCCGGGCCGCGGATTAGGCACATAATCGAGCACCGCCTCTTCGGGCGAGGCGGGAAGGGTGCTGGACTGTCCGAGATGGGTAAGGCTCATCCGCCCCATCTAGGGGTTGATCGGCCCCAAGAGAAGCTTGGCCGTGCGCGCCTCGACGCTTCGCCTCCTCGCCGCTAATCAGGCTGGCGCACCCAGGGAGATGCGGATGGACTCGCTCGTTTCGACGGAGTGGCTGGCGGCACGGCTTGGCGAGCCGGGGCTCAAACTGCTCGACGCGACCGCCTTCGCGCTCGATCCGGCGCGGGATGCGCGCGCGGAATATCTCGCCGGGCATATTCCGGGGGCGCAGTTCATGGATCTGTCGG
>JAQGKS010000225.1 GCA_028289965.1 Sphingomonas bacterium
ATCTGCGCGGCGACGTCGGGCGCGACGAGCACGCGCAGATCGTCGGGCTTATGTTCGTAGAGGAGTTCGTTGTTGCCGGTGGTCACCCGGACGATGCCGTAGGGCACCACCGCGACGCCGTTGCGCGCCACCGCGGCGAAGGCGCGGGTCATGTCGAGCAGCCGCACGTCGGACGTGCCCAGCACCATCGAGGGGTGGGTATTGATCGGCGTGGTGATGCCGAAGCGCCGCGCCATGTCCGCCACCGTCGAAAAGCCGACTTCGGCGCCGAGGCGGGCGGCGACGGTGTTGATCGAGAAGGCGAAGGCGGTGCGCAGGTCGATCGTGCCGGAAAAGCGACGCGAGCTGTTGCGCGGGCGCCAACCGTCGATGTCGATCGGCTGGTCGACCACCGTGTCGGTCGGCCGATGCCCGGCTTCGAGCGCGGCGAGGTAGACGAACAGCTTGAACGCCGATCCGGGCTGGCGGACCGCCTGGGTCGCGCGATTGTAGATCGACGAGACATAGTCCCGCCCGCCGACCATCGCCCGCACCGCGCCGTCGCGGTCCAGCGCGACCAGCGCACCCTGTAGCCCGGCCGGCGTGTTGGCGCGGACCGAGGCGTCGGCGGCGCGCTGCATCGTCAGGTCGAGCGTGGTCCACACGTCGATCGGCTCGGACGTCTCGTCGATCAGCGTGTCGAGCTGCGCCAGCGCCCAATCGGTGAAGTAGCGTACGCTGTTCTGGCGCGGCTCGGGGGCGAGCTTGACCGCCTCGGGATCGGCCGCCTCGGCTTGCGCCGCGGTGATCTTGCCGGTCTCGCGCATTGTCTCGATGACCACGCCGGCGCGGCCGATCGCGGCCTGGGCATCGGCGGTGGGCGAATAATTGGACGGGGCCTTGACCAGCCCGGCGATGATCGCCGCCTCGGCTAGGCTCAGCCGATCGCCGCCATGGCCGAAAAAGCGCCGCGACGCCGCGTCGATGCCGTAGGCGCCGCCGCCGAAATAGACCTTGTTGAGGTAGAGCTCGAGGATCTCGTCCTTGGAGAATTTCCGCTCCAGCGCGAGCGCGAGGATCATCTCGCGGAACTTGCGGCCGAAGGTGCGCGTGTTGGTCAGGAAGATGTTGCGGGCGAGCTGCTGGGTGATGGTCGATCCGCCCTGGGACCAGCGGCCATTGTCCAGCCGGACCTTGAGCGACCGGGCGATGCCGATCGGATCGATCCCCGGATGGCGATAGAAGCGCCGATCCTCGACCGCGATCATCGCATCCTTCATCACCGACGGGATCCGCTCCGATCCCAGCCACTGGCCGTAGCTTGGCCCGAGCGAGACGATCACGGCGCCGTCGGCGGCGTGGACGCGGATCATCTGGCCGTTCTGGGATGACTTCATCTCGGAATAGCCGGGCAGCGAGCCGACCGCGACGAGGACGGCGATGACGAGCGCGACAAGGGCGGCAAGCCCGCCGAAGATCAGGATCTTCGTGGTGATGGCGGCCGCGCGCCGGACGGGGCCTCTTGGGGAACGGGGACGCGTCGATGCCATCGGAACGCCAGCGACTAGCCCTTATCCCGCCGCGTCACAAGCGCTGCAACGATCAGTCGCCGGCTTCGTCGGGTGTGAAGTCGAGCGAGGCGGAGTTCATGCAGTAGCGCAGCCCCTGCGGACCCGGCCCATCCGGGAAGACATGGCCGAGATGCCCGTCGCACGTGGCGCAGCGCACCTCCACCCGGCGCATGCCGTGGGCGGTGTCGGCATGTTCGCTGACCACTTCGTCGGCAAGTGGCGCGGTGAAGCTGGGCCAGCCTGACCCGGAATCATATTTGGTGTCGCTGGCGAACAGCGCCTCGCCACAGCCGGCGCAGCGATAGACGCCGTCCTGATGGTTGTTCCAGTAGCGGCCGGTGAAGGCGCGCTCCGTCCCGGCTTCGCGCAGCACATGATATTGGTCGGGGGTCAGGCGCTCGCGCCATTCCTGTTCGGGCAGATCGATGCGTTCCATGATGGGCTAGATGGGCAGCCCGGTGCCGCCGGTCAATGGACCGCGATCCGGATTCAGCGCTGCTTGATGCGTGTCGCGCGGGCGAGCAGGGCGGCCAGCCCGGGCACGTTCCCGAACAACCGGAGCAAGGGCGGTGCGCCAGACGATTCGGCCAGCCGGCGCAGTCCGCCCGCGACTGCCAGCGGTCGCCGGGCCGTCGCGGCAAAGGCGCGCTGGAATGCCGGCGCGGCACTGGCGGCATCAGCGGCATGGTAGCGCGCGGCGAGCCGCCCGCTGGCCAGCGCGATCGCCACGCCATCGCCGGCCAGCGAGGCGATCACCGCCGCCTGATCGCCGAGCCGGAACAGGCCCGGCTCCGTCTCTTGCGCGCGCCAGCCATATGGGATGGCGGCGACAGCCTGCCACGGATCGCAGGCGACCGCCTGACCGATTCGATCGAGCAACCGCGGCGACTCGGCGAGGTCGGCGAGCAGATCGTCGGCGCTCGCTCCCGCCGCGGCAAAGCGCGACCGGGCGACCGACATGCACAGATTGGCCGCGCCATCCTCCTGGAGGAGCAGTCCGGCATAGCCCGACCGGAACAGATGCAGCTCGATCACCCCCTCCAGCGCGGATGCCAGAGCGGGCGAGGGCGCGAGTCGCGTGCGCAGGCCGACCGCCGGATCGGGCCCGCCCGCCTCGCGCGGTCGCGCCGCGCCCCGCAGATCCTGCTTGCCCGTCGCGAGGAACAGCGCGTCCGGGCGCAGCTCTCCGCCATCGCCTAGCCGCAGGGTGCGCGAGGACGGATCGAGCGCGCGCGCCATGACCCCCTTCTCCACCTCTGCGCCGATGTGGATGGCCTGCGCGAGCAATGCGGCATCGAGCGTGCGGCGGGACAGGCCGGCGGCGCGGTACGGCAACGCCGCCTCGACGATGATATCGCCGGCGATCAGCCGCACGCGGTGGATCGGCCGGGCGCCAAGGCCAACGGGATCGATTCCCAGCGCATCGAGCGCAGCCAGCGCATCCCAGCCGAGGAAACCGCCGCACAGATGATCCGGCGCCTCGCGGTTGCGATCGAGCAGCAGCGGCGGCGTGCCCGCACGGGCAAGCGCGATCGCGGCGGCGGCACCGGCCGGCCCGCCGCCGACGATCAGCGGAGACGTTCGACGCACAGGCGAAACGGGAAACGGCGCACGATCCGCGCCGCATCGGCCACCTCCGCCCGGGCCAGCAGCGCGCGCCAGTCGGCCGGACGGAAGGCGCGCGCGATCGACAGCTTGCCGTCGTGCCGGACAATCGGGTGCCAGCGCATCGCCGCCGCCAGCACCGGATAGCCATGATAAGCGAAGCGGTGGCGATGGAGATCGTTGACCAGCCAGCCGGCCGCGGCCTCAGCTTCCATGAAGCGCAGGAAGGCGATCAGCTCTGTATCGCTCATGTGGTGGGCGACGAAGCTCGACAGGACGATATCGAACCCCTCGCCGGCCAGCTCGGCATAGTCGCCGGTCACATAGCGGATCGGCATTGCGGACGGGGTCGCGGCGCGCGCGACCTCGGCACTGTGCGGATTGAGATCGACGCCGACCAGTTCCGCTGCGATCCGGCGCGATTCCGCCCAGCGTGCGATCCGGCGCAGCATGTCGCCATGGCCGAAGCCGACATCGAGCAGCTTGAGCCGCCGCCCTTTCACCGCACGGCGCAGGAAACTGAGTGTCGGACGCCCGGACAGGGTGACGCGATTGACCTGCGCCAGATCGCGCAGCACCGCCGCATAGGTCGCCGGATCGAGATCGGCCGCGTCCATCCGCTCCGGCTCGCGCGAGCGGACCGCCAGCCCGCTCATCCGACTGCCCGGAAGTTGAAGCCTTCCGCCGCCAGCCCGGGGCCGAACGCCATGGCGATGCCGTTGCGCACGTCGTGCCGCTCGAGCAACGCGGCGAGCACGAACATCAGCGTCGACGACGACATGTTGCCGTGCCGCGCCAGCACCTCGCGCGACTCGGCGAGGGCATCGGGGGCGAGGCCAAGGCCATGCTCCACCGCGTCGAGAATCGATCGCCCGCCGGCGTGCACCGCCCATGCGTCGATCGGATCGCCCGGCGGTTCGCCGCGCAGCGTGGCGGCGAAATCCGGATCGGCGAGCGCCTGCCCGATCCGGCCGGGGACTTCCCCCGACAGGTGCATCGCAAAGCCCTGGTCGCCGATGGTCCAGCGGATCAGCGCGTCCGATTCGGGCAAAGTGGCGCAGAAGAAGCGATCGAGCGCGAAGCCGACCGGCTCGGCACTGACGATCGCCGCCGCCGCGCCATCGCCGAACTGGAGCATCGACAGCAACGGTTCGAGCGCATTGTCGGGCTGGAGGTGGAGCGTCGACAGCTCGACGGTCACCACCAGCACCCGCGCGTCGGGGGTTGACCGAACGATGTGGCGGGCGGTGCGCAGCGCGGCGACCGCGGCGTAGCAGCCCATGAAGCCGATCAACGTCCGCTCGACCGCACCGCCCAGGCCGAGCGCGGCAGCGATGATCTGATCGATCCCCGGCGCGACGAAGCCGGTGCAGCTGGCGACGACCAGGTGGCTGATCGCGCCGATCTCGCCCAACCCGTCGATCGCGGCGAGCGCGAGTCGCGGCGCCTCGCGCGCATAAAGCGCCATCCGCACCGAGGTCGGCGGCAGCGGATCGGTCGCGTAGAAGCCGCCGGCGGACACGGGCGATCCGCCGTCCGGGCCGGGCGGCAGCACCGACCAGCGCTGCGCGATCCCCGATCGCTCGGTCATCCGGCGGAACAGGGCGCGTTCGCGCGCGTCGGCGATCCGCGGCTCGGCCCATGCGATGAAGGCGCGGTGGATATCATGGTCGGGAACCGCGGTGGCCACCGCATTCAGACAGGCGATCCGGTGGGTCACGCGGCACTTTCGGTTGGCGCATCGGCCGTCGGCAACCGCACCGATTGCCGATGCGGTTCGATGCGCGCGCGAACCCCCAACGCACGAGCGCCCACAAGGTTTGTTCGGTGCCAAGCGGAACGGAACTGGGCTACAGGTAGCTCCTGCCGCTGGGGGAGAGCATATGGCGACCATAGCGATCTACAGCATGAAGGGTGGGGTCGGAAAGACGACGCTCGCCGTCAACCTCGCCTGGGCGGCGGCGACGGTGTCGGGCCGGCGCACCTTGCTGTGGGATCTCGACGGCCAGGCGGCATCGACCTTCATCCTGTCCGACGGGCGCAAGCGGGGCGAAGAGGCGCGCGCCGTGCTCGAGTGCGACATCCCGCCGCAGGACATCATCGCGCCGACCCGCGTGCCGGGGCTCGACCTGCTCCCCGCCGATGGGTCGCTCCGCACGCTCGACCAGATCTTCGTCGAGATCGATCGCAAGCGGCACCTCGCGCGCCTGCTGGAGGATTTGGACCGGCATTATGGGTGCATCATCCTCGATTGCCCGCCGGGGCTGAGCGTGACGAGCCGTCAGGTGATGGGGGCCGCATCGATGATCCTGATGCCGATGATCCCCTCCACCTTGTCGCGCCGCGCCTATGAGGAAGTGCGCGACTATCTCGCGGCGGATCAGGAGCCGAGTCCGCCGATCTTTCCGGTGTTCACGATGGTCGATCAGCGCCGTTCGGCACATCGCGCCGCGCTCGACGCAAATCCCGGCTGCCCGGTGATCCCGATGGCCAGCGCGGTCGAGATGATGGCGGACCATCACGCGCCTGTGGGCGACTATGCGCCGCGCGCGCCGGCGACCCGCGCCTTTCTCAACCTGTGGCGCGTGGTCGAAGCGGGACTGGCGAGGCGGTAGCATCGCTGTTCCGGGTTTGGCCGGCATGCTACATCAATGCGGTGGGGAAAGCGGCCTGGGGGTGACGGGTGGCGGCGGAAATCCAGACTGAACCGCATGGCCGCGAGACGGCAGATGCGCTGCCGGACGGCGCGATCGGCAATGCCGGCGCGACGCGCGCCGATCCGCCGCGCTGGGCGCGGGGCGGGGGCGGGGCGGCCGTCGCTTTGCTGCTGTCGATCCTGATCGTCTGGGCGGCGATGCTGTTTCTGCCGGGGCTCGCCTCGCGGGTCGGGTCGCTTCCCGATGCGCCCTTGCCACTCGCGCGCGCGGTGGAAACCCGCGCCGTCCTCCTCGCCTCGGCCGGAGTCGTCGCCGGCGCGCTGCTGATCACCTGGCTGATGCGCCAGCGCATCGCCTTGGGCATGAAGCGCCCCGGCCTGATCGTCGCCGCCTTCCCCGCCGGCGCGCTCGGCATCGCCACCGCGCTCGCGCTGAGCTGGGCCGCCGGGGCGGCGACGCTCGTGTCCGACCGCGCCGCCGGCGGCGGGGGTGCTGTCCTGCTGCTCGGCGCGCTGCTCGTCGGCTGGTCCGCGCTGGCGGAGGAATTGATGTTCCGCGGCGTGGTGCAGCCGCTGTTGCAGCGCGCCTGGGGCGGGGCGCCGGCGGTGGCCCTGTCGGCCGCTGCCTTCACCGTCGCCCATTATCTCGGCGGGTGGCGCGATCCGCTCAGCCTGCTCAACATCTTCGGCGCGGCCGTGTGGTTCGGCCTGCTGGCGCTGCGCACCGGCGGCGTGCTCGCGCCGTGGCTCGCCCATATCGGATGGAACGGGGTGGAGGCGTTGCTGTTCGGCGCCTCGCCTAACCCCGGCATTGGCGCTTATGGTTCCTGGATCGATGTCGATCTGGCGGGGGCGGCGACGCTAGGCGGCTCGGTCGAAGGATTGAACGCCAGCCTGACGGTGACGCTGGTGCTCGCCGCGCTGATCGCGCCGCTGGCCGCCGGGATGGTGCGTAGGACGAAGGGATGGCCGGAATGGAAGCGGGACGATGAGCGACAGCATCTTCGTATCCCATGAGCGGGCGGACGCCGGCCGTGCCATGACGATCATCAACGCGCTGCGCGCCGCCGGCTATGCCGTGGACGGCGACGAGCCGGACACCGAGGCGGGGCGTGAAGCGGCGGCGGCGGCCGCGGCGCGCGCCTGGGTGGTCTTGGTGCTGTGGTCCGAAGCATCGATCGGTCGCACCGGCGCCCGCCAGGTGGCCGACGTCGCCCGCGCCGCGGCCGAGCGCGGCGCCTATCTCGGCGCGACGATCGACAAGATTTCGCCCCCCTTCGGCTTCACCGGATTCCAGGTCGTCGATCTGTCGCGCTGGGGCGGTGGCCGCGACTCGCGCCTCGCCGGGCTGGTCGAGGATGTGCGCAAGCGGATGGAGCGGCTGCCGACCGGGCCGATGCCGGGCGAGGGCGCCGCCCGCAAAGAACGAGCGCGGCGCGCGCCGCTGATTGCCGCGGCGGCGGCGGCGATCCTGATCGTGCTGGCCGCGGCGGCCTATTTCTCGGGCATGTTCGCCAATCCCGACGCGGAACGCGCGGCACGGATCGACGCGGAACTTGCCGCCGTCCCGTGCGCCTGGCTCCAGGTCGATCCGGTGGACAATGGCACCAATGGCAAGCTGGTGCTGACCGGCGTGGCCGACCAGCCGGAGCGCGCCGGTGAAACGATCCGCGGCCTGTTGCGGCGTGACGGGACTCCGGCCGAGGTCACGATCGATCGGGTCGCCCGGATCGGATCGGACGGTTGTCCGGCGATCGACGTCACCCGCCGCCTGCGCCGCGACGATGGCGGCCGGATGCGGATCATGAGCGACGGCGTGCAGGTCAATCCCGGCATGGGGCTGGCCGAGGCGCGCGTGCTGCTGACTTTCCGCCCGGGCGACATGAACATGGCGCTGTTCGGGATCGAGCCGTCGGGCGCGGTGACCACCGTGCTGCCCGACATGAACAGCCTCGCCACGCTCAAGGACGAGGATGTCGGCTATGTCCAGCCGCAGAAGGGCCAGCATGAATTCTCGCTGCGATCCGATCATACCGGCTGGACGGGGCTGATCCTGATCGCCGGCGAGGGCGATTTCGCCGGCACGCTGACGCAGGGCGAGGTCCGCACCGCGACCCAGTTTGCGCAGTTGCTGGAACAGGGCACGGCGGCCAGCAAATGGTCGTCCGAGATGGTCTGGTACAAGATCGAACCGCGCTGAGGCGCCATCGCCACGACCGGTGATCGCGGTCACTGCCCGGCTGCGGCACCCGATGCATCAAGAGAGAGACTTTTGACCCGGTGCGCCGAAAGGGATAAACTTCCGACCCGGTCATCCGCCGATCCGCTGGAGACTGCCATGAAGCCTTTTGCCCGGTTCAGTGCCTGTGCGCTCTTGCTGGCGCTCGGGGCCCCCGCTTTTGCCGGTCCGGATCCGGAGAGCGAACAGATGCTGTGCGATCTCGCCGGCCAGTGCGGGTCCGGTCCCGAAGCGGCGACCGAGTCGGCGGACGTGCCGCCGGCCCGCGGCGCGCCACGAAGCGGGGCGACCCGCGGTTTCACTTTCAAGCGTCAGGCCCCCACCGCCACCGCGCCGCCGCCGGCCGATGCGGCGCCTGCCGTGGCGTCCAATGCGGCCCGCGTCGTGCGGCCGGCAGCGCCCGGAGCATCGAACCTGCGGCTGAGCTTTGCCAGCGGTTCGGCGCGGCTGACGGACACCGACAAGGCGCGGCTGGCCAAGCTCGCCCAGGTGCTCGATAGCCCGCAGCTGTCGAGCAGGCGGGTCCGGATCGAGGGCCATACCGATGCCGTCGGCTCGGTGCGGGCGAACCAGGATCTTTCCCGCCGGCGCGCCGAATCGGTCGCGGCCTATCTGCGGCAGGCCGGAACGCCTCCGGCGCGGCTCGAGGTGGTGGGGCTTGGATCCAGTCGGCCGCTGCCGAACGTCCCGGCGCAGTCGCCGGAGAACCGGCGCGTGATGGCGGTGATCCTGAACTGATGGATCGCCGTGGGATCCACGGGAATGGTGACGTGAGCGAGGGGCAGGGTAGCGCGACTTACCCTGCCGTGGCCGGCGCGCCGAGCGCGACCATCGCGACCGCCATCGATTTGCGATGCGGGGGCGAGCCGACCTCGACCTGTTCCCAGGCAAGCGGACTGTCTCGACTATAAAGATCCCGCCATACCTTGGCGGCGATGGTATCGACTTCCCGTTCCCCGGGTGGACGGCCCTCGCACAGGCAGGTCCATAGTCCGGCCCGGGGGGGTGCCGAATGCTGATTGCGCATCCTCTGTCTCCTCCGAAGCTGCTCTGGCGGCGTGTTCCGGTCCAGCGATAATAGCGCAATTAGGCGACCATGTCTTGCCGCACGCCCTCAGCGGCGCACAATTCCACCATCCTGGCGCAATGGACGATCCGGATGCGCCCGGCGCAACCGCACGGCCGATTCCAGCAATTGCAGGTTAATGTGCTGCACTGCACAAGGATCGGGCCTTTCAGGCATCCTCTCCTAAACTTCAGGCCGGCTCGAAAGGGCTGGCCTTTTTTTTCACGCGCGGGGATCCCGGCCCGGCCGTTAGCGGAAAAGCGCGAGCCCGAGTTGTCCCGGCGCCATCGGTGCGGCCACCGCGCCAAGGCTGGACAGCGTCAGCCCGAGCAGCCGTACGCCGCGGTCGACCGGCTCGACCGATGCGAGCAGATCGAGGGCGACCCGCTCGATCGCGGCGCGGTCCGCTACCGGCTCGGCCAATGTTCTGGACCGCGTGATCTGCCGGAAATCGGCGAACTTGACCTTGAGCGTGACCGTCCGGCCGGAGGTCTGGGTGCGGTCGATATGGGCGGCGATGCGCTCGATCGCGGGGATCAGCCCGGCCACCAGATCGTCATGCGCCGCCCGATCGCGTTCGAAGGTCGTCTCGGAACCGATCGACTTGCGCTCCCGATCCGCGCGCACCGGCCGATGATCGATCCCCCGCGCGGCGAGATAATAATAATCGGCCGATCGCCCGAAATGTTCGCGCAGGAACTCGCGGGCGCAGCCGCGCAGGTCCGCCCCGGTGTGGATGCCCAGCCGCTCCATGCGGACGGCGGTGACCGGGCCGATGCCGTGGAACCGGCCGACCGGCAGGCGCGCGACAAAGCCGGGGCCGTGGCGCGGCGTCACCACGCACAGCCCGTCGGGCTTGTTCTGGTTCGATGCGATCTTGGCGAGGAACTTGTTGTACGAAACGCCGGCCGAGGCGGTCAGCCCGGTCTCCTCGCGGATGCGGCGGCGTATCGCCTCGCCAATGTCGGTGGCGGTGCGGCCGGCGGCGCGGCCGGTGACGTCGAGATAGGCTTCGTCGAGCGACAAGGGCTCGACCGCGTCGGTATAGTCGGCGAAGATCGCGCGGATCTGCTGCGACACCGCCTTGTAGACGTCGAACCGCGGACGCACGAAGACGAGATCGGGGCAGCGCCGCCGCGCGGTGGCCGAGGCCATCGCCGATCGCACCCCGAACGTGCGCGCTTCATAGCTTGCGGCCGCGACCACGCCGCGTTCGCGTGATCCGCCAACCGCCACCGGCCTGCCGCGCAGCGACGGATCGTCGCGCTGCTCCACCGACGCGTAGAAGGCGTCCATATCGACATGGATGATCTTGCGCAGGGTGGGCGAGGGCGCCGGGTCCGGATCGTCGGTCATCATCGCTGCCCAAGAACAAAGACGGTACATCCTACACCGTCGGCATGCCCCCGCAACCCTGGTCAGCCGATCTCCACCACGTCGCCGGGGGCGAGCCGCGGGAGCAGCGCCAACAGGCTGGCGCGGGGCAGGGCGATGCAGCCCTCGGTCGGCTGCTCGGCGTTGCTGCAATGCAGGAAAATCGCGCTGCCGAGGCCCGCGACAGGAAGCGAATCATTGTGCCCGAGGATGACGATGACGTCGTAGAGCGCATCCTCCCGCCACAGTCTTTCCGCCGAATAGGGGTGGGGATGGCGAATTGGACGGTTGTAGGCTGGGTCCATCGGCTCGTCCGACCAGCCATCGTCCGGCCGAATCCGCCGCCACGGCACGCGCAGCGCCGGGGCGGCGACTCGGTCGGCGCGAATCAGTATGGCGCGGATCGGCCAGCGCCCGATCGGGGTGCGCCCGTCGCCCTCGCGCTTGTCCGCCGCCGGGATCGTGCCGGTGCGGCCGATCCGGCATCGATATTCCGTCCCGAACGCGGCCAGCGTGGCCGCCGCGCCGTCGACCGTCAGCACGGTCACAACAGGTGGCCCGTGCGGTCGCGCTTGGTGGCGAGATAGCCCTCATTATGCGGATTGGCCGCCATCCGGTGCGGCACCCGCTCGATCACCTGCACGCCGCTCCGCTCCAGCGCGTCGGCCTTGGCCGGATTGTTCGACAGCAGCCGAACGCGATCCTGCCCCAGCAGCGCCAGCATCCGCGCGGCGAGCCCGAAGTCCCGCTCGTCGATGCCGAAGCCGAGCCGCAGATTGGCGTCGACCGTGTCGAACCCCTGATCCTGGAGCGCATAAGCGCGCAGCTTGTTGATCAGGCCGATGCCCCGGCCTTCCTGGCGAAGGTAGAGCAGGATGCCCCAACCGCTCTCGCGAATCCGTGCAAGCGCCTCATCCAGCTGGGGTCCGCAATCGCATTTCAGCGAGCCGAGCGCGTCACCGGTCAGGCATTCGCTGTGCAGCCGGACCAGCGGCGGCCGGCCGTCCGGCGCGCCGATCAGCAGGGCGACATGCTCCACCGCGTCGTCGACGCCGCGAAAGGCGACGATCTCGCTATGCTCGGCGGCGGCGATCGGGAGGCGGGCGCGCGAGGCGATCGCCAGCCGGTGGGGGCTGTCATAGGCGGCGATCCCCTCGACATTCGTCTCCGCGGCAGCCTCCGCACCCTCGGCAAGGAAGAATGCCGGCAGCACGCCGGCCAGCCGCGCCAGATTGAGCGCGGCGACGGCAGCTTGGGGGGCGGGGGTGGCGCGCGTTTCGAAGGGGCCCTTGAGCGGCGTTTCCAGGTCAAGCGCCGGATCGGCCAGCGCGGTCGCCGTGGCGAGATCGAGCCACGGCACGCGCGCGATCGTCACCGCCGCCCCCGGCGTCGCCGCATCGCGCTGGTTGGCGAGCTTGAGCGTCGTCGCGCGGCCGGAGGACAGCAGGATGTCCGCGCCGGCCGCGGGATCGAAGGCGGCGAGCCGCGCCTCGTCCGCCGTCTCCACCGCGAGCACGACGATGCTGCCGTCCGGCCCGCTGACCCGCACCGGCCAGCCGCGGCGGATCGCATCGATCGCGCGCGCCGCGCCGCGGCTGTCGCCGCCGTCGCTCAAAGGTCGAACTCGGTCACCAGCGGCACGTGGTCCGACGGTTTGAGCCAGCTGCGGCATGGCTCGTGCACCTTGTGCGCGGTCGCCGCCGCGGCGACCTGCGGGCTGGCCCACATATGATCCAGCCGGCGCCCACGATCATTGGCGGTCCAGTCCTTCGAACGATAGCTCCACCAGGTGAAGCAGCGCTCGGGCGCGGGGACGAAGCGGCGGCCGAGATCGACCCAGTCGTGGCTCGCCTGCAATCGGCCCAGCGCCTCGATCTCGATCGGGGTATGGCTGACGACGTCGACCAACTGCTTGTGGCTCCACACGTCGCATTCCAGCGGGGCGATGTTGAAGTCACCGACGATCAGCGTCGGTTCGCGCAGATCGTCGGACCAGCGGGTCATCCGCTCGATGAAGGCGAGCTTCTGGCCGAATTTGGGGTTGACCGCCGCATCGGGCACGTCGCCGCCGGCGGGCACGTAGACATTTTCCAGCCGGATGCCGCATTCCAGCCGGACGCCGACATGCCGCGCCTCGCCATTGTCCTGCCAGTCGTGGCGGCCATGTTCGTGCAGCGGCAGCCGGCTGAGGATGGCGACGCCGTGGTGCATCCGCTGGCCGTTCAGCACATGGTGGCCATAACCGAGGCGGCGGAACATGTCGGCGGGGAAGATGTCGTCCATCACCTTGGTTTCCTGGAGGCACAGCACGTCGGGCTGCTCCTCGCGCAGGAAGCGTTCGACGATATCGATCCGCGCGCGGACCGAGTTGATGTTCCAGGAGGCGATTTTCACGGGCATCGCGGCGATGTAGCCTCGCCCCGGGGCCTTTGCCAGCGGATCACCGCAAAAGGAAAGGCCCCCGCTCCGGGGGCATGGAGCGGGGGCCGACCGGCGTTCGTCACGCAGGCGGGACGCGAAACCTGTTTCGGGCAACAGGGGGAAATCCCGAAAGGGCTCCGCGACCGCCCGATCGGTTTAGGCGCTGCTACCTGTCGGGCAGATGAATAAGTCTACCGCCCCGGCGCACGGCGCGGGCGCGGGTCGTCCCAACGGAACGTTCTGTCGGAAATCGGCGTGTTGAAGCGCTGATTGGATAATTGGACAGCGGAGCGGTTGTTCTGGGCATCGACGACCGACCAACCCTGCAAGGTCAGTCCGCCGGGCGCCGCGGGGTTGCGCAGGAATCCGATCGTCGTCGTCCCGAATTCCGGATGCTTGGGATCGCGCGCGGCGACAAGCAGCAGGTTCGGGTTGCCGCTCGGCACGATCTTGGCGAAGC
>JAQGKS010000229.1 GCA_028289965.1 Sphingomonas bacterium
GGCGCCATCGGCAGCGGCGAGCGCGAACGGGGGCGCATCGAGCGGCGCGCCATCGATTGCCCCGGTCACCCCCAGTGCCTGGGTGAGCCGGCCGGGCCCGGCGCAGAGCAGCCGATCGTCGCCGAGCCCGCGCCGCGCGCGCATCACCTCGAGGCCGTGATCCGGTTCGATCGCGCGGAGCAGCACGGCGCTGCCCGAACCCTCCGCTTCGCAGACGAAGTTGAGGCACCAGTGGATGCCGTAGCTGCGATAGACATAGGCCCGCCCCGGCGGCCCGAACATCGCGGCGTTGCGCGGCGTCGGGCCATTGAAGCTGTGCGACGCGGGATCCTCGTGATGATAGGCCTCGGTCTCGACGATGATCCCGCCGACGCCATCGACCAGCAGCCGCGCCCCGATCAGGGCGCGCGCCACGGTGACGACATCGCGGGCGAAGAAAGCGGCATCCAGCATCGCGTCGGACTAGGCGATCCGCGCCCGATCGTCATCCGACGCGGTTGCAATTGCTGCAACGCCGCGCCGCGAATGTGCAACTTGCATATGCCGGGAGCCGCGCCGATATCGGCCAGCGATGACGCAGATCAACCAGACACGCGATTGGCCCCGGCTCGAGCCGCTCCAGACCGGGGCTCGCGGGCGTTGCCCCCGCTGCGGCGAGGGGCATATCTTCGATGGCTTCCTCGCGATGCGCGCCAGCTGCGAAGTGTGCGGCCTCGATTACGGCTTTGCCGATCCGGCGGACGGCCCGGCCTTCTTCGTCTTGTGCTTCGCCTGCGTGCCGAGCGTGATCCTGACCTTGTGGATCGAATTGCAGTTCAACCCGCCTTTCTGGGTGCATCTGCTGACAAGCCTGCCCTTCCTGCTGCTCACCTGCCTGCTGCCGCTGCGCCCGCTCAAGGGCTGGCTGGTGGCGAGCCAATATGTCTACAAAGCGCGGCAGGGCCGGCTGGTCGATCCCGACGCCCCTTGAGTGCGGGGTGCGGCAGGGATGATCGCCAACCTGTTCGAGGCCGCCGCCGGGGAACCCGGATCCGAGCGGTTCGACGATCTCCTCGCCCGGCCCGGCATACGGATCGAACGGATACTCTCCGCCGGCGGCGCCTCGCCCGCGGACCACTGATATGATCAAGCGTGGGACGAGTGGGTGCTGCTGATCGAGGGATCGGCCGGGCTGGAGATCGAGGGCGATCCCATCCGCACGCTGGCGCGCGGCGATCACCTGCTGATCCCCGCCCGAACCCGCCACCGCGTCGCCTGGACCGCGGCGGGGCGCACGACAGTCTGGCTGGCGGTGCATATCGGCGAGCCGGCATGAGCGACGCGCGGCGCCACGCTCCGGCCACGTTGCGCAACCGCGAGGCGATCCTCGACGTGCTGCGCGCCGCGCTGCCGGCGCGCGGGCTGGTGCTGGAACTGGCGAGCGGGAGCGGCGAGCATATCGCCTTTTTCGCGCGCAACCTGCCGCGGCTCGACTGGCAACCGAGCGATCCGGACGGCGCCGCGCGCCGCTCGATCGCGGCGTGGGCGAAAGGGGTCGCCAATGTCCGGCCGCCGATCGCGATCGACGCTGCCGCCGCCGACTGGCCAATCGCCGCGGCGGACGCGATGCTGTGCATCAACATGGTTCATATCAGCCCGTGGTCGGCGACCGAGGGACTGGTCGCGGGCGCGTCGCGGCTGCTTTCGGCGGGTGGGTTGCTCTATCTCTACGGACCCTTTTCCCGCGAGGGCCGGCACAGCGCCGCCAGCAACGCCGCGTTCGACGCCGATCTGCGCGCGCGCGATCCGGCCTGGGGCGTGCGCGACCTCGAGGCGGTGGCGGCGCTGGCGGACGCGCACACGCTGGGTCTGGAGCGGGTGATCGAGATGCCGGCGAACAATCTGTCCGTGCTTTTGCGCAGGCGTTGAGCACCAAGCCTGGACCGCCCGATCATTGCGGAGCGTGCGCCGCCATTTCCGTGCACAGGCCGAGCAGCGCGGTGATCCCCTCGGTCATCACCTTGTCGCGTCGGCGGACGATGTAGAGGCGGCGGCGCAGCGCGAGCCCCTCGACCTCGAGCGGGACGAGCGCGCGGCAGGCAAAGGCATCGTGCAAGGCGAGGCGCGAGACGCAGCCGAGCATCCGGCCCGCCGCGACCGCGCTCTTGATCGCTTCGATCTGGTTGAATTCGGCACCGATCCGCCACCGGCTCCAGTACAGGCTCATCGCCCGGTCCAGCGTCTGGCGGGTGCCGGAGCCCTGTTCGCGCACGACCCACGATTGGTCGAGCGCTTCGTCGATGGTGCACCGCCCGCGGGCGGCGAGCGGATGATCGGGGGCGCAGAACACGACCAGCGCATCGTCCAGCCAGTCGCTGAGGAGCAGCCCGGGATCGCTATAATCGCCCTCGATCAGCGCCAGATCGAGATCGAAGGCGAGGATGCGCGCGGCGATCCCGCTCATATTGTCGATCGCCAACTCGATCCGCGCCTCGGGCCCGAGCGCGCGGTAGCGCTCGATCAGCCGGGGGGCGAGATGGTTTCCGATGGTGACCGTCGCGCCCAGCCGCAGCGGCCCCGGCCCGCCACGCCCGGCGAGCAAGGCATCCAGCTCGCGCGCGTGATCGAGCAGTTCGAGCGCGCGGGGCAGGAGCATGCGGCCGGTTTCGTTGAGCCGCAGCCGCTTGGCGCTGCGATCGAACAGCGCCCGGCCCGAGCGGCGCTCGAGTTCGGCGAGCGCGGTGCTGGCGGCCGATTGCGACATGGCGACCGCCGCGGCGCCGGCGGAGACATTTTCCAGCCGGGCGATCGCGGCGAAAATCTCGAGGTGGCGGAGGGTGAACTGCACCGCGCTTATCCAATCAGTAGATGAAGAACATCAGATATAGCCATTAGGATGATGATCCAACGCTTCCTATCTCCGCTGCGGCAATGATTGTGGAGCGACAAGATCATGGCGAGCGTGCGCAGCGAGCGGGTGCTGAGCGTCAATCACTGGAGCGACACGCTGTTCAGCTTCACCACCACGCGGGATGCGAGCTTCCGTTTCGAAAGCGGGCATTTCGTGATGCTGGGGATCAGCCTGGGCGGCAAGCCGCTGATGCGGGCGTATTCGATCGCCAGCCCCCATTATGACGACAAGCTCGAATTCCTGAGCATCAAGGTGCCCGGCGGCACGCTGACCTCCCACCTCCAGCATATCGAGCCGGGGCACGAGATCATGATCTCCAACAAGCCGGTCGGCACGCTGGTGCTGCGCGACCTGAAGCCGGGCAAGCGGCTGTTCCTGTTCGCCACCGGCACCGGGCTGGCGCCGTTCCTGAGCATCATCCAGGATCCGGAGACCTATGAACGGTTCGAGCAGGTGATCCTGGTCCATGGCGTGCGGACCGTCGCCGAACTGGCCTATAGCGACTTCATCGAGAACGGGCTGAAGGCGCACGAATATCTCGGCGAGGAGATCGCCGCCAAGCTGCTTTACTATCCGACGGTGACGCGCGAGCCGTTCCGCAACAGCGGGCGGATTCCGGAACTGGTCGCCAGCGGGCGGATCTTCGCCGACCTCGGCATCGCCACGCTCGACCCCGCGGAAGACCGGGCGATGATCTGCGGCAGCCCGGCCATGCTGGCGGATACCAGTGCGATGCTCGATGCTCGCGGCTTCCGCGTCTCGGAAGGGCAGGGGGAGCTTGGCGACTATGTCATCGAGCGGGCGTTCGCCGAGCGGTGATGCTGGGGGCGGTTGCGTCTCGTGCAACCGTGCCGCCATTCTTTGCGGCCAGTGGTGATCTTGAAGCGGCGGGTCGTGCTGCGTACGTGCTGCATTGCAACATGGAGACGCACATGACCCCCGAACTCGCCCCCTATATCTATTCCGGCCCGATCAGCCCGAAGCTCGCCGCCGCGACGACTGCGGTCTACACCGTGCTCGCGGGTATTTCGGTTTCGGCGCTCTACTTCCTCGGCTGAACCGCTGGCAGCGCGGGTGCGATACGCCCCGCGTCGCCGTCCCCGGTGTTAATGGCTACGCTTTGCGCCGAACGCCGCGCGTCTCAGCTGCGACAGGGTTTTATCGCCCCCGGCTCCGGCCGCTCGCCCTGCGTGCGGTAGAGCGCGAGATAGGCGTCGATCGCCGGCAATTTCTCCCGCCGTTCCAATACATAGCCGACGCTGCGCATCTCGCAGTCGAGCAGCGCCGGCGGCGTTCCGTGGCGGGCCGTGTTGCGATCGGCATCGACCACGACGACCCGGCCATTCGGCCGCAGCGCCGGGCGCAGCCGCCACAGGAACTCGTACGGCGCGGCGATCTCATGATACATGTGGACCAGGAAGATCTGGTCGAAGCTGTCCGCCGGAAGCTTGGGATCGTTCGGCTCGCCCAGCTTGACGCTAACATTGTCGAGCGCCTCGCGGGTCACGCGTTCGGCCAGCCGATCGCGCACTTCGGGTACGACGTCCTGCGCCAGCACGCGCCCCTTGGGCCCGACCCGCGCGGCGAGGCGAAGCGTATAATAGCCCTCGCCCGCACCGATATCGGCAACGCTCATCCCCGCCCTGGTGCCGACCTGGTTCATCACCATGTCCGCCTCGTGGACGCTGTCGCGGGCATCCTCGGTCGAGAAGCGCGACGAGACGATCGGCGCGACCGCCCGCTCCAGCGCCGGAAACTCGCGTTCGGCGTGCGGCGCGGGCGCCTGGCCGCAGGCGGAGAGCAGCAGCAGCGGCAGGAGCGCGCGGGCACCCGCCGGCCGGCCGTCAGTCGACATCCTCGACCTCGACCTGTTCGCCGGACACGCGCTGCGACAAGGCCGCCGCCATGAAGGAATCGAGATCGCCGTCGAGCACGTCCGACGGCGCGGTCGAGGTGACCCCGGTGCGCAGATCCTTGACCAGCTGATAGGGCTGGAGGACGTAGGAGCGGATCTGGTGACCCCAGCCGATCTCCGTCTTCGCCGCATAGCCGGCCATCGCATCGGCCTCGCGCTTCTGCAGTTCCTGTTCGTAGAGCCGCGCCTTCAGCTGCTTCATCGCCTCGGCGCGATTCTTGTGCTGCGAACGCTGGTTCTGGCAGGCGACGACGATGCCGCTCGGGATGTGGGTGATGCGCACCGCCGAATCGGTGGTGTTGACGTGCTGCCCGCCCGCGCCCGACGAGCGATAGGTGTCGATCTTGAGATCCTTGTCGAGCACCTCGATGTCGATGTCGTCGTCGACCTCCGGATAGACCCAGACGCTGGCGAAGCTGGTGTGCCGCCGTGCCGCGCTGTCATAGGGGCTGATCCGCACCAGGCGGTGGACGCCGCTTTCGGTCTTGGCATAGCCATAGGCGTTCTCGCCGCGCAGCAGCAGGGTGGCGGATTTGATGCCGGCCTGTTCGCCGCCATGATAATCGACCAATTCGACCTTCATGCCGTGCCGTTCGGCCCAGCGCGAATACATACGCTGGAGCATCCCCGCCCAATCCTGGCTCTCGGTGCCGCCGGCGCCGGCATTGACCTCGATATAGGTATTGTTGGCGTCGGCCTCGCCGGCGAGCAGCGCCTTGACCTTGTCCCGTTCGGACCGCGCGGCGAGCGCGGCGAGCGCGGCGACGCCATCGCTGACCATCGCGTCGTCGCCCTCGGCCTCGGCCATCTCGGTCAGCTCGACGGTGTCGTTGAGTTCGCTCTCGATCGCGCGGGTCGCGGCGATCGCCTCGTCGAGCCGGCGACGCTCGCGCATCACCTCCTGCGCGGCCTTCGGATCGTTCCACAGGCTGGGATCTTCGACCTTGGCATTGAGCTCGTCGAGCCGCCTGAGCGCACGATCCCAATCGAGAAAGCGGCGGAGGAGGGCGAGGGCGTCATTGATCTGGTCGATGTGGGCCTGCGCTTCGGCGCGCATCATAATTCTCCGGAAGGCAGTGGCGCAGCCCGGCGAAGGCGCGGATCGGGAAAGCCTTCAACCGGGGAACGGGTTGGGGCGAGAGTTAGTAGATACCCTCTTCGGCGGCAAGGAAGTCGCTGTCGCGCGGCCGTTCGCGCGCGCGGATCGCCTCGCGGCTGCGCTTGACGATCTCCTCGCGGCGAATGGTACGGCGCGGCTCGCTCTCGGGCTTGAACGCCTCCCAGATCACCGCCGACTTGGGATCGGATCCGGGCCACGCCCCGAACACGCGCCGACCCGAGCGGCGATCGATCCGGACCATGCGGATGCCCGCCGGCGCCTTGAACGGCACCACCGGCATGTCCTTCATCGCCACCGTCGCGAACTGCTTGAAGATCGGCACGGCGATGGTGCCGCCCTGGGCATAGCCGCCAAGCGAGCTTGGCTGATCGTAGCCGAGATAGACGCCGGCGACGAGATCGGCCGATCCCCCGACGAACCACACGTTGGTCGGCCCGCTCGACGTGCCCGTCTTGCCGAACAGCGGGCGCCCGAGATCGCGCAGCCCGGTCGCGGTGCCGCGCTGGACGACGCCTTCGAGGATGTGGACGACCTGATAGGCGGTCAGCGGGTCCATCAGCTGCTTGGTGCGCAGCAGCGGCCGCGGCATCGGCTTGCCGTTCCAGTCCGCCGCGTTGCAGCCTTCGCACGGCCGCGTATCCGAGCGGAAGATCACCTTGCCGCGGCGATCCTGGACATAGTCGATGATCGTCGGCTTCAGTTCCTTGCCGTTGTTGGCGAGCATCGCATAGGCGTTGGTGAGCTTGAGCACGGTGGTGTCGCCGGCGCCGAGCGAGATGGCGAGCCCGGCCGGATATTCGCCGATTCCCATCGTCTTGGCGGTGCGCACGATCCGCGCCATCCCGGTCTGCGACGCGGCGCGCACGGTCATCAGGTTGCGCGACTGTTCGACGCCCCAGCGCATCGTCTGCGGCCCGGCATTGCCGCCGGAGAAGTTGCGGAAGCATTTGCGGCCGAGCCGCGCCGATTGATAGACGCAGAACGGCCCGTCGACGATGATCGAGGCCGGCGTCATCCCGCCATCGAGCGCGGCGGCATAGACGAACGGCTTGAAGGTCGAGCCCGGCTGGCGGAGCGCCTGGGTGGCGCGGTTGAACGAGGCGCCGCGGGCATCGAACCCGCCCTGCATCGCCAGCACCTGGCCGGTATGGGGGTTTTCCGCGACCATGCCGCCGGAGACCGACGGAATGTTGCGCAGCGTCCAGGTGCCATTGTCGCGGCGCACCGCGATGACGTCGCCGACCCTGAGGAAATCGAAGGCATGGCCGCCGACGCCGCGCTTCGGCGCCGCCGCCGCCCAGGACGGCATCGTCCCGGTGGTGCCGTCGGCGAAGGTGAGCGTGGCGCTGTTGCCGGCCTTGCCGGTGACCACCGCCGCGCGCCAATTGGCGAAGCCGACGCCGACCCTGGCGGCGCTGAGCTTGCGGCCCCAGTCGCCGCCCGGCTCGAGCTTCTTGATCGGCCCGCTCCAGCCCTTGCCCTGATCGTAGCGGACCAGCCCGTCGCGCAACGCGACCTCGGCGGCCTTCTGGATCGCCGGATCGAGCGAGGTGCGCACCCACAGCCCGCCCGAATAGACGCTGTGCGGCCCCGCATCGGCGGATTCGCCAAACCGCCCGATCAGCTCGCGGCGGACCTCTTCCATGAAATAGCCGCCGACATCGTCGCGCGGGGGCAGCACCCGGTTGACCGTGCCGAGCGGTTCGGCGGTCGCCGCGGCGAGCTGCGCGGCGGTGATGAAGCCGTTCTCGCGCATCTGCCCCATCACCCAGTTGCGGCGTTCGAGCGCGCGGGGGGTGTGGCGTTCGGGGGTGTAATTGGACGGCGCCTTGGGCAGGATGGCGAGATAGGCCATTTGCGGCAGCGTCAGTTCGTGGACGTCCTTGTCGAAATAGGCGCGCGCAGCGGACTGCACGCCGTACGCGTTCCGGCCGAGGAAGATCTGGTTGAGGTACAGCTCCAGGATCTGCTTCTTGCTCAGCGCGCTTTCGATCCGGTAGGCGAGGATCGCCTCGCGAATCTTGCGGCTGACGGAATATTCGTCGCCGACGAGCAGGTTCTTGGCGACCTGCTGGGTAATCGTCGAGCCGCCGCGGGCGCGCTCACCCGAGCCGAGCTTCGAGGCGTAGTCGATCATCGCGCCGGCCAGCCCGGGGAAATCGATCCCGCCATGCTCGAAGAAGGTCTTGTCCTCCGCCGAGATATAGGCGTCGATCAGCATCTTGGGATATTCGTCGAAGCTGAGTTCGACCCGCCGTTCGCGGGCATAGCTGTGCACCGGCGTGCCATCGAGCGCGCGGACGTTGGTCGGCAACGGCGGCTCGTAGCTGAGCAGGGTCTCGGCGGACGGCAGGCCGCGGGCGAACAGCAGCCAGATCGCGAGCAGGCCGAGCATGCCGATCCCGGCGAGCACGACGAGGAACCGCACCCAGCGGCGCGACCACGCGCCGCGGATCGCGTCCAGAATGCCGCCCGCCTCACGGCGGAGACGGAAACGCGTTTCGCTACCGGGGGGCGTCGCCATGATCGGCTGGCAAATAGCAGCTTTGCCGCCCATTGCCAGCCGGACATGCACGTCCTGGCCGGCAGATCAGGCGGCGCGGCCTAGCGCTGCGCCAGGCGGCGGGCGAAATGGGCCTCGACCGCGCGCCGCACGCCGACCGCGATGTCGTGCTGATAATCCTCGGAAAAGAGCAGCTTCAGGTCGTCCTCGTTCGAGATGTAGCCGGTTTCGAGCAGCACCGACGGCACGTCCGGCGCCTTGAGCACGATCAACCCGGCGAAGCGGTGAAACTCGCTCTTGAACGGCACCATCGGCGACATCTCGCGCTGAAGCAGGGCGGCGAAGGAGGAGGAGACGTTCATCGTCTCGCGCTGCGCGAGATCGATCAGGATCGACGAGACGTCGTTATTGGCGCTGCCGAGATCGACGCCGTTGAGCACGTCGGCCTTATTCTCCTTGGCGGCGAGCTGCGCGGCGACCCGGTCCGACGCCACTTCCGACAGCGTATAGACGGTCGCGCCGCGGGCATTGGGGTTGGGCGCGCTATCGGCATGGACCGAGATGAACAGATCGGCCTTGAGCCGCCGCGCAATCTCACGCCGGTCGCCGAGGACGAGGAAGCGATCGTCGCCGCGGGTGAGGGCGACGCGGACCCGGCCGGATTCGACGAGCTCGTCGCGCATCGCCTTGGCGATCGCCAGCGCGGCATCCTTTTCGCGCCGCGCGCCATCGGCGGAAAGCGCGCCGACGTCGTGCCCGCCATGGCCGGCGTCGATCACCACCAGCGGCCGGTTCGATCCGTGCGCGCCGCTGACGCGGGGGCGTTCGGGCCGGTCGCGGCCCGCCGGCGGATCGAGCGGCACGGTGACGTTGTTGCGCGCGCTCGGCCGCGGGGTGGAGCGGAAACCGAAGGGTGGCCAGAAGCTCTGCCGGGCCTTGCGCGCGGCGAGCGAGAAGGCGGTCGTGCTGACCGGCTGGAGCGACAGAGTGAGCGAGCGGCCGTCGGCGGCGAATTCGCCGTCGGTGACGACCGCCGGACGATCGAGATCGAACACGACGCGCGCGGTGGAGGGCGAATATTGGCCCTGACGGATCTGCGAAACGATTCCGCCCGAGGCATTGGCGACCCCGGCGCGCGCGCCGCCGACGTCCACCGCGATCCGCGTCGGCCCGTCGAGCAGGAACGCGCTCGCGCCTTCGACCGGATCGTCGAATCGCAAGGTGATGCGATCGCTCGCCAGTTCGACGCCGCTGACCATCGCCGCCGAAAGCGGGAACAGCCCGAAAAGCGCCGAGAGGATCAGGACAAAAGCGCTCGCCACGCGCTTACCCTGCCGCCGTGCCGCGCCCGCGGTCCAGCAAAAATCGATGCCGCGCGTCATGAGAACAACCTCTGCATGCAGCGAGTGGTACGCCGCAGCATTTCAAAGGCCGTAAAATCATCTAGTTAACCCGCCGTTGGGGATGGCGGGCGGCTGCCGCGCTGTGCCGGAGCTTTTGGTTGCTCCGTCGATGCACGGATGCTAGCAATCTAGGTGAGGGTAGCCGAACGTCTCGCAAGGCGGCATCTCTACCCGTTACAGTTCCGGCGCGTCTGCCGCCGGGCTTCTAGGTTGACGCTACATGATCCGTTTCGTTCCGAACCCCGATCGCCCCGCACAGGGTTGCGGCGCGTGGGGTCGGACGCTTGCCCCGGCGCGCTGTGCCGGGGGCGGGGATGTCGCGGACGCATCATCTATCATTTCAACCCGGAACAACGCGGCGCGCCTCCTCGCGGAGAGCAGCCCGTCACTTCCCTATCGCGCGCCTCCCCGCCTTGCGGCGGCCTGGAACCGCGCCCGGAGACTTACCAATGACAATGCGCATGTTGATCGACGCGCGCCACCGGGAAGAAACCCGTGTGGCGGTGGTAAAAGGTAACCGCGTCGAGGAGTTCGATTTCGAGTCCGCCGAGCGCAAGCAGCTCAAGGGCAATATCTATCTCGCCAAGGTAACCCGGGTCGAGCCGTCGCTGCAGGCGGCGTTCATTGACTATGGCGGCAATCGCCACGGCTTCCTCGCTTTCTCCGAGATCCACCCGGATTATTACCAGATCCCCAAGGAGGATCGCGAGGCGCTGCTGCGCGAGGAGGCCGAGCACGCTGCCGAGGAAGAGGCGCTGCGCGGCGACCATGACGGCGACGAGGACCATGACGGCGACGAGCATGGCTTCGACGACGAAGGCGGCGACGAGGACGGCCCGATCGACGGCGATGCCGGCGCCGAAGGCGATGCCGAGCAGGACGAGGAGGGCGCGCCCGCCCGGGTCCGCGCCGGCGGCAATGGCGAGGAGAATGCGGTCGAGGGTCTGCGCCAGCGCCGCATGGCGCTGCGCCGCCGCTACAAGATCCAGGACGTCATCCGCCGCCGCCAGGTGCTGCTCGTCCAGATCGTCAAGGAGGAGCGCGGCAACAAGGGCGCGGCGCTGACCACCTATCTCAGCCTGGCCGGCCGCTATTGCGTGCTGATGCCGAACACCAGCCATGGCGGCGGCATCAGCCGCAAGATCAGCAATGCCGCGGATCGCAAGCGGCTGAAGTCGATCATGGCCGATCTGCAGCTGCCGTCGTCGATGGGCTGCATCGTCCGCACCGCCGGGCTGCAGCGGACCAAGACCGAGATCAAGCGCGACTTCGACTATCTTGCCCGGCTGTGGGACGAGATCCGCGAGACGACGCTCAAGTCGGCCGCGCCCGCTTTGGTCCATGCCGACAGCGACATGATCAAGCGCGCGATCCGCGACATCTACAACCGCGAGATCGACGAGGTGATCGTCGAGGGCGAGGAAGGCTTCCGCCAGGCGCGCACCTTCATGAAGCTGCTGATGCCGGGCCATTCGAAGAAGGTGCAGCCTTATTCCGACGTGGTGCCGCTGTTCCAGCGGTTCGGCGTCGAGGACCAGCTGGCGGCGATGTACCAGCCGCTGGTCCAGCTGAAGTCGGGCGGCTATCTGGTGATCAACCCGACCGAGGCGCTGGTGTCGATCGACATCAACTCGGGCCGCTCGACCCGCGAGCATAATATCGAGCAGACCGCGCTCAACACCAACCTCGAGGCGGCCGCCGAAATCGCCCGCCAGTTGCGCCTGCGCGACATGGCCGGGCTGGTCGTGATCGACTTCATCGACATGGAATCGAGCGGCAACGTCCGCAAGGTCGAGAAGGCGATGAAGACCGCGCTCGCCAATGACCGCGCCCGCATCCAGGTCGGCCGCATCTCCAGCTTCGGGCTGTTCGAGATGAGCCGCCAGCGGCTGCGCACCGGCGTGCTGGAGGCGTCCACCCGCCAGTGCCCGCATTGCGAGGGAACCGGCCTGGTTCGCACCGCATCGTCGGCCGGGCTGTCGGCGCTGCGCATGATCGAGGACGAGGCCGCGCGCGGCCGCGGTTCGATCATCTGCCTGCGCGCCAGCCAGGAGGCATCGTTCTACGTCCTCAACCGCAAGCGCGCCGAGCTGGCCGAGATCGAGGATCGCTACGGCGTCGCGGTCGAGGTGATGCCCGACGGCACGATGGAGGGCGCGCGCATGGCGGTGGAGAGCGTCGGCCCGCCGCCGACGCAGGCTCCGCGCCTGCCGCAGCCATTGCTGATCGACCTCGACGACGACGATGATCTTCCCGAGGAGGAAGAGGAGATCGAGGTCGAGGAGGCCGAGGGCGACGAGCAGGACGCCGCCGAGGGCGAACGCCCGGCGCGTGGCGAGCGCGCCGAACGGCCCGAGAGCGAGGAGGAGCGCGCCGATGGCCGTCGCCGTCGTCGTCGTCGCCGCCGTCGCGGACGCCGCGAGGACGGTGAAGAGGGCGCCGCCGGCGAGCCGGGCAGCGAGCTCGAGCAGGCTGGCGAGGGTGACGGCGAGGCCGACGAGGCCGGTGCCGACGCCGAGCAGGCCGCCGATCGCGAGCAGCCCGAGGCCGTGGGCGACGAGGAAGGCGAATCGCAGCCGCGTCGTGGCCGTCGTGGCCGTCGCGGTGGACGCCGCCGTGGCGGTGGTGGTGCCGAGACGAGCGAGGGCGGCAACGACATCGCGCCCGAGGATGCCGCCAGCGAGGCGAGCGCGGTTCCCGGCGACCAGGACGATGCCGTGGTGACCGAGCCCGCGTTCGGCGAGCCGGTCGCGGTGGATGCCGCAACCCAAGCGAGCGATACGCCGGCTGCCGAGCCGGTGGGCGAGACGCCCGTCGAGGAGGCTCCGGCCAAGCCGCGTGCCCGCCGCCGGCCCCGTGCCCGCAAGGACGAGGTTGCCGTCGAGGCCGCCGCGCCCGAAGCGATCGCCGAGGCGGTGGTCGATGCCGCGCCGGATGGCGATGCGGTGACCGAAACGCCGGCCGAGGAGGCGGCACCCACCGCCAAGCCGCGCCGTTCGCGCCGCAAGGCCCCGGCCGCTTCGACCGACGCCGATCAGGCGCCGGCCGAGGTCGCAGCCCCCGACGCGACCGCGACTGCCCCGACCGAGGCAGAACCGGCCGCAGCCGATGCGGATGCGCCCGCCGAGGCCGCACCGCGGCCACGCCGCCGCAGCCGTGCCAAGGTCGCGACCGAAGCGACGAGCGAGGCCGAGTCGGTGTCCGCACCGGTGGACGATCGTGGCCCCGTGCCGACGGTTGCGGAGGCAGTCGATACCGCTCCGCTCGATGCCGCGCTGACCGATTTCGCAGCGGATGCTGCGGCGCCGGGCGACGAGGGCGGTGACGGCGAAGGCGAGGGTGGCTCGCCGCGGCGTGGCTGGTGGCAGCGCACGTTCGGCAATTGATCGCAGTGCGCCGGCCGGATCGGAGTGACTCCGATCCGGCCGGCGACGCTGTTTCAGCACCGGTTAAGGCAAGCGGGTCGAAGAGGATCGGGATGGTCCCTCCCTCCGCCCGCCTGCCCTCCGCCCGCCATCTGCTGCGCGGGCTGACGGCGCTGCTGCTTTCGGCGACGCTGGCGATCCAGCCGGCCACCGCGCAATCGATGCTGCGCGATGCCGAGACCGAGGCGCTGCTCGACGAGATCGCCCGCCCGCTGGTGATCGCCGCGGATCTCAAGCCCGGCAACGTCCGCATGGTGCTGATCCAGGACAAGGAGATCAACGCCTTCGTTGCCGGCGGCCAGTCGGTCTATATCCACTCGGGGCTGATCACCACCGCCGACAATGCCAACCAGGTGCAGGGCGTGATCGCCCACGAGATCGGCCACATCACCGGCGGGCACATCGTCCGCTTCGGCGAGGGCGCCAAGGCGGCGACCGGGATCAGCATCCTCTCGCTCCTGCTCGGCGCGGCGGCGATCGCCGCGGGCGGGGCGGAAGCGGGGATGGGCATTTTGTCCGCCGGGCAACAGGCGGCGATGAGCAAGTTCCTCGCCTTCAACCGCACCCAGGAAGCGAGCGCGGACGCGGCCGGCGTCAATTTCCTCAACCGCGCGCACCTGTCCGGGCGTGGCTCGCTGGAATTCTTCGGCAAGCTGCGCAAGCAGGAATATCGGCTGTCGAGCAGCTATGCCGACGTCGATCCCTATGCGCAGACCCATCCAATGTCGTCGGATCGCCAGGCGCTGATGGAATCCGAATATCGCAAGTCGCCTTATTGGGACGCGAAGACCGATCCCGCGATCGAGGCGCGGTTCCAGCGGGTGAAGGCCAAGCTGTTCGGCTTCGTCGAGGATCCTGCGGTGGTGCTCGCCACCTATCCGGAAAGCGACCAGAGCGTTCCCGCGCGCTATGCCCGGGCCTACGCCTGGCACAAGAAGGCCTTTCCCGACAAAGCCGTCGCCGAGGTCGAGAAGCTGATCGCGGTTGCGCCGCACGATCCCTATTTCCTCGAGCTGTGGGGTCAGGTGCTGCTCGAATCGGGCAAGCCGGCCGAGGCGCTGGTGCCGCTGCGCGAGGCGGTGGCGCGGGCGCCGGGCCAGTCGCTGATCGCATCCTTGTTCGGCCACGCCCTGATCGCGACCGAGGATCCCGCCAATTTCGCCGAGGCGCGCAAGGTGCTGCGGCTGGCGGTGTCGCGCGATCGGGAGAATCCGTTCGCCTGGTATCAACTCGGCATCGTCTACGACCGCGAAGGCGATCGCCCGCGCGCCGCGCTGGCAACGGCGGAGCGCTATAATCTCGAGGATAATCCGCGGCTGGCACTGGCCAGCGCCGAGATGGCGCTCCACGGCATCCCCGAGGGCACGCCGGACTGGTTGCGCGCGCAGGACATCGCGATGGTTTCGCGCACCGCGGTACAGGAAAAAAGGAAGAGATGATGCGGGCGATGCGCAAGGGGCAGATCGTCGCGATGGTCGCCGGTCTGGCGATCGGCGCGTCTGCCGTCGCGCTGGCGGCGCCCGATCGTGGCGGCAGCCCGGCCGCCGCCGCCGATCCCGGCCGGGCGGCGATGGAAAAGATCGTCCGCGACTATATCCTCGACCATCCCGAGATCATCCCCGAGGCGATGGCGCGGCTGCAGGAGCGCGAGGCGGCGCAGAAGGTGTCGGCCAGCCGCAAGGCGCTCGAGACGCCGTTCGCCGGCGCCTGGGCGGGGTCCGCGAGGCCCGACGTCACGTTGGTCGAATTCTTCGATTATGCCTGCGGCTTCTGCCGGTCGAGCATTCCGGACGTCGATCGGCTGCTGAAGGAAGATCCGTCGCTGCGGATCGTGTTCCGCGAACTGCCGATCCTGAGCGCGCAGAGCGAGGTCGCCGCGCGCGTCAGCCTGGCGGCGGCCAAGCAGGGCCGCTTCATCGATTTCCACCGCCGCCTGTTCGCCGCCGGCCGCCCGGCCGACCCGCAGATCGCCGCCGCGCAGGCCGCGGCCGGGCTGAACGGCGCCGCCGTCGCCCGCGACAAGAATGCCGGCGACGTGAACAGCGAACTGGCCGCCAACCTCGAGCTGGCGCGCACCCTCGGGCTGAGCGGCACGCCGAGCTTCATCGTCGGCGACCGCATCCTGTCCGGCGCGGTCGGCTATGACGAACTCAAGAAAGCCGTGGCGGCCGCGCGCGCCGCCAAAGCGGGGTAACGCGCCCGGCGCTCCCGGCGGGCCCCCGCTACTCTTCTTCCGCCGGAGGGCTGGCCGCGATGCCCTTGAACCCCTGCGCGATCACGTACCACTCGGACGAATCCTTGCGGCTCGCCGGCGGCTTGGCGTGCTTGACGACGGTGAACATGCGCTTGAGCAGCGCTACCAGCCCGCTGTCCGCGCCGCCGGCGAGAACCTTGGCGACATAGGCGCCGCCCGGGCGCAGCACATCGCCGGCGAAGGCCGCGCCCGCCTCGACCAGCGCCATCGTGCGAAGATGATCGGTCTGGGCATGGCCGACGGTGTTGGCGGCCATGTCCGACAAAACCAGATCGGCGCGGCCGCCAAGCGCCTCCATCAGCCGCTCGTCCGCCTCCTCGCCGAGGAAATCCATCTGCAGGATGGTGACCCCGTCGATCGGATCGACCGGCAGCAGATCGATGCCGACGACGACCGCCTTGGGCGCCGCCTTGCGCACGACCTGTGCCCAGCCGCCCGGCGCGATGCCGAGATCGATCACCCGCTCGACCCCCTTGAGGAGGTTGAAGCGCTCGTCCAGCTCGATCAGCTTATAGGCGGCGCGGGAGCGGTAGCCCTCCGCCTTGGCCTTGCGCACATAGGGGTCGTTGAGCTGCCGCTCCAGCCAGCGGTTGGAGGAGACGCTGCGCCCACGCGCGGTGCGGACGCGCTGGCGCCCGCCGGATCCACCACGGCTCACCAGCTATGCCCGTCACGAGCCATTAATGATCGCAATATGCCCTCCCTTATGCCGCGATCCGCGACGCCGAGCCGTTCGGCCGGCCAGATATCGAGAATTGCATCGAGGATCGCGCAGCCGGCGACCACCAGATCCGCGCGCTCATTGCCGATGCACGCGAGCGTCGCGCGCTCGGCGATCGACATGGCGGACAGGCGGGTGCTGATCGCGCGCATCGATTCGGCCGGCACGATCAGGCCGTCGACCGCGCGGCGATCATAGCTCGGCAGATCGAGGTGCAGGCTGGCGAGCGTCGTGACCGTGCCGCTAGTGCCGAGCAGCCGCAGCGCGGGGTGGGCATGGCGCTGGAGCACCGGAATGAAGCCGGCAAAGGCCTCGGCCAGCCGGGCGCGCATCCGCGCATAGGCGGCGAGGCGATCGTCGCGCGTCGGCAGATCGTGCGGCTCGCTCTCGGTCAGCGAAACGACCCCCCAGGGGACGCTGAACCAGTCGATCACGTGCGGCCCGAAGGCGCGTTGTTCGATCAGGATCAACTCGGTCGATCCGCCGCCAATGTCGAAGATCAGCGCGGGCCCCTCGCCGGGTTCGAGCAAGGCGTGGCAGCCGAGCACCGCCAGCCGCGCCTCCTGCTCGGCGGAGATGACCTCTAGCATGATCCCGGTCTCGCGCTGGACCCGGTCGACGAACGCCGCGCCATTGGCGGCACGGCGGCACGCCTCGGTCGCGACCGAGCGGACCAGCGAGACGTTGCGGCGGCATAATTTGTCGGCGCAGACCGACAGCGCGCTGACCGCCCGGTCCATCGCCGCGTCGCTCAGCCGCCCGCTGGCGGCGAGCCCTTCGCCGAGGCGAACGATTCGCGAAAAGGCATCGACGATGACGAAACCCTGCTCCGCCGGGCGGGCGATCAGCAGCCGGCAATTGTTCGTGCCGAGATCGAGCGCGGCATAGACGTTGCGCCGTGGTCGCCGAACAGGCGCGGCGGCGGCCGATCCACCCGGCTTGGCGCCGGGTTGCGGCACCGCCGAGGCAGGCTGGTGCGCCATGTTTCAATACCTTGCTCACCGGCGGCAGCAATGCGCCGGAACTTGGGAGCAACCTATCGGCTGGCGGCGCGCCCGGCAAGGGAGCGGCGTTGACATGCGCGGGCCGCGGCACTATTTCGCCGCCGCTGCCACTGCCCCGTCGTCTAATGGTAAGACACCGGTTTCTGATACCGTTTATCGAGGTTCGAGTCCTCGCGGGGCATCCAGCCTGTTCGGTTTGCCCAACGGGCGCCGGGCCACACACCACCCGATCCGTCCTCCATTCCGTGCCTCGTCGCGCGCCGGCCGGCACGTTGCTCCGGCGCCGCGGCGAGCGCCGTTCGGGCGTCAGTCGTCGGCGAAACCGAATGGCGCGCGGCGGCGGTGATAATCGTCGGGCAGGATCTGGCGGCCGAGCGGCGGCACCGCGCGCGCCGAGCAATGGTCGCGCTGGCACAGGCTGCAGGTGATGCCGATCGGGGTGACCTCCTGCGGAGAAGGCGGGCCGCCTTGGGTGTAGATCAGCCGGCCGGCATGTTCCGCCGCGCAGCCCAGCGCCAGCGCGCGCTCGATCCGCGCCGCGCCATGGCTGCCGCCGCCGGCGCCGACCGTCCGCGCGATCGAGAAGAAACGCTGGCCGTCGGGCAACTCGAGCCACTGGGTGACGACCTGCCCGGGCGTGCGGAACACCTGATGCACCGACCATAGCGGACAGCCGCCGCCATGCCCGGCGAAGGGAAAGCCCGCGCCATCGAGCCGCTTGGAGACATTGCCCGCCGCATCGACCCGGATGAAGAAGAAGGGCACGTGGCGGTTGGCCGGCCGTTGCAACGTCGTCAGCCGGTGGGCGACCTGCTCGAAGCTGCTGCC
>JAQGKS010000264.1 GCA_028289965.1 Sphingomonas bacterium
CAGGCTTTGAAGCCGGCGCAACCAGGCACGATAAAAACCCATTCACTCTGTCATCCAAGGCCCGCGCGAGGGTCCCGCACGGCAACCGGCCCACCAGCCCCAGCCACCGCAACCCCCCGCCAAAAGCTAGATGGCTCCGGATAAACACCGGACCCCAAGGTGCATCGCGGGGTGGAGCAGCCCGGTAGCTCGTCAGGCTCATAACCTGAAGGTCACAGGTTCAAATCCTGTCCCCGCAACCAACCTTCTCACGACATACCAAGTACTTAGCCCACCCGGCGCCTCAACCGAGACGTCGGGCTTTCGGCGTTCGGAAGCAGCGCGAAAGCGACAGCGGGCGCCAGCGTCCGCCCGCGCGAGAGTGTCCGGAGCTGGTGGAAACCGGCCCGGCCGCTAATGGCGGCGAGAAGCATTCGTTTGGGGCCGCCCGAGGCGTCTAGCGCCTTTCCGTAGCCGGAGCGTGACCTGAACCGCCGTCCGGTTTCGGGTTGTGCAACAGCTCCGCGAATGGCCACATATGGGTCTGCACCGCCGCGAGGCTTGCGGCGGAAGCGACCAGTTCGCGTCCGGAGACGCCGGTGTGGTCCGGCTGAGATTCAGGAGAATATAACGCCGCTGCCGAGCGGCCGAGGCGGGGGCTCAACCGGTGGCTGGATCCCCCGCAGAGCGCAGATGGTCCAGCAGCCATTGAGCAGCAGGGCCGAGGCAAGGGTCGACGCGCCAGGCTGCACAGAGGGTGACCGGGATCGACGCGGATACGCCCCACGAGCTCGGCCGCAATCGGGTCAGTCGCCCTGCATCGATATCTTCACGCGCCAGATGATCGGGCATGATGGCATAGCCGAGGCCCGCGCGTAGCATCGAGAGCATCGCCGTGAGATCGCCGAGGCGCCATAGGCGACTGCCGAGGATGGCGTGATCGCGCACCCCGGCAAACCCTGCTTTGTCCATCAATACCAGCTGGACATGATCGCGCAGCAGATCGCCAGATAAGGGGCCGGCGGTCTGCGCCAGCGGATGGCTTGGTGCCGCGACCAGCAGCAGCTCGACATCGAGCAGCGACGCGCGGTGCAGCGTCAGTGGCAGCTCGCTGTACACGCTCAATATGCCAATCGCGCAGGTGCCGTCGACGAGATGGCGGGTAACCCCATCGAGGACCTCGGTATAGATCGAGGTCTGGACGGAAGGATAGTGCTGCTGGAACGCCTTCAGGGCCTTGATCAACAGGGGAGCCGGGCAGATCGGATCGATGACGATGGACAGCTCCTGCTCCAGCCCGGCGGCGATGCTACCCGCATGGCAGCTAAACAGGCCTGCTTGTTCCACGACGCGGCGAGCCTGCGGGAGTAGGGCGCGGCCGGCATCGGTCAGCACCGGCCGATAGCCCGACCGGTCGAACAGCCGCGAACCGATCTGCGTCTCCATCTTCTGGATGGAATAGGTCAGAGCGGGCTGCGCGCGATTGCGGCTGCGTGCGGCCGCGGAAAAGCCGCCATGGTCCGCCACCGCGAGGAAATTGACGATCTGCTCGAGGGTGAAATCGCTCATCGCACGATCATGATAAACTGCCTGTATGGAGATGATACGGAAGTCGGGGATATCCTGAAGGGCGCTCGTCGGTATGATTGACGCTCACCATAAGCAGAATGGACAAGGACAGGATGCGCGCGTCAATCAACTATGTCGCCGACCGCGGCGACGGGATCGTGCCGTTCGTGCTCGACGCACAATGGACGGGGGCCGACCGCGTGCCGACAAATGTCGAGATCTGCGATGCGCGGACACTCTCGCCTGCTCCCTCGCTCGATCGTGAGGGGATTGTTCTCGAACGCCTCATCAGCGGCGTGACCGACTATCGGGATCAGGGCCAACTCGAAGCGCTGTGGCTGCCGGCGGTCGCTGAAATGGTCAAGCGGGTCAGCGGCGCGCGCTGGGTGGTGCCCTGGGCGAGCAACGTGCGCTTCTCGAACCGCGATCCGCTGTCGAGCAGCACCCAGGTGGCGGCGCCGGCGCGGGTGGCGCACAGCGATCTTTCGCCGGCCTTCGATCCCGCCCGCATCGGCGACGAGCCGGTATCCGCCGCCGCGGCGGCCGAGATCCAGCGCCGGCTGGGCGGCAAGGCACCGAAGCGCTGGCGGGCCTTCAATGTCTGGCAGCAGATTTCCCCGCCGCCGCAGGACACGCCGCTGGCCTTCTGCGATCTGAGCACGGTCGCTCCCGAGGATATCCTCGACGGTCAGGGCACCCTCGGCATTCCCGGCAGCCGGACTTTCGGGCTGACCTTCTTCCGGGCCAATCCGCGGCATCGCTGGTATTATTTCTCCGACATGCTCCCCGGCGAAGCCGTGGTGTTCTCGGCCTACGACTCCGAGGCCGGCGACGTCGCTGGGCGCGTGCCGCATATTGCATTCGATCTGCCGGAACCCGCGGCAAACGCCGTTCCGCGCAACAGCATCGAGGTGCGGGCGCTCGCGGTGTTCGAGGACTGAGCATCCGCCGTCGAAGGGAGCGCCCGCCTGGCGTGGGCCCGCCAACGAGACAATAACCTACTCGTCGTTCTGCGTCGCGCGCCCGGCCGCTCGGAGCGCCAACTGTCTCACGTCAACGAGCGGCCGGAATGGGGAATAGCGGGCAGCCGGCTGAATGGCGGGTCGCTCCCCGCCCACCTCCGCGCCCGGCAGGTCGCCTTCTACAATCATGGAGGCGACCGAGCTGACCGTTCGCAGCCTGCCGCTCGACAGCTATAATGTTATCGTGTTCGCCACGCACCGTCGTCGCGGGGGAGATGTCCGGGTTCGCCGAGCCGGCGCCGGTGCTCACCCCGCCGCCGTGGCCAGCCGCGCCGAGATGGGCTGTTGACGGCCAGCGAGGTGGCCTTGCTCAAGATTAGTGCCGACGGGGTGATCCTGTCTGCCTGCAACACCGCCGCCGGCGACGGATCGCCCCGAGCCGAGCCCCTTGTCGGGGCCGGCCAAGTCCTTCTTCTACGCTGGCGCCCGCTCGCTCCTCGTCACCCACTGGGCGGGCGATAGCCAAGCGGCGGCCAAGCTCACTGTCGCCGCGGTTCGCGCGCGTGTGACGGGCGCGAGCCCGGCGATGGCAATTGGCGCCGCCGCGATCGATTTCATCGATGGTGGCGACGGGTCACGCCGGACGCACACCTTCGTCTGGGCTCCGTTCGAGCTTGTTGGGGGCTGACCTCCATCGAAGCCAGCGGTTGGGTTACTGCCCGAGGATCTCGCGGATACGGTCGGCAAGGACTTCCATCTGGAACGGCTTAGTCAGGACGAACATGCCATTTTCGAGCCGGCCGCGTCCGATCACCGCATTTTCGGCGTATCCGGTGATGAACAGCACCTTCAAGCGCGGTCGGCTGACGCGTGCCGCGTCGGCGACCTGTCTGCCGTTCATCCCTCCCGGCAGTCCGACATCGGTTATCAGCAAGTCTATCCGCGCGTTTGATTCGAGCACCCGCAGGCCCGCCGGCCCGTCCGGCGCCTCGATCACGGCATAGCCCGATTCCGCCAGAACCTCCGCGACAAGCATCCGGATGGTCGGCTCGTCATCGATGACGAGCACAACCTGCCCCTCTCCGAACGTCTCCAGCGTTGCCGAAAGCACGGGCTCCTCTTCGGGCACCGCATCCTCGGCATGCCGCGGCAGATAGAGGCACATCGTCGTTCCCTGACCGACCTCCGAATAGACCCTGACCTGCCCCCCCGACTGGCGCGCGAAGCCATAGATCATCGACAGGCCGAGACCGGTCCCTTCGCCAAGCGGCTTGGTCGTGAAGAAGGGGTCGAACGCCTTTGCAATGACGTCGGGGGTCATGCCCGTGCCGGTATCGGTCACGCACACCGAGACATATTGGCCAGCGGGCAGATCCTGCTGGCGCGCCGCGCGCTCATCCAGCCATTTGTTCGCCGTCTCGATCGTCAGCTTGCCGCCGTCCGGCATCGCGTCACGCGCATTGATGCACAGGTTCAGCACGGCATTTTCAAGCTGATTCGGGTCGACCAAGGTCGGCCAGAGGCCGCTTGCTCCGACAACCTCGACCTCTACGCTGAGACCGACGGTGCGTCGGACGAGTTCCTCCAGGCCGCTCAGAAGCCGGTTGACGTTGGTCGGCCTGGGATCGAGCGTCTGGCGCCGCGAGAAGGCGAGGAGACGGTGCGTGAGCGCCGCCGCGCGCTTCACCGCCCCTTGGGCGGCCGTGCAATATCGATCGAACTCGGCGGTGCGTCCTTGCGCCATCCGAACCTGCATCATCTCGAGGCTGCCGCTGATCCCGGTCAGCAGGTTGTTGAAGTCGTGGGCCAGACCCCCGGTCAACTGGCCCACCGCCTCCATTTTCTGTGACTGGCGAAGCTGCTCCTCGATCGCGCGCTTCTCGGTCAAGTCGCGGGTCACCTTGGCAAAGCCGATCAGGTCGCCGCCGTCCGTGCGGATCGGGTCGATGATCACGCTGGCCCAAAAGCGCGACCCGTCCTTGCGCATCCGCCACCCTTCGGCTTCGAAGCGTCCCTCGCGCGTGGCTGTCTCAAGCGCGGTGCGGGGGATGCCCGCCGCTTTGTCCTCGTCCGAGTAGAAGCGCGAGAAGTGTTGGCCGATGATCTCGTCGGCGGCGTAGCCTTTGAAGCGCTCGGCGCCTGCATTCCAGCTGCTCACGCGCCCTTCGGGATCGAGCATGTAGATCGCATAGTCGGTCACGCTCTGGATGAGCAGGCGGAACCGCTGCTCGCTGGCGCGAAGCTCCTCTTCCGCTGCCCGTCGCTCCGTCAGATCGCGGGTAACCTTGGCGAAGCCGACGAGGTTGCCGGCAGGATCGCGGATCGGATCGATCACTACATTGGCCCAGAAGTGGCTGCCATCCTTGCGCACGCGCCAGCCTTCGGCCTCGAAGCGGCCTTCTCGTTCGGCGGTTTCCAGCGCGATCCGGGGGATACCCTTCTCGCGCTCCTCGGGCGTGTAGAAGCGGGAGAAATGTTCGCCGATGATCTCTTCCGGCTCATATCCCTTGAATTGGCGAGCACCCGCATTCCAGCTCGTCACCCGACCCTGAAGATCGAGCATGTAGATGGCGTAGTCGGTGACGCTTTGAACCAGCAGCTCGAATCGGCTGCCAGTGCTGGATGGGTGTTCTGATTCTGACATGCCGCCCCCTTGCGACGTCCGGCCGCAGCATCCAAGCGAGAGTTGGTCAAGCCTGTTCTTCAAGGTCGCGGGCTTGCAAACGGTGTCATCGGGCGGGGGGGCTCCCCGAGGCGAACGACCTCCCGGCCGGACCCAGCAAGGGTCGCCGCCTTCGTCGCCATTGAATGGCTTGCCGGCAGCAGCGCGCAGAGCAGCGGTCGGCCTTCCAGGATTTTGGGCGCGGAACCAACATAATCGCTCCTCGTTCGCCCCTGCAGTTAATTCGCCGTTCGGCGTCCAATGTTTGAACGTGGAGCAAGACGATGAGCGACAGCGGTTCCGCCAGCATCCCCGGCACGGACGACGCGGCCGTCCCCCCGACGCTCGAGCCGCCCGCAGAGCTGGCGCCCGAACCAACCGGCGATGCGGCCACGGCCACGGGCGAAACGGCCTCTTCGGACGCGACCGACCCTGCCGCCGCCGCGGACGCGTCTACGGGTGTCGCGGATCTGGCCGCGAGCGCGCCTGCGCCACAGAGCCGGGCGAAAACCAAGGGCGTGGCGGACATCGTCTTCGTCGTCGACATCAGCGGCAGCATGGCGCCGTGCATCGACGCGCTGCGCCAGAATATCGAGGCATTCGTCGATTCCTTGAGCCGCGGTGACGCCAACAATGCTGCCCCGGTCAAGGATTGGCGCGCCAAGGTCGTCGGCTATCGGGATCTCGAAAGCGCCGAGAGCGAGGGCCTGCCCTGGATCGTCGACAACCTGTTCGTTCGGGATACGGGTGAGTTGAAGGCGCAGCTCGCGGCGCTCGACGCCAATGGCGGCGGCGACGAGCCGGAATCGCTGCTCGACACGCTCTACAAAGTCGCGACGATGGAGGCGACCGCCAAGGGCGCGCAGACGATCGAGCCGGGCAAGTGGCGCTACCGGAGTGAAGCGGCGCGGGTAGTCGTGGTGTTCACCGACGCCTCGTTCAAGGAGACGATGGGCATTGCCGAGGCCAAGGGCGGCTCGCTGCAGGACGTGGCGAACGTCGTCATGGCGAACCGGATCATCCTCAGCGTCTTCGCGCCGAATTTCGAGGGCTATGATCGCCTCAGCCAAATCGACAAATCGGAGTGGGAAGTCGTCGAGTTCGAGGGGCTGAGCGCGCAGGAGGCGCTGCAGAAGTTCACGTCCGACCCGGTCAATTTCCGCAACACGCTGAAACAGCTCGCCGCGAGCGTTTCGCGGTCGGCCGAGACGGTGGCGCTCTGAAGACCCCGGACCGGTCGTAAGGGCGCGCCATGGCCAAGAAGCTGAAGGTCGGGGATACTATCCGGGGCTACCGCATACTCAAGGTATTCGGGCCGGGGATGATGGCGATCTCCTACGCGGCGATGGCGCCGTCCGGCAGGAAGGTGTTCTTCAAACAGTATAAGTCGCCCGCGCCGACCGTGGTCTGGTACCGCGATTTCGTCGCGTATCAAAAGGAGCTGTCCGCTCGCGTCGTGAAGGGCAAGGCGGACAATTTCGCCGTGGCCCAGGTCGACGCGTTCGAAGAGCTGTGGGGCGGACGCTGTTACTTCCAGGCCTTCCAGTTCGTCGAGAATGGCGCCGATCTTCAACAGGTGCTGGACGAGGAGCGCGAACGGCATCGCCTGACGAAGAAGGCGCCGGCGAGCGATCCCGCGATCTGGGCGCGGCACGCCACATGGGCCAAGGTGCTCGTCGCCGGCATTGCCGCGCTGCACGACGTGCAGATCGTGCATGCGGACCTGAAGCCGGCCAATGCCTATCTCATCGAGGATCCGACGATCGCCTCGGAATATCAGCTGAAGCTGATCGACATGGATTTCTCGGTGCTGGCCGACCGGCGTCCGCCGTGGCACGGCCATCAGGGCTATGTCGGCACCGACAATTACCGATCTCCCGAGCATCTCCAGAAGGGTGCGGTTCCGGTCCTTGCCTCCGACATTTTCACCTGCGGGCTGATGCTCTACGAACTGCTGGCCGGCCGCCATCCCTATTGGTCCGAAGACCAGGCGGAGTATGCGCGGCTCGTCCAGGGCTACAAGGCAGAGCCGCCTGCACTGATCGGGCCGATGCCATGGCCGGCGAGCAATGCGGACGTCAGTGCTGCCCTCCATCGCTGCCTGAACCCCGATCCCGCACAGAGACCCACGGCAACCGAGTTGCGCGCTGTTCTGAGTGGTCGCGACAGGAAACCCGCGGCTGCGCCAGCACCCCCGAAGGAAGCGGCGAAACCCGCAGTGCGGCCGGCGCCCGCTCCTGCTCACGCCGCTCCGACGCCGCGCGCGCCGCTCGTCTCCGATGCGCTCGAGCTCCTCTCGGCGGGCGGCAAGTCGCTGCGGGTCGGCGTGCGGACGGAACTGGGCAAGCTGCTCATGCGGCAATTCGGGTCGGACGCGGAATATTGGGACGATCGGCAATGCGTGATCGAGCGCAGCGCAGCCGGCCACTGGACGTTGAAGGGCGTCGGCGCCACGACCAACCAGACGCTCGTCAACGGCCGCGCGCTGACCGGTGCCCGCGTGCTGAGCCACGGCGACCTGATCGCCGTCGGCAACGAAGCGAAGGGCGTCGCCAAGTTGCCGCTGACCGTGCGGGCAGGCTGATGGCGGAGATCCCCGAGGCAGCGGCGGAGCCGGTCGGGCTGCCCGCGGGCGCGGCCCCGCCGAGTTCGAGCGGGATCGACGCTCCAGCGTGCGACCCAGCTGCTGCGGCCGGCAGCCCGGCTCCGGAGGATGATACGCTCGCTGCGTCGAAAGTAGCGATACTTCCCGTGGAAGATGTGCGCGCGCTGGACTGGGCGGCGGTAGGCGAGGCGGTCTCGCCGGCCGCCATCCGGGCGCGGATGCGCGCCACGGTCGAGGCGTTCGAGGCGCTGCTCGATCGTGCCGGGGGGCCTGGGCTGATGTTTGATGGCGACCGCGCCAGCCCCGCCGACCGGGCGATCCGCGTCGGCGAAGTCGACGCCGCGCCCTTGTGGATCGTCGGCGACCTGCATGGGGATCTGCTCGCCCTTGAAGCTGCGCTGGCGGTGATCAACGATCCCGGCGCGGGCGCGGTGGCTCCGCGGATCATCTTCCTCGGCGACCTCTTCGACGACGAGGGGTTGGGTGTCGAGCTTCTCCTGCGGGTCTTCGAACTCATTCTCGCCGCGCCCGATCGCGTGTGCGTGATCGTCGGCAATCATGACGAGGCGCTGTCCTACGACGGCAACCGGTTCGCAACGAGCGTGTCGCCCGGCGACTTTGCCGAATTCCTGAACGCGAACCTCGCGCACGAATGGATCGAGCGGACCGGAAAATTGGCGGTCCGGTTCTTCGCGCAAGCGCCCCATGCCTTGTTCCTGCCCGACGGCCTGCTCGTCGCGCACGCCGGATTCCCGCTGACCGACCTGCACGCGCGGCTCGAGGAGACGGGCGACTGGAACGATCCGGCGTGCCTTTCCGACTTCACCTGGGCGCGTGCCCATCCCACCGCCCGGCGCAAGATGCCGAACCGCTTCACCCGCGGAAGCCAGTTCGGTTATGAGGATTTCGCCGCCTTCTGCGCGCTGAGCGCCCGGCTCGGCCGGCCAGTCACGCACATGGTGCGCGGGCACGATCACGTCGAGGATCGCTTCGCCATCTACCCCGCCTACAAGGATCATCCGATCCTGACGACGGTCGCGCTGTCCCGCCGCCTCCCGCGTGAATCCTTCGGCCCGCGCGCGCGGGTGCCGACGCTGGCGCGCTACATCCCCGGCGGGCTGCCGCAGATATACCGGCTGCACATCCCCGCGGCCGTGGTGGAGGCGGTTTTTCCGGAAACGCTTATTGCCGCTGAGCCGACCCAGGCTGAGGATTGCGCATGAGCGGCGTCGTCCTCCGATGCGCCAACTGCGGGACAGTCCAGACCAGGACGGGCGAGTGCGACGCCTGCCACGAGGCTCAGGTTCGCTATTTCTGCACCAACCACAGCCCCGGCCTGTGGCTCGATGGCTTGGCGTGCGCGCGATGCGGAGCCCGGTTCGGCGACGTGGCGCCTGCTACGCCACCCGCGCCGTCTGCTATCGATCGCCCGCCTCGGCCCCGCCGGGTGCGCGAAATCCGGCCGCCCCTCGCGGATCCCGAGCCTGACCGTTGGGACAGCCCGCCGGGCGCGCCGGGCGATTTTGCCGGCGAACCGGCTGGTCCCCGGCGTGCGATCTCCAACCCGTGGCTCGACCTACTCGCCGGCGCAGCCCGCGCCAGCATGGCTCGTAGAGCAAGCCGAGACTATGCGGATGAGCGCCCGCGGCGGGCGCCAGGCGGCGGTTGCCTGCGGAGCCTGCTGCTTCTGGCGCTGTTCCTGATTGGCCTGTTCCTAATGGTGCCGATGCTCCTCGGTGGCGCGTTCCTCCGCCTGCTTTGATCGGGTGCCCTGCGCCGCGCCTGGCCACAACTCGCGCACGGTAATCGCGTCCCGACGTTCCTTGCGCACCTTGGCCGCGTCGCCGCCCCCCTTGACCTCAGCGGAATGGTAGGACTGGTGACCTCGCGTGGCGGAGATGCGGGTGTGGCCATGCTGACCATCTCGCTATAGGTGGGCAACGCACGTTCAGGCATTCAGATAGACGCATGGCCCGCAAGCATTCAAAGCACGACCCCTACGGAGACTTGGATCGCGAGGAGGAGGCGCCGGCGACGGTGCCACCCTGCTGGCTCTGTGGCCGGCCGACCGCCAAGACGATTGTCTGGCACCATCCTGTGCCGAAGAGCCGGGGCGGGCGCGATGTAGTGCCCATGCACCCCATCTGCCAGCAGACGCTGGTCGCCAATTTCAGCAATTCTGAACTGCAGCGCCATGGGATGGATGTAGAGGGCCTGCTGGCTAATCCCAACATCCGCAAATTCGTCGATTGGGTAGCGAACAAGGACCCGGATTTCACTGCGACCACGGCCAAGAAGCAACGTTGATCGGGCTGGGCTTTCGCTTCTGGCCCAACTTAGTCCCTGAGTATTCGCCATGAACGAAGGGCGGGGCATGGATCGGGGGGTGCGACAGCTGGCCGCGTAGCGCGCACCCGTGTCTCCTCCACAGACAAGCGGGACGTCCTCGCCCCGACTGCCGGCGGCAGCCGTACATGGCGGAGCGGCCGCCGCAGAAGCTCGAGCGCAACCCTGCGCAGGTGCCAGGCTATAGGCCTGCACGGCCGGGCGACGGAGATATCCGGGGTCGCTCTGCGTTCAGCGTGACCGGCTGTCGCTACCGACGAATGGATTGAACGGACCTCAAACTATGATCACGACACGCGAGCAACTGATCCACTCGCTGACGGAGGCGGCCGAGCTCGAGCACAACCTTCTCTGCTCCTATCTGTACGCGGTCTTCAGCATGAAGCGGGAGGGGGAGCTGAGCCTCACGGTCGCACAAGGCGAAGCGGTCGAACGCTGGCGCAAGATCATCCTCACCATCGCCCTCGAGGAGATGGCGCACCTCGCCTGCGTCAACAATCTCCTGATCGCAGTCGGAGGAGCCCCGCATTTCGACCGCCCCAACTTTCCCGTGGCGCCTGGGTATCATCCTGCCGATCTCGTCGTTCGCCTGACGCCGTTCGATCCCGCGACGCTCGACCATTTCATCTACCTCGAGCGTCCCGAAGGAATGGAGATGGAGGATGGGGCCGGGTTCGAGTCCCGCGGTGCGCCGCGCGAGACGGTGGTGGAGGGACTTGCCCCGTCCGCACCGGATTATGCCAGCGTGGGCGCGCTCTACGATTCACTGGCGGATGGTTTTCGCACCCTGGCGAAGGAACTCGGTGAAGCCCGCCTGATCGACCCCGATGGTCGCTGCCAGCTGGACTCCGCATTGGTGAAGCTGCCGAACATCCCGCGGGTGACCAACCTGGAAGACGCTCTCGGCACGATCCGCCAAATCAAGGAAGAAGGCGAGGGCGCGACGGTGAGCGGCATTGCGAGTCACTTCGACCGCTTTCAGGAGATCAAGGCGGAGTGGCAGTCCCTGAGCGCCCAGGATGCGGGCTTCATCCCGGCCTGGCCGGCCGCTCACGACCCCGTCATGCGCAAGCCCGCAAAAGGAGCGCCGCGCGTGTGGATCACCGAGCCCGAGGCCGCCGCATGCCTCGATCTTGCCAACGCCACCTACGGGACGATGCTCAGCGTATTGGCGCAGGCGTTTGGCGGCTCCTCCGCAGAAGATAAGCTGATCCTGATGCGCGTCTCGGTCGAGCTCATGGAGGCAAGCGCGGCGTTGGCGTCGCAGCTGGCCCGGATGCCCGCCAGCGCATCGCACCCGGGTGTAAACGCCGGCATGACGTTCGCGGTGCCGCGCAACTCTGGCTACCGTCCTCTGGAGCACCGCGCGAGAGCGATTTTCCTCGAGCGGACCGAGCAGCTGCGGGCAGGGGCTCAGGACGCCCTCGCCGCATCGGTGGCGGAGAAGGCCGTTCGGCGGCTGGAAAATGCGATCGCCCTGCTCGACGGCTCCACCCGTCCGGATTGAGGAACTGCCGCGCCACCGCTGATCCAGCCAGCGAGAGCATCGCCGCCGCCTCCCGGTTCCGGAGCGCCATTCAAGCGAGGCACAGACTTCGCACGGTCCCTGCCGCGCCCTGTCAACCCGGCAGAGTTGCGGTTTGCCGCAGGGCTTCGCCAAGCGCGAGCGCGGTTGATGTGGCAAGGTTCATCGAGCGTACCTGCGGCCGCATCGGAATGCGCAACCGTGCATCGCAGGCGTCGGCAATGGCAGGCGGCACGCCCGCGCTTTCCTTTCCGAAGAGCAGGACATCGTCGGGCCTGAAGCCGAAATCATAAGCCGATTGATCGCTCTTGGTGGTGAACAGCACCAGCCTTCGCGCGCCGATCGTCGCCCTGAACGCGTCGAAGCCGGCGTGACGGGCAATGGTGACATGATCGATATAGTCCATCGCGGTCCGGCGGACTCGTCGATCATCCCACTCGAACCCCATAGGCTCGATAAGGTCCACAGCCGCCCCAAGACAGGCCCCGAGCCGCAGAACGGCGCCGACGTTTCCAGCAATTTCGGGCTCGAACAGAGCAATGCGCATCGAGGCTGATTGGCGCCGCCGAACCGGCCATGCAAGCCTGCTGTACGATCTTCGCGCCGGGACCGTCGCGTCCTGCAGGCAGGATCCGGCATGGGATCGCCCATCCTGCGACGGGCGCCTTAGTCGCTATTCCGCCTGATCCAGCGGCAGCTTGCGGCAATCCTCTGGCTGGGGAAACTGCGCGGGCCCAAATTTGCGAGCTGGCGGATTTTCCGGAGACGAAGGCTCGGCTGGCGCAGGAGCCGCTTCAGGGCCCGTTGCCGCGTCTGCCCGCGCGGTTCGTGGCCTCAGGACGAGGTGGTCGACGGCGATGTTCGACGCGGGCACGTCAGGCGAGATTGGCCTCGCGCGAGAGCCGGCCGTAGGGCTTGAGCGACATCCACAGCAAGGCGAGCGAGATCGGCCCGGCGACCGCCGCTGCGGTAACCATGGCGTAGCGCAGGTCGGCTTCCGACTGGAACAGATAGTCGGTCATCAGCGCGATCACCGTCGGGCCAAGGCCGAGGCCGATCACGCTCAGCGTGAACATGTAGATCGCGTTGATCTGCCCGCGCAGTTCGTTGGGCGTCACCACCTGCATCGCGGCAAGCTGGCTCGGCGCGCTCATCGACACGAGCAGGGCGGCGCCCAGGCTGCACACCAGCGCCAGCTCGAACGTCGGCATCAGCGGGCTGACGATGCCGAGCGGCACGCCGAGCAGATTGGCCCAGATGACGACGCGCATGAACGCATCGTCATAGCCCTTCTTGGCGAGATGCTCCGCCAGGAACGCGCCGAGGAACAGGCCGAACGGCGTGATGATGAGCGCGGCGGTGCCCATGATCGGGCCGAACTCCGCCGGGCCGACGCCGTAGGTCCGCTCGTAGAAGGTCGGCCGCCACGATCCGATGCCGACCATCTCGATATTGTGGAGGGCCGCTGCGAGCAGGATCGGGATCAGCACCCGGCGGGCGGGGCTCTTGAACAGGAAATGCGCCAGCTCACGCAGGGGCACCGATCCCTTGCGGCTGCGGCCCTGGCGCTTGGGTTCGGGCACGGTCAGCAGGAAGATGACGGCGAGGACGATGCCGGGCGTGCCGAAGATCATGAAGATGATGTGCCAGCCGCGAAATTCGCCGAAGAAGGGCAGGGTCACCGGCTCGATCGAGGCGAAATAGCCGATCAGCAGCCCGCCGATGATCAGCGCCAGCGCCTCGCCGCCGCGGATCGAGAAGTTGTAGGCGGCGAACGCGGTCGGCAGCTTGTTCTTGGGGAACAGGTCCGAGATCATCGAGACCGCGCATGGCCCCTTCACCGACTCGCCGCCGCCGACGAGCGCGCGGGCGATGAAGAATTGGACGAAGTTACCGGCCAGCGCGCAGCAGGCAGTGCCGAAGCTCCAGAGCGCCAGCGCACCGGGGAGGATGAACTTGCGGGTGCCGACATCGGTCAGCCGCGCCATCGGCAGGCCGACGAGGAAATAGGCGACCGAATAGGCCGCGCCCATCAGGATGCTCATCTGGGTATCGCTCAGCGCGAGGTCGCGCTTGATCGGCGATACCAGCAGATAGAAGATCGCCCGGTCGAGCTGGCCGAACACGGTGACCAGGCCGATCATGGTCAGCCCGAACCAGGCGGTGCGCGCACGCGGATAATCGAGGGGCGGGGCGGCCGGAGGCGCCGCGCCGTCGCCGGGCAGTGGAATGGCGACAGCGGCATCCGAACTGACCATTCGCATCGATCATCCCTTCCTGTTGCGCGGCGGGATGGGCATCACGCGGCCGCGCCAAAAGCGGCGAACCGGCCCGGATCGAACCGGTCCGCGAAGCGCGGATCGAGCATCACCGGCGGCGGCGGCGATGCCATCACGGTGGTGCGGCGCATGTCGCGCCGTTCGTTGCGGTCGTCATAGTCGCTGCCGCGGTGCATCGTGCACAAATTGTCCCACACCACCAGATCGCCGACCGACCAGCTGTGGCGGATGACGAATTGCGGCTGGGTCGCGAAGTCGATCAGCTCGCGCAGCAGCGCACGGCCGGCTTCCTGTTCCATGCCGACGATGCGGCGGCCGTGCGACCCGATGTAGAGCGATTTGCGGCCCGATCCGGGATGGACATGGACGAGGGGATGGATCGCCGACGGCATCTTGTCGACCTCCGCCTCGGTCAGCTGCGCGCCACCGGTCATCCGCGAATGGAAATAGGAATGCTCGGCTGCCAGCCCCTCGATCCGCAGCTTCATCGCCTCGGGCAGGGCGTCATAGGCCTCGCGCATATCGGCAAACCAGGTGTCGCCACCGGAGGAGGGCACCTCGTGCGCCAGCAGCAGCGACCAGGAGGTGCGTTCCTTGGTGAAGGAGGAGTCGGTGTGCCACTGCCGGTCGCCCCGGCGCCGCGCGCGCACCCCTTCGTCGGTGGTGATCTGCCCGTCGGGATCGAGGTTGCCGGCATCGAACAGTTGCGGAAGGCGCTTGCGCACGCGGCCACCATTCACCGTCCACAGGTTGCCGAGGATCCGGCTGAACCACACATGGCTCGCATCGGTCAGCCCGGTATGGCGGAACACGCACACGCCGTAGGTCGCGATGGTCGAGACCAGCTCGGCCTCGTCCTGCGGGGTGAGCGGCGTCGTCAGGTCGATCCCGGAGATTTCCGCCCCGAACCCGGTTCCCAGCTTAGTCACTTCAAGGGGCATGGCTTGCTCCTGGCGTTCGTGTGTCGTTGGGGGCGCGGGGCGGCATCAGTAGCGCGCGGTGGCCGTGATGCCGATCGTGCGGGGGCGTAGCGTGGTGCCGCGGATCGCCTGGTAATTGGCGCCGAACACCGAACATTCCACGTTGCGGCAGGACGTCCGCCCGACCAGTGCGGTCCGCCGAAGCTTGTTCTGGTTGAACAGGTTGTCGGCGAACAGCGACAGGTCATAGCGGTCGTTGCTCAGGCCGAGGCGCGCGGTGACGTTGTCGATCCACGGCGCCCTGTACGCATCCGGCGAGTGGCTCAGCACGCCCGGCCCGAGGGTGATCTTGTAGCCGCCGGTATATTGATAGTTGCCGAAGGCATAGGCGTTCCACCCGTTGGCGACCGGAACCTGATAGCGGCCACCGATGTTGCCCGACCATTTCGGCACCTCGACGATATCGTCGCCATTGTTGACCAGAACCGTGCGGACACCGGCGGCGTTCGGCTCGGTCAGGACATCCTGGGTATATTTGGCGTCGGTATAGCCGAGCGCGAAATCCAGGCTGAACCCGTCGCTGACGCGCAGCGTGCCCTGCAGGTCGAACCCCTTGCTGACCGCCTTGCCGATGTTGGTGGTGTATTGGAAGTTGCAGGTCGGCAGGCGATACGGCGTCTGCGGCTTGTCCCATTCGATGTAGAAGGCGCTGCCCGAAAGCTGGAGCCGCCGATCGAACATCCGGATCTTGGCGCCGGCCTCATAATTCCACACCGTGTCCGAACCATAATCCGACGGCGTGTTGCTGATGTTGAGCGCGGCGAGATCGGCCGCGCAGGTGACGGCATTGGCCTGGCCCTGGACGCCGCCGACGCGGTAGCCCTTGGCGGCGGTGACGTAATAGAGGTCGTCCGGCGTCGCCTGGTAGGAAACGCTGAACTTGGGCGTGATCGGCTTTTCGACGACGTTGCCGGAGATGAGCTGGCCGGTCGCGAAGGGAGCGTTGACGAGCAGGCCGTAGGTCCGCTGATCGTAGCTGATCTCCTCGCGCGCCATGCGCACGCCGACGGTCGCCTTCAGTCTGTCGGTGACCTGATAATTGGCCTCGCCGAAGATCGCGATCGAGGTCTCCTCCAGCGTCTGGTCCTGGCCCTGCTGGTTCATCGTCGCGATATCGGCGGCGGTGTGGACCGGAAAGAAGGTCTGCGGGATGTTGAACGCGACTTCGCGCGGCAGCGAGCGGTTGGCGAAATTCTCGTTCAGCGAGTGGGTCTTGGCGTCGGAGTAGAATACGCCCGCGACCCAGCTGATGCCATTGTCGTCGGGGGCGTAAGCGAGCCGGATTTCCTGCTGCTTGGCCTCGCGCTTGGCCGAATAATCGAACAGGCTGCGGATCGCGACCGGCGTATCGAACAGGAAGGCGGACTGCACCGCCGGCGAATAGCCCGCGGTCGAGGTGACGCTGGTCGACGAGATGAACGAGGAGCCGAGCGTGCCCGATCCGCTGTCGCGCAGATAGCTGGTGATCGACTTGAGCGCGACCGGCCCGATATCCCAGTCGATCGTCAGGCTCGGCAGGTAGATCTTGCTCTTGCGGAACGATCGTTCGGGATTGATGTCGCCGGTGAAGCTGTCGCCGACATTGTCGTTTTCGATATTGTCATATTTGCCGAGGTTGAACGGGCCATAGGTGTGGGCCGGGTGGATGAACACCCGCTGGCCGATCAGCCCGGGAATGTTGGTCACGACGCCGCCGGTGGTCGGCGGTACGTACCCCGCCGGCAGCAGCCCGCCGGTGATGTTCTGCCCCGCATTGACACCGGTGGTGAGCGGCGCGCCGGTATAGGATCCGAATATCGGGCGGCCGCGATTGGCGCCGTCCTGGAACGTGCCGAAGGCGGGCGTCGTATAGCCGTCGAAGTCGCGATAGATCTGATCGAACGCGTTCTTGCGATCGGACGCGTAATAGAAAGACGGCGTGATCCGCAGGTCGGGCGTGGGCGCCCAGGTCGCGGCGGCCTTGAACGCCGTCTGGTTCTGGTAGTTGACGTCCTTGGCGGTGATCCGGCTGGTATCGCGCCGATCGACATAATTGACCCAGCCGCCGATGTGGCGGCCCCAGCCGCTGACCCGGATGCCCAATTTGTCTTCGATGATCGGCAGGCCGAGCGCGACGCCGCCTTCATAGCCGAATTCGCCCTGGTCGAGCTTGTTGACCTCGGCGCGCGCATAGATGGAGGTCTTGGTCAGGCTGGGGGCGGGGGTGATGAACCGCACCGTGCCGCCCTGCGACGAGCCGCCATAAAGCGTGCCCTGCGGCCCCTTGAGCACCTCGACCCGCTCGAGATCGAACAAGGGCGGCAGGAACACGCCGCCGCCATTGGCCGAGCCGCCGAGCGCACGCGCCTGGAGTGCGGTATCGTCGAGATAGACGCCGGTCGTGGCCGAGCCCGTCTGCGACCGGACGCCGCGGATCGAGATGTTCGAGGCGGTCGCCCCGGTATCCTCGATGCGCAGAGCCGGGACGATGCGGGAGATGTCCTGCGCGGTCTTGATGCCGCGTTCGTCGAGGCTTTCCTGCGACTGCGCGGTGATGCTCATCGGCACGCGGCTGATCGCGACGGCGCCCTGGCGGTTGGCGGTCACGACGATCTCGTCCGGTTCGCTGGATCCGGAGCGAGCCTGGTCCTGCGCCGGCTCCTGGGTCGCGGCCGCGTCCTGCGCATAAGCGGGCAGCGCGACCATTGTCATGGCCGTCGTTCCCGCCAGCAGCCGAACCAGCCCAGTCCGTGCTTTCGCCATCCGTCCCTCTCCCCGTACTGTCTTTTTCGTTTTTACGGCTTTGTCCGTTGGCTGCTGTTGCCGGCTGAACTGCGCACGCGGGTGCAGCAATCCAACGGCAACAAGTGGGCAGCGCAGCGGTATTTCGGGTGGTTAAGGCCTGGAATTATCGACGGGCAATGCTGCAGCGCGGCATGAATAGCCGGCGTCATTCTCGTCCTGCATACGCTCACATCGTCATCGAAGCGTCGATGACTATGTTCGGGTAGGCCCAGATGCCTCTCCTCCTGCTCTTATTGTCAGGAGAACCTGTGCCGCGGCCCGATTGTTGTCTATTGCAAAATCGCACCACGCCCATACTCATTGGGCATGGCTTTCGATGATCGTCTCCGCGACGCGTTTCTCGCTGTGGCCCAGCATGGCAGCATCGGCCGCGCCGCCGATGCGCTCAACATCACCCAGCCCGCGCTGAGCCGGGTGATCAAGCGGCTGGAGCAGCGGCTGGGGGTGGCGCTGTTCGATCGCTACGCCAGCGGTGTGACGCTGACCGTCTATGGCGAGGCGCTGCTGCCCTTCGCCAACCGCATGGGCACCGAATCCAGTCATGCGGTCGAGGAGATCGAGCGGCTACGCGGCGGTAGCCGGGGCGTGCTGCGGATCGGCACCGTCGGCAGCCCGGGGGTGACGTTCCTGCCGAAGATCATCGAGCGGATGACGACCGAAAATCCGGAGCTGCGGGTCGAGCTGCTGGAGGGCGTTCTGGACGTCCTGGAGGCCGCGTTGCTGGACCGGGTGGTCGATATCGTGCTCGCCGGCGAACTTGCCGAAAAGGACGAGATCCTGCGGATGAACTTCAAGATCGAGGACACCGGGTCGGTCATCGCCAGCACCAGCCATCCGGTGCGCGCGCGCGGCCCGCTGACCATGGCCGACCTGATCGACGTGCCCTGGGTGATGCCGCCGCGCGGCACATTCCCCCGCCGTCGCTTCGAACAGGTCATCGCCGATATCGGCATGCGCCAGCCGCATGTCGCGGTGGAAACCCGCTCGGTAATGATGATGAAAGGGCTGGTCGCCGAATCCGGGTTCCTCAGCTGGCTGCCGCGCCCGCTTTATGCAGCGGAGGAGCGCGCCGACCTGATCGCGCCGCTGGATGTCGCGGGAATGTTCGTCAACCGCCAGGCCTATCTCTACCGCCGGCGCCACGGATCGACGCCGCCGGTGGCGGTGCGCTTCCTGGAGACGGTGCGTGCGATGTACGGCTGAGGCTCAGCCGATCACGTCGGCGAGGGCGAGGATCGCCGCCGTCGCCGCCGCCGGTGTTTCCGCGAACGGGTTGTGGCCGGCTTCCGGTATCCGGGTGGTGCCGACCAGCTGGGGGATCGTCTCGCCGGGGCTCTGCCGCCCGTTGGCGCCGGTGAGGACCATCGTCGGCACACGGATCGGCGGGCGCGCGGCCAGTCGCCGTTCGATCTCGGCATAATGCGGATCGCCCGGCGCGAGCCCAAGCCGGTGCCGGTAGGAATGGATCGCGACCTCGACGAAGTCGGGATTGTCGAACGCCGCGGCGGAGCGGGCGAAAGCGGCAGCGTCGAACGGATGATGGGGCGACCATTGCTGCCAGAGATAGCCGCACAGCGTATCGCGCTGCTCGGCCAAGGCGCGGCGCCCCCGTTCGGTGCAAAAGTAGAACATGTACCAGAAACGGTGCTCCAGCGCCGGTGGCAACGGGCGCATCGCCTCGGCAATGTCCTGGATCAAATAGCCGCCGACGACGGCGAGGCCGCCGATCTTTTCCGGCCACAGCGCGGCGGCGACGCAGGCGGCACGCCCGCCCCAGTCGAACCCGGCGATCAGCGGCTGGGCGAGACCGAGCGCATCGATCAGGTCGATCACGTCCGCCCCGATCGCGCCCTGCTGGCCCGAACGGGGGCTCGCATCGCTGCGGAACCTGGTCGCGCCGAACCCGCGCAGATAGGGCACGATCACCCGGTGTCCCGCCGCCGCCAGCGCCGGCGCGACATCGTCGAACGCGCGCGGCGAATAAGGGAAGCCGTGGAGCAGCACGAGCGGCGTTCCGCCCGGCGGCCCCCATTGCTCATAGGCGATGTCCAGCACGTCGGTCTGGACGTGCTGGACCAGCGGCAGGTGCTCGGATGTGCTCACTCGGCGGCGACCGGCATCTCCACCGTCGCCGGCATGTCGAGCTTGTAGAGCTTGGCGGCGTTGTCGTGGGTCAGTTTCTTGATCAGCTCGGGCGGCATATGCCCCATCTGGCGCTGGATCGCGGCGCGCGAATTGGGCCAGATGCTGTCGGGAT
>JAQGKS010000261.1 GCA_028289965.1 Sphingomonas bacterium
CCGCCGATCGGGCACCTAAGGAGATGGGGTTATGCGCCAGCCGACCTTCTACATCCCGCATGGCGGCGGGCCGTGCTTCTTCATGGACGATGGCCGCGGCCCGCCGGACATGTGGGCGCACATGGACGGGTTCCTGGCCGGGCTGCTGCCCTCGCTGGAGGAACGGCCCAAGGCACTGCTGATCGTCTCGGGCCATTGGGAGGAGCCGCGCTTCACCGTCCATGCCGGGACCAAGCCGGGGCTCCTGTACGATTATTACGGCTTTCCCGAGCATACCTATCGGCTGCGCTGGGACGCGCCGGGGGCGCCCGACCTGGCTGATCGTGCCGCCGGGCTGCTCGCGGCGGCGGGGTTCGATACCGGGCGCGAGGAAGAGCGCGGCTGGGATCATGGCGTGTTCATCCCGATGAAGGTGGTGCTGCCCGACGCCGACATCCCGACCGCACAGCTGTCGCTCCGCTCGGGGCTCGATCCGGCCGAGCATATCGCGGCGGGCCGCGCGCTGGCGGCGCTGCGCGACGAAGGCGTGCTGATCCTGGGTTCGGGGATGAGCTTCCACAATCTGCGCGTGCGTGGGCCGCAGGTGACGCCCTTTGCCGATGCGTTCGATGCTGGGCTGAGCGCGGCGGTGACCGAGCCCGATCCCGCCCGCCGGGCCGAGCGGATCGCCGACTGGGCGGCGCTGCCCAATGCGCGCCTCGCCCATCCGCGCGAGGACCATCTGTTGCCGCTGATGGTGGCGGCGGGGGCGGGCGGGGACGATCCGGCGGCGCAGGTGTTTCGCGATCATGTGCTCGGCTGGACGATTTCGGGATATCGTTTCGGTTGAACCGGCGCGGCGTGGCCATCGGCGGCCGCGCGGCTATGCTGGCGCCGATGCCCGACGCTGACCGACCATGACGCTGATCCTGCTGCTGGCGCTGATCGGCCTTGGCCTGATCGTGCGGCGCCAATCGGCGCGGCTGCTGATGCTGGCGCAGGCGATCGAGCGGCTCGAGCGCCGGCTCGACCAAGTGCCGGCCGCCGTGGTGCCGCCGGTAATGGCCAGCGTGCCGCCCGCACCGGCGATCGTCGCGCCAGTGCAAGAGCCGGCGCCGGTGACCCGCGCGGAGCCGCCGCGGCCCGATCCGGCACGGCCCCCAGCCGACAAATCGCCGCACCCGGTTCCCGCATTCCTGTTCGAGCAGCTCGTCGGCGCGCGGCTGCCGATCTGGGTCGGCGGCGCGGCGCTGGCGATTGCGGGATATTTCCTGGTCCGGCTGGCAATCGAATCGGGGCTGCTGACGCCCGGGGTTCGCGTGCTGCTGGCGACCTTGTTCGGGTTCGTGCTGCTCGCCGCGGCGGAGGCCGCAGCGCGGATGCCGCGGGCAATCGGCGATCCGCGGATCAACCAGTCGCTCGCCGGGGCGGGCATCGCCACGCTCTACGCCGCGGCCTATCTCGCCGGGGCGGGCTATGGCCTGATCGGCCCGATCGCGGCGTTCGCGATGATGGCGGCGATCACCGCGCTCGCGCTCGGGCTGTCGATTCACCGCGGCGCGCCGACCGCGTTGATGGGGCTGATCGGCGGCTTCGCCACGCCGCTGCTGGCGGGCGCGCAGGGCGGCGCGATCGTGCCGCTGATCGCCTATCTCGGATTGCTCTCGGCCGGATTGTTCGGGCTGGCGATCGCGCGCGGTTGGCTGTGGCTGGCGCTCACCGCCGCGGCGGGTAGCCTGTTGTGGAGCGGGCTGCTGATCGCCACCGCGAATCGGGTCGACGCGCTCGCCTCGGGCGGGTTCGCGCTGCTGCTGGCGGTGGCGGCAACGCTGTCCCTGGCGGCGAGCGGCGGCGGCAAGGCCGGGCCGGTGCTGCGCGCGCTGCCGCTCGCGGCCGGAGCGGCGCAGCTGGCGCTGCTGATCGCGTTGACCGGATTCGGGGCGAGCGCCTGGGCGCTCTATCTGCTGCTGGCGGCGGCGGCGATCCTGCTCGCCTGGCGCGACCCGCGCCTCACCCCCGCGGTGGCGGCCGCGCTTGCGCTGTCGGCCTTCGCCCTGGTGGGCAGCGCGGTCGACGCTGACGTGAGCGTCGCGATCGGCGCGGCGGTGGGCATCGCCTTGCTGTTCGGCGGCGCGGGGCATGGGCTGGCGCGGCGGCCGGACGATGGCACCTGGTGGGCGGGGATCGGTGCGGCGGGGCTCGCCGTCCCGCTCGTCGCATTGTGGACCGCGCGGCCCGAATTGTTGTCCGATGGCGGCTGGTCGGGCGTGGCGCTGCTGCTCGCGCTGCCGCCGGCGCATCTCGCCTGGCGAAGCCGTTTGCAGGCGCGGGCCGAGGCGCCGTTCGATCTCCCGCTCGAAATCGCCGCTGCCGCCGCCGCCGCATTCGTTGCCGCGGCGCTGGCGGCGCTGGTCCCGCCGCTGCTGCTGCCCGCCGCCGTGCTGGTGGCGGCGGTCGCGCTGGCGGGCGCGGGGCGGCACATCGGTGATTCCGGGCTGGGCATGCTGTCGCTCGCGGTGGCCGCGGTGGCAGGGTTGTTGTGGATCCTGCTCGAGACGCCGGTCGAGGCACTCGCGCGAATCGCCACCGGGCTGTCGCCTGTCGCCCTGGAGGTGATGGGCGAGACGTTGCTCGCGCCGGCCATCCTGATGGCCGGGCTGGCCTATCTCCATCGCGGATCGCGCGGGCAGGCGGCGGTGGCGATCGCGTCGGCGGTGATGGCGGCGGCGGCGGTGGCGGCGATCGTGCCCGTCGGATGGCGTGCGCTGGTGCTCGCCGGCGC
>JAQGKS010000281.1 GCA_028289965.1 Sphingomonas bacterium
GGAGAAATAAAGCGGTCCCGCGCGTCTTGCCCCGGTACGGACGGCAAAAGGGCGGATCGACGATGGCGCAGGGCACGGATCGAGCGCGGAACCCGGGCGGGGGCATGAACGAGGCGCTCCGCCGCAACATCGCGGCAATGGACGAACAGCGCGACCAGGAGAAGCGCACACGCCGGCTGAGCGCGCGGATCGCCGATCGGGTCACCGCCTTCGCCGGGAGCATGACGTTCGTCGTGATCCACCTCGTCGCCTACGGGCTGTGGCTGACGATCAACCTCGGCTGGTTGCCGATCCTGCCGCGGTTCGATCCGTCGTTCGTGATCCTGGCGATGGAGGCGTCGGTCGAGGCGATCTTCCTGTCGACCTTCGTGCTGATCAGCCAGAATCGGATGGCGGAGCTGGCCGATCGGCGCGCCGACCTCGATCTGCACATCAACCTGCTGACCGAACATGAACTGACCAAGCTCACCGTCCTCGTCGCCGCCATCGCCGACCGGCTCGGCGTGGAATCCGATGCCGACGGCGAGCTCGGCGACATCGTCAAGGATGTCGAACCGATCAAGGTGCTCGACGAACTCGATCGGCGGGAGGAATGATCCGGCAGGCACCCGCCGGCCGGATCAGTCGCGCCCGGCGATGAACGCCGCCAGCGCCTCGTGCGCGAGATCGTCGGTCATCTGGTGGGGCGGGTGCTTGCAGAAATAAGCCGACGCCGCATCGATCGGCCCGCCCAGCCCGCGATCCCGCGCGATCTTGGCGCAGCGGATCATGTCGATCGCGACGCCCGCCGAATTGGGGCTGTCCTCGACCGACAGGCGCAGCTCCAGGTTCATCGGCACGCCGCCGAACAGCTGCCCCTCCATCCGCAGGAAGCAGACCTTGTTGTCGTTCTGCCACGCGACATAATCGGACGGGCCGACATGGATGTTGTCGTCCTCCAGCCGATGCTCGGCGACCGACTGGACCGCTTCGGTCTTCGACACCTTCTTGGAGGCGAGCCGGGCCTTGTTGGTCATGTTGAGGAAGTCGGTATTGCCGCCGGTGTTGAGCTGGTACGTCCGATCCAGCTTGACGCCGCGCTTGGCGAACAGGTCGGTCAGCACGCGGTGGACGATGGTCGCGCCCAGCTGCGCCTTGATGTCGTCGCCGATGATCGGCACGCCGGCCGCGCGGAACCGCTCCCCCCACGCCGGATCGCTGGCGATGAACACGGGCATGTTGTTGACGAAGGCGACCCCCGCCTCCAGCGCGCATTCGGCGTAGAATTCGGTCGCCTTCTGGCTGCCGACCGGCAGGTAATTGACCAGCACGTCGGCGCGGCTGTCGCGCAGCACGTCGATCACCTCGCTCGCGCTCGGCTCCGGCGCGTCGGCGAGCAGGAACGTCCGATCGTCGGCAAAGTCCGCCATGTGATCCGACACGCCGTCGAGCGTGCGGCCCATCCGCACGATCGTGCCGGTCGGGGCGACATGATCGCAGAAGACGGTGGTGCAATTGGGCTTGGCGAAGATCGCCTCGGCGACGTCGCGGCCGACCTTGCGCCGGTCGACGTCCCACGCGGCGACGATGCCGATGTCCTTGGGGCGGTAGCCGCCGAGATCCCAGTGCATCAGCCCGATCTGCTCGTTCGCGCCGCCATTGCTGTAATGCGCGATGCCCTGGACGAGCGAGGAGGCGCAATTGCCGATGCCGATCACGGCAACCCGGACGCGAGGATCAACCACGGGCGGCACTCCGCTGGGTGACCGCCGGGGCATAGCGTTCGATCATCGCCGCGCAGAAATCGGCGAAGGCCTGCGGCTCGCGCGCGGCGCTGGTATGGTGGGGGGCGATGCCGAGATGCTCGGGGGTGAAGCAGAAGGTGACGGTGACGTCGAAGTCGGCCAGCGCCTCCATCTGCCGGTCGAACCAGCCGATCGCATCCTCGCGGAAGCTGTCGGCCCAGGACAGGCCGGTGCGCAGATGCTTCACGCCCAGCCGCTTCATCCAGGCGACCGCATCGTCCAGCCGCGGATCGCGATAATGGAACCACTGCATCAAACCCATCCTGTCGGCATGGCGGGCATAATGATCGAGCGACGGCTTCGGCGTGCCGTCCTCGCGGATCAGGCCCATGTAGAAATGGCGATAATAGCTCGATCCTTCCGCCTCGCGGTGGCGGGTGGTGGCGCCCCATTCGCGCGGCAGATCATACAGGCTGTACCAATAGATGCGCGGCACGCGGCCGATCAGCAGCTCGGCGGTGCGATCGACGCCGAACACCTGGACCTCCTCCGCCCCGAACGATCCCACGCCGACCTCGGTCACCCACACCGGGCGGCCGCGCGACACCGCCTCGATCTCGGCGACCTTGGCGGGCCATTCCCCGATCTGCCACAGGTTCCAGTCGAGCGGGAAGCCGTGGACCGCGAGCACGTCGATCTCCTCCAGCGCCCCAAGCCGGTCGAGCGTGGTGACGAAGTGCGGATCGATCGGCGACATGCCGCCCAGCACCCGCGCCACCGCCGGGTTGACGCTGGCGATCGCGCGTCCGGCGCGGATCACCGTGTCGGCATAACGCGACCAGTCGGGATCGATTTCGGGATCCCAATGCGACTTGTTGTTGGGCTCGTTCCAGATCATCGCGGCTTCGATCATTTCGAGCCCCCCTTGTTCGGATAGACGGCCGCCGGCCCCCAATCGCCATAGGGCACGGGCGCTGCGCGGCACACATAGACTTCATCGTGCGGGCCGGATTCGATGGTGAAGCCCGCCGCGCGCAGCATCGCCTCGGTCGCGGCGCGGTTCGGCACCCACCAGTTGGTCCAGTCGTGCGCGAATTCGCGCTCGATGAAATGGAGCTTGGGATAGCCCGGCTCGGCAAAGGCGTCGGGCTCGTTGAAGTCATAGTCCGGCTTGATCGGCGCGACATCCTTGGCGCCGCGCGTCAGGGACTGGAACAGCAGCATGTCGTTCGCGACATGCTCGCGGATCAGGTCGAGCGCGAGCAGCGGATGGCGCAGATGATAGAGCACGCCCATGAAGATCACGAGGTCGAACCGCTCGCCGAGCGCGCCGACATCATAGACCGACAGGTTGGCGAACTCGATGCCGGTGAACCCGAGCGCCTTCGACGCGAGCCGCGCCTGCGCCAGATAGCGATCGTCGGAATCGATGCCCAGCACCCGCTCCGCCCCCCGGCGCTTCATCTCGACCGAATAGAAGCCGGCGTTGCAGCCGATGTCGAGCACGCGCTTGCCCGTCATGTCGGCGGGCAGCGCCGGGGCGAAGCGCTGGAACTTGCGGCCCGGATAGTCGCCGAGGAAATGGTCCGGCGCGGTCCAGATGCCGTCGAGGTTGATGTTGTGGAACCAGGGGCCGAGCGCGTCGATCTGCGCGCGCAATGCCGCCTCGCCGATCCGGTCCGGATCCTGTTGCAGTCGGCTCATGCCCCGACCCTTTCGCTGAAGCCGGCGACTTCGTTGACGCTGAGCACCCGCGCACCCCACTCCCCCGCCACGAGGATGCTGAGCGACGCGGTGTCGACGTCGAAACGCAGCATATTGTCGAGCGGCAGGCCCAGCGTGTCGGCAATCAGCCCGCGAATGATATCGCAGTGGCTGACGCACACCACACCGCCGCCGTTAGCGCCGATATTGGCGACATGCCGGCCGGCCCGCGCCACCGCCGCCGCCATCGCCTCGCCGCCGGGCGGACGCGCGGTGCCGCGCCGCGCATTCCATGCGTGCCACGCCGGATCCTGCGCCAGCGCCTCGAAACTGCGTCCGCTCCACGCGCCGAAATCGATCTCGTCGAGCGCGTCGACCACGTCGACCGGCACGGCGAGGCGATCGGCGATGATCCGCGCCGTCTCCACCGCCCGAAGGCGCGGCGAGGTGTGGACGACACGCACATCTTCGCGCGCGAGTCTCTCCGCCACTGCCGCCGCCTGGGCGCGGCCGATCTCGGTCAGCCCGGCACTGCCGCCGCGCCCGGTCAACACCCGGCCGAGATCGCCGTGCGCACCGTGACGCACGAGATACAGGCTCGCCGTCAATGTTCGCCCCTGATGATCATGCTTGCCCAACTCCGATCCCATCGGAACACAGCGTACATAGAAGCGCGGTGGTTCCGTCAACCGGCGACGACATTTTACAATTTGCGGAACAAGGATGAAGAAGTAGAAGTTGCATGCGGGCGATGGTGCCGCGCACTGTGCTTCGCACCCTGAAGGTCGGGCACGGCGCCAGCATGTTCGGCCAAGCGACTTAACTTGGATCAACCGGGCTGTCCGACTTGACTAACCTGCCTCACGTCACCGCTTTGTGTCTCGCGGAAACCGCATCTTGACCGTTACGTTGCCGCGCTTGTCAAAGCTGAAAGGGATTTAGTGGAAAAGATACTGATCACGGGCGGGGCAGGCTTTATCGGCCGGTTCGTCGCCGATGAACTGATCGCCCGGGGCAACCAGGTTCGCGTCCTCGACAGCCTGATCGAGCAGGTCCACGGCGATACCGACCGGCCCGCCGGGCTCCACCCCGATGTCGAACTTGTTCGCGCCGACGTGCGCCACGGCGATGCCGTCGCCAAGGCGCTCAAGGGGATCGACAGCGTCATCCATCTCGCCGCCGAAGTGGGCGTCGGCCAGTCGATGTACGCGGTCGAGCGTTATACCTCTGTCAACGATGTCGGCACCGCGGTGCTGATGGAGAAGCTGATCGAAAATCCGGTGCGCCGGGTGGTCACCGCCTCGTCGATGAGCATCTATGGCGAAGGCCTCTACGTCGATGCCGACGGCAACACCGTCGAGAATGCCGAGCGCCAGCCGCGCACCGGCGCCGACGATGGCTGGGATCCGCTGGACAGCCAGGGCCGGCCGCTGACGCCGCTCGCCACCCCGGAATGGAAGCGCCCCAACCTCGCCTCGATCTACGCGCTCAACAAATATGTGCAGGAACGCACCACCCTGATCCTCGCCAACCCGTATGGCATGGAAGGCGTGTGCCTGCGGCTGTTCAACGTCTACGGCCAGGGCCAGGCGCTCTCCAACCCCTATACCGGGGTGCTGGCGATCTTCGCCTCGCGGCTGCTCAACGGCCAGGTGCCGATGATCTTCGAGGATGGCGAGCAGCGGCGCGACTTCGTCTATGTCGGCGACGTGGCGCGCGCGTTCGCCGATGCGCTGGTGCTGCCGCAGGCCGCCGGCGAGGTGTTCAACATCGGATCGGGCAATGATCGCTCGGTCACCGAGGTGGCGCGCGAACTGGCGCGGGCGATGGGCCGCAACCATGGCGAGCCGGAGATCGTCGGCAAGTCCCGCATCGGCGACATCCGCCATTGCTTCTGCGACACGACCAAGGCGGCCGAGACGCTCGGCTTCCGCGCCGAGCAGGATTTCGGCGAGGGCCTGGCCGAACTCGCCGAATGGGTCGCCGAGCAGACCGCCGACGACCGGGTCGCCGAGGCGCGCGCCGAACTCGAAGCGCGGGGGCTGGTGGCGTGACCGCGCTCCCCGTCTCCGCCGATCGCCGCCCGGTGCTGGTCACCGGCGGCGCCGGCTTCATCGGCTGCAACATCGCCGACCGGCTCGCCGCGCAGGGGCATGACGTGCTGATCTACGACGCGCTCGCCCGCGCCGGCGTGGAAACAAATCTCGCCTGGCTCAAGCAACGCCACCCCGATCGCATCACCAGCATCATCGCCGACATCCGCGACGAGGATGCGGTGCGCCGCGCCGCCGCCGGGGCCAAGGCGGTGTTCCACATGGCCGCGCAGGTCGCGGTCACCACCAGCCTGGTCGATCCGCGCGAGGATTTCGAGATCAACATCCGCGGCACGCTCAACCTGCTCGACGCGCTGCGCGAGAGGGGCGACGGCACGCCGCTGATCTTCGCATCGACCAACAAGGTCTATGGCGATCTTTCCGACGTCGATTTCGTGCTGGAGGGGGACGCCTATCGCCCCGGCCACCCGACGATCGCGATGCACGGCATCGGCGAGGATCGGCCGCTCGAATTCCACACGCCTTATGGCTGCTCCAAGGGCGCGGCCGACCAATATGTGCTCGATTATGCGCGCAGCTTCGGGGTGCCCACGGCGGTGATCCGGATGAGCTGCATCTATGGCCAGCGGCAGATGGGCACCGAGGATCAGGGCTGGGTCGCCCACTTCCTGATCCGCGCGCTGGACGGCCGGCCGATCACGCTCTATGGCGACGGCTATCAGGTGCGCGACATCCTCGACGTGTCGGACGCGGTCGACGCCTATATGGCCGCCTGGCAGCAGATCGAGGCGGTCAGCGGGCAGGCGTTCAACCTCGGCGGCGGTCCGAACAACGCGATCAGCCTGCGCCAGCTCCTCGCCCATATCGCCACGCTGATCGGGCGCGAGGTGGATGTGTCTTATTCGGATTGGCGCGCCGGCGATCAACGCTATTTCGTCGCCGACACCCGCGCGGCCGAACGGTCGCTCGGCCTGGGGCCGAAAACGCCGTGGCGGCAGGGCGTCGCCGATCTGGCGCGCTGGTTGGCGGATAGCCGCGGCATCTTTTTGCCGGCGTTCGAGCCGGCACTGGCGCGGGCGGCGTCGTGACGGCGCATCTGCTGATGACCGCCGATGCTGTCGGCGGCGTCTGGCATTATGCGACCGATCTGGCGCGCGGCCTCACCCGCCACGGCTGGCGCACGACGATCGCGGTGATGGGCCCAGGCCCGAGCGCGGCACAGCGCGCCGCAGCGGAGACGATCCCCGGGCTGGCGCTGGTCGAGACCGGGCAGCCGCTCGACTGGATGATCGAGGATGAACCGACCACCCTCGCCGCGGCGGAGGCGCTGGCGGCGCTGGCGCGGGAGCTGCGGGTAGACCTGATCCAGCTCAATGCGCCCGGCCTCGCCGCCGCCGCCAAATTCCCCGCGCCGATCGTGGCGGTGACCCACAGCTGCGTCGCGACCTGGTTCGCCGCCGTCCGCGGCGGCGCCCTGCCCGCCGATTTCGTCTGGCGCGCGATGCTGACCGGGGTCGGCCTGGCCACCGCTGACCGCGCCGTCGCGCCGAGCGCGGCGCTCGCCGACGCGACCGTCGATGCCTATGGGCTGAAGCGCCGGCCGCTCGTCGTCCATAACGGCCGCGCGCCGCTCACCCGCCCCGCCGCGGCGATGCATGATTTCTGTTTCACCGCCGGCCGGCTGTGGGACAAGGCCAAGAATGTGACGACGCTCGACCGGATCGCCGGCCGCCTCGCGGTGCCGTTCCGCGCCGCCGGCCCGCTCCATGGCCCGAACAGCGAAGTCGCGCCCGAAATGGCCCACCTCCACACGCTCGGCCCGATCGAGGAGGCGCAGATCGGCCGCTGGCTCGCCTCACGCCCGCTGTTCGTGTCCGCCGCCTTGTACGAGCCGTTCGGCCTGGCGGTGCTGGAGGCGGCGGCGGCGGGCTGCCCCCTTATATTGTCCGACATTCCCACCTTCCGCGAATTGTGGGACGGTGCGGCGACCTTCATCGCCGCCAAGGACGACCAGGGTTTCGCGATCGCGGCCGAGACGATCATCGGCGACGGCGGGCTGCGGCTGTCGCTGGGCGACGCGGCGCGCCAGCGCGCCAGCCGCTACACGCCGGCGGCGATGGCGGCGAACATGGCCCAGATCTACCGCGACATCGGCATTGCGCCCGCGGTCGCGACCGGCGGCGGGGAGGCCGCGACATGAAGATCGCCTATTTCACCCATTCGCTCGCCTCCTGCTGGAACCATGGCAACGCCCATTTCCTGCGCGGCGTGCTGCGCGAGCTGGTCGCCCGCGGCCATGACGTGCGCGCGCTGGAACCGGCCGGCGCGTGGAGCCTCGCCAACCTGCTCGCCGATCATGGCGACGCCGGGCTCGATGCGTGGCGCCGCGCTTATCCCGAGCTGAGTTCGGAGACTTTCGGCCCGGAGGCGGATCTCGCCGCGCTGATCGACGATGCCGAGGTCGTGATCGTCCACGAATGGAACGATCCGGCGCTGGTCGCCCGGATCGGCGCGCTGCGTACCGCCGGCGCGCGCTTCACCCTGCTGTTCCACGATACCCACCACCGCGCGGTCAGCGACCCCGACGCGATCCGCGCCTTCGACCTGTCCGGCTATGATGCCGTGCTGGCATTCGGCGAGACGCTGGCGGAGGTCTATCGCCGTTGGGGCTGGCGAGACCGCGTGTTCGTCTGGCACGAGGCGGCCGATCTGCGGCTATTCCACCCGCCTGCCGAGGAAGGCGTGCGCGAGGGGCTGATCTGGATCGGCAACTGGGGCGACGACGAACGGTCGGCGGAGCTGGAAAGCTATCTGTTCCGCCCGGCGCGCGACGCCGGGCTCGGCCTCGACATCTATGGCGTGCGCTATCCGGACGCGGCGCGCGAGACGCTCGCGCGATATGGCGCGCATTATCATGGCTGGGTCGCCAATGCCCGCGCGCCCGAACTGTTCGCCCGCCACCTCGCCACCGTCCATGTGCCGCGGCGCTATTACTCGACGATCCTGCCGGGCATCCCGACGATCCGGGTGTTCGAGGCGCTCGCCTGCGGCATCCCGCTGGTCTCCGCGCCGTGGGAGGATTCCGAAGGGCTGTTCCGCCCGGGCAAGGACTATCTAGTCGCCCGGGACGGCGCGGAGATGACGCGGCACCTCCGCGCCCTGCGCGACGATCCCGATCTCCGCCGCTCGCTCGTCGCTTATGGCCTGGAAACGATCCGCGCCCGCCACAGCTGCGCCCACCGCGCGGACGAACTTCTCCATATCCTCGCGCGGCTCGGCGCCGCGCGACCCATCGAAAGCGTCGCATGAAGATCGCCTGCTACGGCTCCAGCCTGCTCTCCTCCTACTGGAACGGGGCGGCGACCTATTATCGCGGGATTCTGCGCGATCTCGCCGGCCGCGGCTACGACATCACCTTCTATGAGCCCGATGCCTTCGATCGGCAGCAGCACCGCGACATCGATCCGCCGGAATGGGCGCGCTCGGTCGTCTATCCGGCGACGATCGAGGCGGTGCGCGGGGTGCTGGCCGAAGCGCGCGACGCCGATATCGTCGTCAAGGCGAACGGCGTCGGCGTGTTCGATGCCGAACTGCTCCAGGGGATCATCGACCATTCGGCCGACGATGCGATCCGCATCTTCTGGGATGTCGATGCCGCCGCCACGCTCGACGAGATGCGCGCCGACCACGGCCATCCCGTCCGCCGCGCGCTGCCCGATCTCGACATGGTGCTGACCTATGGCGG
>JAQGKS010000266.1 GCA_028289965.1 Sphingomonas bacterium
ACTTTGCGTCCGCCGCACCGGCCCGATGTCGCGGTGATCGCGCCGCGCGCGCCGGTGCACGATCCGGCGGAGCTGTACGGCATCATCCCAAGCGACGTGCGGGCGCCTTATGATGTGCGCGAGGTGATCGGCCGGATCGTCGATGGCTCCGAGATGCACGAGTTCAAGCCGCTCTACGGCACCACATTGGTCTGCGGCTTTGCCCACATCTGGGGCATCCCCGTCGCCATCTTCGCCAGCAATGGCGTGCTGTTTTCGGAGAGCGCGCTGAAGGGCGCGCATTTCATCGAACTGGCGTGCCAGCGCGGCACCCCTTTGCTGTTCCTCCAGAACGTCTCTGGCTTCATGGTCGGCAGCAAATATGAAGCCGAGGGGATCGCCAAGCATGGCGCGAAGCTGGTTACCGCGGTGGCGACGGCGCAGGTGCCCAAGATCACGGTGGTGATCGGCGGCAGCTTCGGCGCCGGTAATTACGGGATGTGCGGTCGGGCCTATTCGCCGCGTTTCCTGTTCACCTGGCCCAATGCGCGGATCAGCGTGATGGGTGGAGAGCAGGCGGCGGCGGTACTGGCCGAGGTCCACCGCGACGCGGAAAGCTGGACCGTCGAGGAAGCCGAAGCGTTCAAGGCGCCGATCCGTGCCCGGTTCGAGGCCGAAGGCAGCCCTTATTATGCGACCGCGCGGTTGTGGGACGATGGGATCATCGATCCGGCGCAGACGCGCGACGTGCTCGGCCTCGCCTTCGCCACGACGCTGAACGCGCCGATCGGGCCGCGGGCGAGCTTCGGCTTGTTCCGGATGTAGCGGCGATGCTGCAATCCCTCCTGATCGCCAACCGCGGCGAGATTGCGTGCCGGATCATCCGCATGGCGCGTGCGTTGGGGATCCGTACGATCGCGGTCCATTCGGATGCCGACGCCCACGCCCGCCACGTCCGGCTGGCGGATGAGGCGGTGCATATCGGCGCGTCTTCCCCCCCCGAGAGCTATTTGCGCGGCGATCGGATCATCGCCGCCGCGCTCGATCGCGGGGCCGAGGCGATCCATCCGGGATATGGCTTCCTCTCTGAAAATGGCGATTTCGCGCAGGGCGTGATCGATGCCGGGCTGATCTGGATCGGCCCCGAGCCTGCGAGCATCCGCGCGATGGGACGAAAGGATGCGGCCAAGCGGCTGATGCAGGATGCGGGGGTGCCGGTGACGCCCGGCTATCTCGGCGAGGATCAGTCGCCCGCTCGGCTGCACGCGGCGGCGGCGGCGATCGGCTGGCCGGTGCTGATCAAGGCGGTCGCCGGCGGCGGCGGCAAGGGGATGCGCCGGGTCGACGATGCCGAGCAATTTGCCGCCGCGCTCGAAGCCTGCCGGCGCGAGGCGGCGTCGGCCTTTGGCGACGATCGCGTGCTGCTCGAGAAATATATCCGCTCGCCGCGGCACATCGAGGTCCAGCTGTTCGGCGACCGGCACGGCAACCTCGTGCACCTGTTCGAACGCGACTGTTCGATCCAGCGCCGCCACCAGAAGATCATCGAGGAAGCGCCCGCACCGGGCATGGACGAGGCGACGCGGGGCTGGCTGTGCGACACCGCTGTACGCGCCGGTCGCGCGGTGGAGTATGTCGGCGCCGGCACGGTCGAGTTCATCGCCGATGCCTCCGATGGGCTGCGCGCCAACCGGATCTGGTTCATGGAAATGAACACGCGGCTTCAGGTCGAGCATCCGGTGACGGAGGCGATCACCGGCGTCGACCTGGTCGAGTGGCAGATCCGCGTCGCATCCGGCGAGCCGCTGCCGATGGCGCAGGATGGGCTGTCGATCCGGGGCCATGCGATCGAGGCGCGGCTCTGTGCGGAGGATCCGGCCGACGGCTTTAGGCCGAGCGTCGGGCCGCTCGATCATTTCGTCGTTCCGCCGACCGCCCGGATCGACAGCGGGGTGGAGCAGGGCGACGCGAGCAGCCGCTTCTACGATCCGATGCTGGCCAAGATCATCGCTCACGCCGCCAGCCGGGAACAGGCGATCCAAGCCCTCGCCGCCACCTGCGGCGGGATCGAGGTCTGGCCGGTGCGGACGAACGCTGGCTTGCTCCACCGCCTGCTGCGCCATCCCCGTTTCGCCCGCGGCCCGGTCGATACCGGCTTTGTCGAGGCCGCGGGCGATATGCTGGCGCTCTCGTCGGTGCAGCGCGTGGCGATGCTGGCGCAGGCGGCGATCGGGCTGGTTCGGCCGGATGACACAGGGCGCGGTGCGCCGCGTTCGGACGCTTCGGGCGATGTCTGGACGGCACGAACCGGTTTTCGCCTCAACGCTGCGGATGACCCCTTCGTGTTCGTGGATGGCGGCGGCGGACTGGAGCGGGTGTCGCTTCCACCTGGCTGGCAGCGGCGCGCCGTCACGGCATTGCCCGTTCCCGGCGGCATTGTCGTGTTCGACGAAGGCGAGGCGCTGTTCGCGCGGACCGATGCGGGCGCACGCGCGGTGGGAGGTTCGGTCGGGGACGGCGTGATCGTCGCGCCGATGCCGGGCAGGATCACCGCCGTCGGCGTGGCGATGGGTGCACGCGTGACCAGCGGGCAAATGCTCGTCACGCTGGAGGCGATGAAGATGGAGCAAGCCCTTATCGCGCCGTTCGACGGGGTGGTGGCGGCGCTCGGCGTAGTTGTCGGTGCGCAGGTGGACGAGGGGGCGATGCTCGTGCGGATCGATAAGGAAGGCTGATGGCCGGACGCTTCTACGACGAGTGGCGGATCGGCGACCGGATCGGCCACGATATCCGCCGCACCGTGACCGAGACCGACAATCTTCTCTTTTCGACGATGACCCACAATCCCCAGCCGCTGCATATCGATGCGGAGGCGGCGCAGGCGAGCGAGTTCGGGCAGATCCTCGTCAACGGCACCTTCACCTTCGCGCTGATGATCGGGCTGACCGTGGCGGACACGACCCTCGGCGTGCTCGTCGCCAACCTCGGTTACGACAAGGTGGTGATGCCGCGCCCGGTGTTCATCGGCGATACGCTGCGCGCGGAAACCGAGGTCGTCGGCTTGCGCGACAGCCGGTCGCGTCCCGAGGCGGGGATCGCCACCTTCCGCCATCGGCTGATCAACCAGCGCGACGAAACGGTGTGCGAATGCCTGCGCACCGCGCTGC
>JAQGKS010000046.1 GCA_028289965.1 Sphingomonas bacterium
CGTGCCGCGTCCGGTCGGGTTATTCTCATCCTTGTGGACGTGGGCGACCCAGTCGCCCGCCGGACCCTGGATCGCGCCTTGCCCGAGATGCGTGCCGAGCCCCCAATGGAGCCGCTCCCACCAGCCAAGATCGCCCGCACTGGGGTCGAGCCCGGACAGCAGCAGCGCCCCGCGGCCGTGCATCACCGCCTCGCGCACCTCGTCCATTACCGCGGTGATCGCGGGATCTGCAAAATCCTCGCGCTGGATTTCGGGGAAGGGGCAGCCGACCACGCCGTCGGCTGCGGCGACGATCGCCTCGATCTCCGCCGGGCTCAGCGTGCGCGTGATCGCCTCCACGCCGCCCAGCGTCGCGCCGGTCCACGCCGCCGGGTGGCCCACCGGCTGGAGGTCGCTTGCGCTCACAGCCGCGATGCCCGTGTCTCCTTGGCGGTGATGAACTCGATCAGGGCGGGCTGGCCGCGCTCGGTCGCGGCGATGCCGCGGCGGATCGCATCGGCAATGTCCTCGGGCCGCTCGACCCGTTCGCCATAGCCACCGAGCGCGCGGGCGAAGGCCGCATAATCGCCCGAGATGTCGGTCGAACGGAACCGCTCGGTCGCGATCGGCATCACGTTCAGCTCGATCGCCATCGCGCTGTTGTTGAGCAGGATCGACAGGATCGGCAGCCGCTCGCGCACCGCGGTCTCGAAATCCATGCCGGTGAAGCCGATCGCGGCGTCGCCCCAGACGTTGATGCACAGCTTGTCGGGGCAGGCGAGCTTGGCGCCCATCGCCAGGCCGAGGCCGTAGCCCAGCTGCGTGCTCTTGCCCCAGCCGATATAGCTGAGCGGAGTGATCGACTTCCAATAGGGCGTCAGCTGATCCCGCGGCGACCCGGCATCGTGGGTGATGATCGTGTTGGCGACATCGACGGTGCGCTGAAGTTCCCACAGCACCCGATAGGGGCTGATCGGCGCGTCGGTCGATTCGAGCAGCGGCAGCCACTGCGCCAGCCATTCCGCCTCGACCGCCTTGATTTCGCGCGCGAACGGCTCCGGATCGCGGGCGCCATCGATCAGCGTGCGGCATTCGGCGATCAGCATCGCCAGCGTCAGTTGCGCATCGCCGATCAAGGCATGCTGGCAGATGACGTTCTTGTTGAGGTCGGCCGGGTCCAGCGTCGCATGGATCACCGTCTTGCCCTTCGGCATGGCCACGCCGAACGCGGTTTCCGAAAAGCTGCAGCCGATGCCGAGGATGACATCCGCCTGATCGAGGAAGTGACGCACCGTCTTGGGGATCGCCGCCCCGCCGGAGCCGAGCGCCAGCGGGTGGGTCTCGTCGAACGTGCTCTTGCCCTCCAGGCTGGTCGAGACCGGCGCGGCAAGCAATTCCGCGAGCGTGCGCAACTCGTCATAGGCCTCGGCCCAATGGACGCCCTGGCCGGCGTGGATCACCGGACGCCTGGCATCGACGAGGATCCGCGCGGCGGCCTTGACCGCCTCGGGATCGGGCGCGGATCGGGTGCGGATCACCGGCTCATAGGCAAGATCGCCAACCTCTTCGTCGAGCACGTCCATCGGCATTTCGACGATCACCGGGCGCAGGCGGCCGTTGCGCAGCTGGGTGAAGGCGCGGCGCAGGATGTTGGGCGTTTCGCCGGCGAGCAGGATCGGCTCGACATGCTTGGCGATCGTCCGCATCGATACGGTGGCGTTATAATTGTCGGGCACGAACGCCACGCGACGGCTATAGCCCTGCGGCAGCACCAGCACCGGAACCGACTCGGCATAGGCCTGGGCGACGCCGCCATAGGCGTTCTCCGTGCCCGGCCCGTGCTGCATCGCGAACACGCCCATTCGGCGACCACGGCTGAGGCGCGAGAGGGCGTCCGCCATGTGCAGGCCGGTGCGTTCCTGGCGCACGATCACCGGGCGGATGCCGATCGCGGCGGCTTCCTCCAGCACGGCGTTTCGGGGATAGCCGAAGATCACGTCGACATGCTCGCGCTTCAGGATCTCGGCAATTGTCGCGCTGACCTTCATTCGGCATTCCCTTCGTTGATCGAGCCAACTAATTCGACGGCGGCCACGATGCAGCAGAAATTTTCGAGCGGTTGGCGGTGCACGCGCTCTATTTGGAGGAAATCACATGTCCCTACTTACCCTGGAAGCCGCCGAAGCGATCATCAAGGGCGCATTCGCCCATGTGCAGAGCGCGGGGTTCCAGCCGTTGTCGGTGGTGGTGCTGGATGCCAGCGGCCATGTGAAGGCGGCGGCGCGGCAGGACGGGGCGACCATGTTCCGCTTCGACGTCGCGCTGGGCAAGGCGTGGGGCGCGGTCGCGATGGGCGCGCCTAGCCGCAAGCTGGCGGAAAATGCCAAGGCCAACCCGAACTTTTTCGTGACGCTGGCGGCGAGCGCGCAGGGCAAGTTCCTGCCCCAGCCGGGCGCCGTGCTGATCCGCGCCGCCGACGGCGCGATCCTGGGCGCGGTGGGTGCGAGCGGCGACACGGGCGACAATGACGAACTGGCCTGCCTCGCCGGGGTCGCCGCGGCCGGGTTCAGGGCCGACTAAGCGCGGTCAGCGCGGGAAGGGCGCCACCGCCGCCTCGAACATCTCGCGATCGCCGTCGAGGAAAGCCGGGGCGAGCGCATCGCGCAGGATCGAGATCGTCTCGTGGATCGGCTCCATATCGGCGGCGTCGATCAGGTTGCGGCGGTGGAGTACCCGCAGCGTCTCGCACGAGGAGACGAGCGCGATCTGCGCGATGGCGTGGATGAAGGCGGTGTGGCGCGCGGCCTGGACGTCGAACGGTTCGTCGCTGTCGGCTTCCGGGGTCTGCACCTCCGGCATCTGGGGAATTTCCGCCATCTGATCTCCCTCCCGTGATTATGGCCGACCGGCCGTATCGGAAGCACAACAAAGCGCCGCGCGGGCTGTTCCGGCGTTCCCCCGCTCGGCCGCACGGTCCATCCCGGATGGGGTGGAACATCGTTATTGGCGGGCGGTTGGGGCAGGCGGATCATCCACGTCGAGGACCTCCCATGTCACAGCGCAAATTCGCCATCGTCACCGGCGCATCGACCGGCATCGGCGCCGAGCTGGCGCATATCGCGGCCCAGAATGGCTATGACGTCCTCGTCGTCGCGGACGAGCCGCTGATCCACGCCGCCGCCGAGGATTTCCGCAGCCATGGCACCAATGTCGACGCGATCGAGGCCGATCTCGCCACGTTCGAGGGCAATGACGCCTTGCTCGCCGCGGCCAAGGGGCGCCAGATCGATCTGCTGTGCGCCAATGCCGGCCGCGGCCTTGGCCGTGGGTTCCTCGATCAGGATCCGGCCGAGTGGCGCCGCGTGATCGACACCAACGTCACCGGCACGACCTATCTGCTCCAGAAGGTCGCCCAGCAGATGAAGGCGCAAGGCGACGGCAGGATTCTCACCACGGGTTCGATCGCGGGCTTCATGCCGGGCACCTATCAGGCGGTCTATAACGGCACCAAGGCCTATGTGGACAGCTTCACCGAGGCATTGCGGGCCGAACTCAAGGATAGCGGCGTAACCGTCACCTGCCTGATGCCAGGGCCGACCGAGACCGAATTCTTCGAACGTGCCGACATGCTCGATACCAAGGTCGGCACGCAGGACAAGGATGACCCGCGCAAGGTGGCCGAGACCGGCTGGAAGGCGCTGATGAACGGCGACGGCCATGTCGTCTATGGGCTGAAGAATAAGATCCAGGCGGCCGTCGCCCATGTCATGCCCGCGGGGATGGTCGCGGAGCAGCATCGCAAGATGGCCGAACCCGGCAGCGGCACGGAGTAACGCTCCGCCGGGCGGCGCGATCCCGCCCGGCGCCTCGCTTGGCTGGCGGCGCTAGAGCGAGTGCTCCTCGCCCACCGCGGTGCGCACCATCGCGTCCCAGATCGTCGCCGCATCGCCGCCGGCAGCATTGCCCGCCGCCGCCATTTCGGCGTCGGCCTCTCGCATCGTCTTCAGCACCGCGAGCGCATCGTCGACATGATCGCGCCAGTGGAGGTTGACGAGATCGGACGCGGGCACCCCGTCCGGCGCCTCGCCATGGGCGTTGCGGCTGAACTGCTGGCCCGCGAGAACCCGGGCGATCCGTTCGACGATGGTCATATGCGCTCCCTTGTTTGCCGCATGTAAACCGGCGCAGCGCCGCCAGGTTTCCCTTCGTCCAACGGTTTTCAGGCGCCGATCAGGTGGAGCGCGATTTCGCGCCGGTGCGGACGGGCGCGATGTTCGAACAGATAGATGCCCTGCCACGTGCCGAGCGCCATCCGCCCGTCGATCACCGGCACCGCGATCTGAACCTGGGTCAGCGCGGTGCGCAGATGGGCCGGCATGTCGTCCGGTCCCTCGTCGTCATGGGCGTAGCGGGTCGGGTCCTCGGGCGCGATCGCGGCGAAATAGGCTTCGATGTCGTCTCGCACCTCGGGCGCGGCATTCTCCTGGATCAGCAACGATGCGGAGGTGTGGCGACAGAACAAAGTCAGCAGCCCGGTGTCGACCGCCTCCGCCCGCAGCCAGCGCGTGACATCGCGGCTGATCTCGATCAGCCCGCGGCCGGGGGTCGCAATGCGCAGGATGTGGGTCGCCTGCCTCATCGGCCTGCCTCCAGCAATGCGATCGCGCGCGCCAGGGCGGGGTCTTCGCCGCGGCGCGAGGCAGCGAAGCTTGGCGTCACCACCTCGCGCGGGGTGAAGCCGCGCCCTTCGAGCCGCTGGTCCTTGGCGGTGCGGATGTCGAACTCGGCCACCGAAATCTCGCCGCCATCGGGCAACGGGTAGCGCGCCGCGCCGGTCAGCGCGCCGGCCGTCCGCTCGCCCACCGTGGTGCCGCGGCCGCTTTCCTCGACCGCGGCGGCGAGCGCCTCGGCGCCGCTCGCGGTGCGCGGACCGACCAGCACCACGAGCGGCCCGCGATAGGATCGCGATCCGGCGCCGAGCATCGGCACGTCGACCGGGCCCTTGCGGCCGATCCGGCGCAGCAGAATGGTCTTGCGCGTGAACAATCGCCCGGCCACCCGACCGACCGACATCGCCTCGCCGCCGTAATTCTCACGCAGGTCGAGGATCACGCCGCGCGGGGCAGCGTGCGCGATCTCCCCGGCGATCCAGCGATCGGGGCGGTGATCGAACGTATTCAGGCGGAGAAGCAGGATGCCGCCGCCGATGCGGCTGGCGTTGCGCTCGGGCTCCGGCGGGAGGGCGGTTGCGGTCAGGCGCATCCGGTGGGTTTGGCCAAGCTCGTCCCGGAAGGCGACGTCCGCGCTGTCGCCCGGATCGGGATGATAGTCCATGTCGAGCGGCCGGCCGTTGAGCGCCGTCAGCTCCCAGCCGACCTGCACGCCGGCCCGCGCGGCCGGGCTGTCTGGCTGCACGGCGAAAATCCGCCACGCGCCGTCGCTTTGCCACGATGCGAAGCCGAAACCGCCCTGACCGCCCGCCTCGCGCGCTTCGTCGAAGCCGATCCCGGCGGGGTCGTCGGCATAGACATGACTGTCGCCGAGCGTGGCGAGCATCTCGGACAGCACGGCATAGAGCGCCTGCCGGTTCGGGGCGGCGAGCGCCCGGGGCCGGTAGAGTTTGCGCGCCTCGGCCCAATCGGCGGCATGGGCGTCGCGGTCCCAATAATGGTCGTCGACGAGCGACCAGGCGCGGTCGAACACGGCGGCGTTGAGCGCCGGGCCATAATCGACCGGCGCGGCGGCGAGCAGGAAAGCGAGGATCAGGCTGTTCATCGACCATTGCTAACGCATGGCGCCGCCACAAGGCCATCCCGCCGCGGTCGGTTCAGGGGGCCGCGAAGTCGCAGCGCAGCACGATCTCGATCGGCAACCGGTGAAAGATGATCTCGTCGCATCGATCGAGCTGCTCACGCCCGATCAGCAGCGACGGCCACGCCTCCTGCGCCCGCGCCCGCCGTGGCGCGACGAGGATGTCACCCGGCCGCGCTTGCTCCTGCGGCAAGGCGAAGCCGCCCCGGAAATCGGCCAGCCGCACCGGCACATCGGTCAGGACGAAGCCGGCGAGGCGGGCAGGGCGAGCAAACCGCAGCGTCCTCACCGGGCGCGATACGCCGAGTGCGGGGGTCACCTGAAAGGTCTCGCCGACCAAGCGGCCGTCATGCGCCCTGGCGAGGATCGCCCCGGCCGCCGCGGTGGCCAGCACGCCGGGATAGCGCAGCGAAAATTGGACGAGGATCTCGCCGGCCGCGGTCAGCTGGCGCACCGCAAGGCCGCGCTCATCGTCCTGGACGAGCGGGAAGCGGCGTTCGGTGCCCCGCGCCGCCATCGTACCGCGGACGAAGCGGACCCGATCGTAGGGCAGCAGATCGGGCCCGATCGCGCCGTCGACGCCGACGCAGCATTCCCGATCGAAGACAGAGAAGGTTTGCGGTGCGGTGATCCCGTCGAGCACCACCAATGCCGCCGCGGTCCGCTCTGCCACCGTCTCCCGGCCCACCTGCACGCCGCTGCCGCCTTGAAACTCCAGCGGCAGGCGCCGGGCGGCCGCGGGGTTGAGCTCGATCGTGTTGCGGCGATCCAGATCGACCCGCAATCGGAGCAGGACGTCGCCGACCGCCACCGTGACTTCGGGCCGTTCGATGTCGAGCACCAGTTCGGGACGAAAAGACGGCGTTTCCGGGCGCGGTGCGCAGCCGCCAACAAGGCCGAGCAGCGCGGCGGCGAGCGCGTAGGTGTGGCGGCGGCGCGGTGCCATAGCTTTCCTCTCCCGCGATCGATCCCGCAAGTCGGGGCAGCGTTATCCCGGTTGCCGGGGCCGCGGAAGGCAAATCGCCGATGCGGCAAAGCGCCGCGGCGGCGCGGCGGCCGTCCCCCCGCGCCCGATTTTGCGATTCCCGATCCGGCAAAGCTGCTCTAGAGCGGCGCCGTGCCGCGCCGCTTTGTCGTTTTCGCTTCGTTGCTGCTCGGCCTGCTGGCCGTGGCGTTCGCCTGGCGGGCGGCCGGATTGCTGCGCGCGCCCTCCGCGCCGCCGTCGCCGCTCCAGCCGATTCCGCTCGTCGTGGCGCCGCGGCTTCAGGGCGGTTCGATCGATTATCGCCGCCTCGACGATCGCCTCCGCCGCCTGGTGGAGGAGGATGGCATGGTCGGGCTGTCGGTCGGGGTGATCGAGGGCGGCAAGCTCAACTTCCTCAAGGGCTATGGCGAGACCGTCGCGGGCAGCGGCGAGCGGGTGACCACCTCGACCGTGTTCCGCTGGGCCTCCGTATCCAAGGGGCTCGCGGCGACGATGGTCGCGGGGCTGGCCGAGCAGGGCAAGCTCTCGCTCGACGATCCGATCATCCGCTGGGCCCCATCGCTCCATTTGCCGGGCGGCGGCCAGCGCTGGGCGACGGTAGACGACGTGCTGTCGCACCGCGTCGGCATCGTCTCCAACGCCTATGACGGAAAGCTCGAGGATGGGGAGGATGCCCGGGCGCTGCGCCGCAGCTTCGGCGAACTGCCCGCCTTGTGCGCGCCGGGGACGTGCAGCGCCTACCAGAATATCGCGTTCGACGCGGCGAGCGAGATCGTCGAGCGGGTCACCGGCCTGCCTTATGAGGCGGCAGTGCGGGCGCGGCTGTTTGGCCCGCTGGGGATGACGAGCGCCAGCGTCTCGCGCGAGGGGCTGATGAGCGCGAAGAGCTGGGCCCAGCCGCATGTCGGCAAGGGCAAGCCGGTCGAGGTGTCCGACGCCTATTATCGCGTTCCGGCGGCCGGCGGGGTCAATTCCTCGATCTATGACTTTGCCTTGTGGCTGCGCGCGCAGATGGGCGGCGCGCCGCGCATCCTGTCGCCCGCGCTGCTCGATACGATCCACCGGCCGCGCGTCGTGACCCCCGTCGAGCAAGGGCGGGTGCGCCGGTTCGGCGATCGGCTGCGCGGTGCGCGCTACGGCCTGGGGTGGCGCGACTATGATTATCTCGGACACCGGGTGATCGGCCATCTCGGTGGCGTGCGCGGCCACCGATCGCTGATCCTGTTCGATCCGGAGCGGCGCACCGGGGTGGTCGCGCTGTGGAACTCGGCCAGTTCCAGGCCCGTCGGGCTGGAGATAGAGGTGATGGACATGGTCTACGGCGTGCCGCCCGAGGATTGGCTCAAGCTCGATACGGGTCCGAAGAAACCCCGCTGAGGTCAGGCGCGCGCGGCGGCGAACAACCCCCAGGCGAACAGCGTCACGACGCAGAATGCCGGCCAGGACCAGGGCAGGGCCAAGCCGCCGGGCATGCCGATCGACATCGTCGCGACCAATGCCGCCACCGGCAACCTCGCCGTGCCGACCGCGAACGGGACGGCGATCCCCGCAATGCCGCCGATGATGATCGCCTTTGTCAGGGACATTCGTGCCGCCTCCACCCGCGTTGCTCGATATTTAGCGTAACAAGTCTAAATTGAGATTAAGGATGCGGCGTATGCTGCCTGCATAGTTGTGATAGTTGATTAGTCCACTAACCGCGCGATAGCAGGCTTGCTAATCAGGAGCGGCCGATGGCTTCGCTGCCAAAAGACATTGTTGCCGACACCACCGCCCAGCGCAGTGTGATCGTCGCCGGGCGGCCGAGCCGAGGCTCCACCGGATCACGGTGGAGCCGCTATCGCGCGCCTGCGGGTGCGAGACTTCCAGTGCGAGCGTCGCCATCTCGTTCGCACGACGGTGATGGGCGAGCGGCCGCTCGGCCCGCCTCGGCGGCGGGCTGAACCGGCGGTGGAAGTCGGCTCGCGCGACTGGTTCGAGGCCTATCTCGCCGCGTTCAACCGCTCGGACTTCGCCGCGTTCGGCGGTTATTATGCCGACGACGTCGAGTTTGCCGGTCAGGCGGGCAGCTTTGCCGGCGCTGCGGCGGTGATCGCCTTCTACCGCGAGGTAAAGGCGCGGGTGGACGAGACGCTGACCTTGCTGTCGTTCATCGGCGACGGCGTGCGGATCGCGGCCGAGCTGCACACCAGCATCGTCGCCCGCCAGGACTGGCCCGAATTCCCGACCGGTGCGATGCGCGCGGGCGACCGGCGGGAAAGCACCAATTTCATCTTCTACGACATTGCCGGTGGCCGTTTCGTCCGGATCCGATCGGCCAATTTCCGCCGCAGCGGCCTGATCCCAGCCTAGCCGTCAGCCGCGCGGCCGGGTGCGCATGACCTGCCACAGCATGGCGAAGGACAAGGCCGATCCGGCGAGCACCGCGAAGCCCGCGCCGACCCCGCCAAACCACAATGGCAGCACCGCCATCAGCGCAAGCAGCAATCCGGTCGACACGAAGCGCAGCTTGAGCGCGAGGCCGGGGCGCCCGAGCGCGACCACCGCCGGCTCGAACCCGACCGCGGCAAAGTCCAGCGCCGCGGCCGATCCGAGCACCAGCAGCACCGGATAGGCGGTCAGGAATTCTGGCCCCGCTACCAGCCCGATCATCGGCTGGCCGAACAGGATCAGGATCAGGAACACGATCACGCCGCCGATCGCCGTCATCCGCACGGTGCGGGCGAACAGCCGGTCGAAATCCTCTGTCCCGGCGCTGCCCGAGCGGCTGCGTACCAGCTCGGGAAAGATCGCCCGGCCAAGCAGCTGGGACAGCTTGGCGAGCGCCTGGGCGAGTTGCTGGGCAAAGCGGAACGCGCCCGCGGCCGCCGGGGTCACCAGCAGGCCGACCAGCAGCACGGCGATCTGCTTGCCGCCGAGATCGAGCGACTGGGACAGGTTGGTGGTCACCGTATAGGCGGCGATGCCGGGATTTTCCTGCTTGAGGTCACGCCAGCGCAGCGGCCGATCGAGCCGCCAGCGCACCTCACCATAGCGCACCGCGGCGATCCAGAAGCCGATCGCCGTCACCACCTCCGCGATCGCCCACACGGCGAGATAGCCGATCGCGCTGGCGCCGTTCAGCCAGACGATCAACGCGCCGATGAAGCGCACGATCGGCGTCAGCGAATCGCACAAGGTCGCGGTGCCGAACCGATCGTGGAGGCGCAGGATGCCGATCGGCGTCCAGTGCATCGCCAGCACCAATGCGACGCTGGTAATCATCGCCTGCTGCCGGAAGGCCGTGGTCCAGCCGAAATGGCCGCCGAGCAGCCAGATGCCGAGGACGACCAGCGCCGCGCCGCCGATCGCGCTCAGCGCGTCGAGGATGGTGGTGAAGCGGACCAGCCGGGCGAGCGCATCCGCGCGCCCGGCATGAAGGTGCGGCATGCCGTAGCGGACGATGATCTGCCAGCTCTGGAAGGCGACGAAACTCGCGACCGCCTGCCCGGCGCCGAGCGCGAGGGTGAACTGGCCGAACCCCTCGATCCCCAGCGAGCGGGTGACGATGGCGAGGTAGAACAGGCTGAGCGCCGCGCCGACGCCCTTGCCGCCGAGCATCCACGCGACGTTGAGCAGACTGTTGCGCAGGGACGCCCGGCGCTTGAGGGGAGAGGCCGGATGCCCTGTGTTCATCCCCGTGCTCATATGCGCGCGATCTAACCAGCTCAATTGCGAAGCGTCATTCGCCGGCTAATAGGGTGCGGACGGCGCAGCGGGCGCCGGCATGGAGCAGAGATTTTGGCGGAACGACTGAACGTGGTGCTGGTCGGTACGAACGGTACCCGGATCTGGGGCATGGACGTGGACGAGCGGACGCGGCGCCTGGCGCGGGCGAACGATCTCGGCTTCGGCGATCCTGTCTCGGGCGACGCGCCCGCGCTTCTCGTCCATCGTGCCTTCGTCTTCGATCCGCAGTGGCTCCGCTATATCGCCGCGCGCCCCGGTGCCGCGCTGACGCTGGGCGGCGTGCCGGTGATCGCGCATTGCCGCACCGCGGCCGAACGCGCCGCCGCCTCCGCCGCGACGTTGGGAGCCAGCACGCTGGAGGTGATGCGTTATGAGGATGGCGGCACGATCCTCAACGAAAGCCTGCGCAAGCGCGAACAGCCCTTCGCGATGCGGCTCGAGCCCGCCACCGTGCGCGCCGCCGAGCGGGCGAGCTATTTCGGTGCCTATAAGGGCGTCACCGACGTCCTGACCAGATATCTGTGGCCGGAATGGGCGCTGGTGCTGACCCGCGTCGCGGCGCGATACGGGGTCACGCCCAACATGGTCACCGCGGTCGGCGCATTGCTCTGCGTCGCGGCGACGATCGCCTTCTGGCACGGCCATTACTGGCTTGGCATGGCGATGGGGCTGGGGTTCATGGTGCTTGACACCGTCGATGGCAAGCTCGCCCGCTGCACGATCACCTCGTCCAAATGGGGCAATGTGTTCGATCACGGCATCGATCTCGTCCACCCGCCTTTCTGGTGGGCGGCGTGGGGGGTGGGGCTCGCCGCTTACGGCCGACCGCTCGGCCCCGAAACCTTGACGATCGTGCTGGCGGTGATCGTGATCGGCTATGTCGTCCAGCGGATCATCGAAGGCGCGTTCATACGCCTGTTCGGGGGCATGCACATCCATGTCTGGCGCAAGATCGACAGCAATTTCCGCCTGATCACCGCGCGCCGCAACCCCAATATGGTGATCCTGTTCGCCGCGATGCTGTTCGGCCGGCCGGACACGGGGCTGATCGCGGTGGCATGGTGGACGGGGCTGTCCTGCCTGTTCCACCTCGTCCGCCTGGTGCAGGCGACGATGCTGCGCCGCCGCGGCGGCGCGGTAACCTCCTGGCTAGGCTGACGGCGCGGCGGCGATGATCGGCACGTGCGGCGCGGCATCCTGCGGCAGGATGCCGGCCAGCCGCGGATCGGCGAAGGTCTCGACCGCGCTGGCGAACGGCACGAAGCCGTGGCGCCGATAGAAACCGAGTGCCGCGGGGTGATCGAGCGTGCAGGTATGCACCCAGACGCGCTGGACGCCCTTGCGCCACGCCAGCGATAGCGCCTGCGTCATCAGCCAGCGGCCATGCCCCTTGGCGGCGAGTTCGGGCACCAGCCCCAGGAATGCGAGCTCGCATTCCCCATCGATGCGCAAGTCGAGTTCGAGGATGCCGATCTCGATCCCGGCGCGGTCGACGATCGCGTAGATCTCGACCCGCTCGTCGGCGAGGAGCGCGGCGAGCGCCTCATCGGGCATGACGAGCCGCGAGAACCACAGCCAGGGCGCCCCGACCCGGCGGAACAGGCCGCGATAGGGCTCCAGCCGCGGGCTCTTCCACCGCGCCAGCCGAAAGGGCGAGGCCGGCAGCGGCCGGGGCGCGGGCGCCTTGCGCATTTCGAGCGAGGTGACGACCGTCGCCACCTGCCCGGGTTCGACCAGGATCAGTCCCACGTCGCGACCGGCGGCAGGCTCATCAGGATCGCATCAATATTGCCGCCGGTCTTGAGCCCGAACAAAGTGCCGCGATCATAGACCAGATTGAATTCCGCATAGCGCCCGCGGAAGGCGAGCATCTGGGCGCGGTCCGCCTCGGTCGACGGCATTCCCATGCGGCGCCGCACGATGCGTGGGAACACGTCGAGGAACGCCTCGCCGACGGCCTGGCTGAAGGCGAGACTCTCGGCGAAATCGCCTTCGAGATGGTCGTAGAAGATGCCGCCCGCACCACGATGGACCTTGCGGTGGGGAATCCAGAAATAATCGTCCGCCCACTGCTTGAAGCGCGGATAATCGCCCGGCCCATGCGCCTCGCACGCGGCCCGGAGCACATCGTGGAACTCGGCGCTGTCCTCGGCATAGGGGATCGGCGGGTTGAGATCGGCGCCGCCGCCGAACCAGCGCTTGGTGGTCGTCAGGAAGCGCGTGTTCATGTGGACGGCGGGAACGTGCGGGTTGGCCATGTGGGCGACCAGGCTGATCCCGGTGGCGAAGAATTGCGGGTTTGCCTCCGCGCCGTGGATCGTCTTGGCGAATTCGGGGGCGAAGGCGCCGCCGACGGTCGAGACGTTGACGCCGACCTTTTCGAACACGCGCCCCTTCATCACGCCGCGCACGCCGCCACCGCCTTCGCCGCCGCCATCATCGGGGCGCTGCCAGGCGATATAGTCGAACCGGGCGTCGCTGCCCGCCTCGCGCTCGATCGTCTCGAACTCGGCCGTGATCCGATCCCGCAGCGTTTCGAACCAGCTTCGCGCGGCCTGTTGTTCGGCGTCGATCTCAAGCATCCCACGCATCCATCTGCATCTCTCCTCGGGTGCGGTGGGCGATGCCAGCCGCGCGGCCGACATTCAAGGATCGCGCATCGGCGACCATCCTGCGCTACGCTCCGCGCACCGAGAGTAAGCTACGGAAGGCGCGAGATGCTCAAGACCAGCGCAACGGCGGCACCCGACGGACCGGCGGCGACCGGCACCCGCACGCGGACCGGGGGAGAGGCGATCGTCGACGGGCTTGTCGCGCACGGCGTCGATACCGTGTTCGCGCTGCCAGGGGCGCAAATCTATGGGCTGACCGATGCCTTGGCGCGCGAGGATCGGATCCGCACGATCGGCGCACGCCACGAACAGACCTCGGCCTACATGGCGTTCGGCTATGCCCGGGCCAGCGGCCGTCCGGGGGTGTGCGCCGTCGTGCCCGGCCCCGGCATCCTCAATGCGTCGGCCGCCTTGCTCACGGCCCAGGGCTGCAACGTGCCGGTGCTGGCGCTCACCGGCGATGTCATGTCGGCCTTCAAGGGGCGGGAGCGGGGCATGCTCCACGAGCTGCGCGATCAGCTGACCGTTCTGCGCGCGATCACCAAGTCGGCCGAGGCGGTCGAGCATCCCTCGCAGGTGCCGACGCTGATCGCCCGCGCCTTCCAGCAAATGACCTCCGGCCGGCAGGGCGCGGTCGCGCTCCAGGGCTTCTGGGATTTCTTCGGCACACCCGCCGCGGTTCTCCCGTGCGTGCCGCTGCCGCGCCTTGCGCCGCCGCCGCTCGATCTCGACAGCATCACGCAGGCGGCGACGCTGCTGGCGGGGGCGCGGGCGCCGATGATCTTCACCGGGTCCGGCGCGCTCGATGCCAGCGCCGCGGTCACCCGACTGGCGGAGACGCTTGGCGCCCCGGTCGTCAGCCTGCGCGGCGGGCGCGGCGTGGTGTCGGACGATCATCCGCTCGGCTTCACCGTCGCTGCCGGCGCGCGGCTGTGGCCGCAAGCTGACGTCGCGGTGGTGATCGGCTCGCGCTTCGAGCTGCTCGACATACGCTGGCGCTACCGCCCCAAGGGGCTGAAGATCATCCGCATCGACATCGATCCGGCCGAGGTGCGCCGGTTGGCGGTAGACGTATCGATCGTCGCCGACGCGGCGGAGGCAAGCGACGCACTGATCCAGGCGATCGAGAAAGCAGGGCCGCCGCCCCGCCGCGACGAGGCGATCCGCGAGGCCAAGGCGGCGGCCGAGCAGGCGATCCAGGTCGTCCAGCCGCAGATCGACTATCTCAAGGTTATCCGAGACGTCCTGCCGCGCGACGGCTTCTTCGTCGACGAGATCAGCCAGGTCGGCTTCGCGTCGATCTTCGGCTTCCCGGTCTATCAGCCGCGCACGCTGGTGACGGCGGGCTATCAGGGGACTTTGGGGTTCGGCTTTCCGACCGCGCTGGGGGTCAAGGTCGCCTTTCCGGACCGGGCGGTGGTGTCGATCACCGGCGATGGCGGCTTCATGTTCGCCGCACAGGAACTGGCGACGGCGGTGCAATATGGCATCGGCGTGGTCACGATCCTGTTCAACAATTCGGCCTTCGGCAACGTCCGGCGCGATCAGCTGGAGAGCTTCGGCGGACGGATCCTCGGGTCCGAGCTGACCAACCCGGATTTCGTCAAGTTTGCCGAATCGTTCGGGGTGCGCGGCATCCGCGTGACCAGCCCGCAGCAATTGCGCCCCGCGCTGGAGCAGGCGCTCGCCGATGGCGGGCCGGTGCTGATCGAGGTGGTCGTGCCGCGCGGATCGGACGGCAATCCGTGGCCGTTCCTCCAGCCCGAGTTCCCGCGCCCCTGAATGCGGGCGCTGGAACGCCGGCGTTACTGCGCGGCGATGCGGCTTCCCTGTTCCTCCTCGCGCCGCAACCGTTCGAGTACGCGGCGGGCGCGCACCCCGCCGCCGTCGCCGGTCAGCACGATCGGATCGAGTTCCCAAAAGTCGCGGCCGGCCATCAGCCGGTGGGCGTCGCGGATGATCGGCATGTCCTCATGCTCGAACGCGGTCTCCAGCGCGGCCTTCATGCCCCGACTGAAATCCGCGTCGCCCAGCGCGAAATCGCGCGCCACCGCCCAGAAATAATGGGTCGTATCGCCCGTCTCCGGGGTGAAGGCGTGAAGCGAGGGAAGGGCAGTGGTCTCGGCCTTTGGCGTGCCGGGTTCGCCCGCGCGATAATCGAGGAACAACACGGCGGGCGCGTCCCAGCGGACATCGCAGAAGAAGTCCATCCGTCGGCCCTGGGTGCCGAGCATCGCCGAGATCCCGTCGGACAGATAATCGTTCAGATGGACATATTCGGACCAGACGCTGTCGCCGTCCTGACGGAAGCGGCGCTTGCCGACGGTCCAGGCGTTGGCGGCGAGCGCGGGGTGGACGTAATTGGAGTGCGCCAGATCGAGGATATTGTCGCTGTACAGCTCATAATGTCCCTCGGCATGGGCGCTGCCGCGAACCGCCTCGAGCCGGGGATCGGCGAGCCAGGCGAAGTCGGGTATCTCGGCGGGATCGGCCA
>JAQGKS010000081.1 GCA_028289965.1 Sphingomonas bacterium
GCGCCGGATGCGGTCAACGCCGCGCGGTCGTCATCGGAAAGACTGGCCCACAGCGCGGTTACCGCCGCGTGCGGCGCGGCAGTGACGATCGCGCGCACCGATTCGAACGGGTCGAGCCCCGCGACGATGCCGGAGGCGCCTTCGATCACGATGATCTCGAACGTCTCGCGGCAGATCGCCTCGAGCGCCTGATCGCCATTCTCGACCACTTTCATCTCCGCGACGGCCGGCTCGATCGCGGCGCGGATGATGCTTTGCGCCAGCGGGTTGCGCTCGATCAGGAGGAGGCGGCATGCGGCAAGGGGGTGCGGGCCGCTCGCCGACGACCTCGGCAGGCGCAACGGCGCGGCTTTGAGCGCGGCGGCGCGGATCAGCGGCAAGGACACGGTGAACGTCGATCCAGCGCCCGGCCTGCTCTCGACGCTGACCGTTCCGCCCATCGCCTGGGCGAGTTTCTGGCAAATCGACAGGCCGAGCCCGGTGCCGCCGAAGCGACGGGTAGTGCCGGCGTCGACCTGGTGGAAGGATTCGAAGATTCGGCGGAGCTGCTCCTGCGGGATGCCGATGCCGCTGTCGGTGATCGACAGGATCAGGCGTTCGGCTTGTTCGTCCGCCGCCGGGGCGACGCTTGCGGCGAGGCGGATCGAGCCCCTGTCGGTGAACTTCACCGCGTTCGACATCAGGTTGAACAGGATCTGGCGCAGTCGCGTCTCGTCCTCGACGATCCGTGCGGGGCAATCCTCGACGTCGAGCTCGAACTCCACGCCCTTGGCGCGCGCCGGCCCGGTCCACAGCCGCGCGCTATCGTGCAGCACCTGCTTCAGGTCGAACTCGGCGCGGTCGATGACGAGATGCCCCGTCTCCATCTTGGCGACGTCGAGAATGTCGTCGACCAGCGCCTTCATCGTCTCGCCCGCGCCATGCACCACCTGCAGCCGCTCGCGCATCGCGCCGGTGATCGTCGGGTCGTGGAGGATCACCTGGGTCATGCCGAGGATGCCGTTGAGCGGGGTGCGGATTTCGTGGCTCGTGGTCGCCAGGAAGTCGGTCTTCGCCTTCAACGCCTTTTCGAGCGCCCTGTTGGCGCCGCTCAGGTCGAGGTTGGCGGCGCGCACTTCGTTGCGGCTGCGGCGGATCTTGATGTAGCCGAACGAGAGCAAGGCGAAGATCACCATCACCGCACTTGCCAGCCCGAGCGTGACCGTCGTGCGCAGTTGCGCGCGCGACCGCTCGAGCAGAACGTCGCGCTGCAACTGGCCGGTCTTCAGCTTGGCGATCCGCAGATCCTGATTGGCGAAATCGAACCGTGCGGCCATCAGCGCGGCGTTGGTGGAGCCGGCGAGCGCGCGGCTCTCGTCGTCGAGGCGCTTGAACGCCTCCATGTGGGCGAGGGCGAGCTTGTCGTCGCCGCTCTTCTTGTACACGGCGTGCGCAACTTCGTGAAACGGCCGGAACAGCATGTTGGTGTGGGCAAGGTCGAGCCCCTGGAAAGTTCGGCCGATCAATTTCGCGGCGGTGGGAACATCGCCCCGCTTGAACGCCACTTGCGCCTTCACCGCCCATAGCATCGGCCGCCAGCCGGCCGCCGTGTCGTCCGACGCGGCCTTCAGCCCGCGATTGGCGACGGCATCCGCCTCCGCGATCCGCCCGTCGAGCGCCATGGCAGACGCCAGATTGGTCAGCACCCGCGCTTCGAGCAGGGGGCTGTCGAGCCCGCGTGCGGCCTGGAGCGCAATGCGATACTCCGCCTCGGCCTGCTTGTAGCGGCCCAGTTCCCGAAGCGCATTGCCGCGGTTGTTGTGGGTCGCGACCTTTAGCGAGGGATCGCCGCTATACGCCTCGGCGGCCTGCGCCTGATATTGCAGAACCCGCTCATGATCGCCGGCGTCGTTGTAGATCGAGGCGATGTCCATCAGCGCGATCGCCTGGCCGCGATTGTCGCCGATCGCCTGGAAGATGCGGTATGCGGCGTGGAAGCTCTCCAGCGCCTGCTGAATCCGCCCGCGCATCGCCGAGACGTTGCCGAACGAGCGGAGCAGATCGCCATTGAGTTTGCTCCCCGGCCACGCCGACTTCGCCTGGCGCAGCGCCTCGCGCAGCAAGGTATCGGCCTCTTCGGGACGGTTGAGCCGCATGAGCGCTTCGCCGCGCAGCCACTGGGCGGTGGCAACCGCCGTTTCGCGGTCACGGGACGGCGGCAGCGAGGCCGCAATCTGCCCGGCCTCGGTCGCTATCCGCAGCGTCGCTTCGGGATCAGCCATCACCATCGTCTTGGCGCGCGCGATCAGCGTGTCGAAGCTGGCGGGTATCGCTGGCGTGACCGGGCCGCTAGCCGGTGCCCGCGGAGTGACCCGTCCGCTCGCCACGCCCGGCGACAGGCCGAGCAGCATGGCGATGGCGAGCCCCAGCGGTCCGTGTCGCCGGCGCGGCGTCGAACGGGAAGGGGCGGAGGTGGTGGGGCGGAGGTCGACCATCGGGCTACCAATAGGTTTCGGTATGCGCCAGCGCCGACACCGGGCCATCCAGGTTGAGCAGATAGTCGCGGCGAACGAGGAAGGTCTCGAGCGCGGAAATCGGCATCGGCCGCGCGATCAGATATCCCTGGACGAGATCGCAGCCCATCACCCGCAACAGCGCGAAGGCCGAGGGCGATTCGACCCCCTCGGCGGTCACCTCCATCCCCAGCGCATGGGCAAGATCGATCGTCGAGCGCACCAGCAGCGGATCGCGCTGGCTGCGGCTGAGATCGGAGATGAAGATCCGGTCGATCTTGAGTTCGTGGGCGGGGAGTTGCTTGAGATAGGAGAGCGACGACCAGCCGGAGCCATAATCGTCGATCGCGATCCGGATGCCGGCCGCGGCAAAGGCGGTAAGATCCCGCAGCGCACCCTTGGGATCGGCGATGACCGAGGTCTCGGTAATCTCGAAACCCACCACGCCGACGAAGTTGGCCGCCAGTTGGAGCGCGCATTCGGCGAACTGCCGGTCCCCGAGCAGCCGGCCCGAAATGTTGACATACATCGCCAGCGGCAGGCCCTGCGCGGCGAGCCGCGCCTGATCGCGCGCCGCCTGTTTCAGCACCCATTCGGTAACCGCGCGGATCTCACCGGTGTCCTCGGCAAGCGCGATGAACTGATCGGGCGGGATCATCCCGCGTTCGGGGTGACGCCAGCGAATCAGCGCCTCGATCGCATCGACATCGTTGGTGCGGGAGCGGAATTTGGGCTGGAAGCAGAGGAAGATGTCGCCGTTCGACAAGGCGCCGCGCAGATCCCGCATCAGCGCCAGCCGCTCGGACGGATCGCCGAATTCGTCGATCCGGAACATCGCGACGCGGCTGCGCGCGACCTCGGCCTGGTCGGCGGCGAGTTCGGCCCGCTCGATCAGGCCACCGCAGCTGACGGCGTGCTCGTCGCCGCCGGCAAAGCCGGTGGTGACGGTGACGTCGAGGAGGTGGCCGCCGAGATCGAGCTTGGGCTCCAGCGCGGTGCGGAGCATCTCCAGCCATCGCTCGGCGGCGGCATCGTCGGCCGCCGCAAAGCCGATGCCGATCGTCGCGGTGCCGATGCGGCCGACCGGCGCGCCGGGGGCTGCGCTGCGCATCCGTGCGCCGAGTTCGCGCAGGACATTGCTCGCGATGGGATAGCCGATATTCTGCCGCAGCGTCGTGAACCGGTCGACGCGCAGCGCGGCGACGTAGCGCGGCCCGGAACCGCGGTCGGGCACATGCTCCAGCGCTTCCTCCAGCGCGCGGCGGGTTAGCAGCCCGGTTTCGGCATCTTCCTGGCTACCCTCGCGCAGCGTCTGTTCACGCCGCTCGATCGCCTCTGCCATGGCGTTGAAGACGCTGGCCGAATTGGCCTCACGCCCGGGCCGTGCCGGATCGACGCGGACGTGCGTCTGGCCGAGGGTGAGCGCGCGCATCGCCCCAAGCAGGGCGGAGTCGCTCGAGGCCGCGATGCGTGATCCGCGGTACAGGAACAGCGCCGCCGCGAGGAGTCCGGCACCGGCCAGAATACTTGTCAACGCGGTCATCAGCGGATCCATTCGGACCCAGATAAAAGCGAGCAGCTAAAAAAGCCGTTAACATGCGTCAACTAAACCGCATCGCCGGTCGCCGCGCTGCCGCGGAACATCATTCCTCGCGAAACTCCTGCTCGGCCGGCTCGAGCCACAGGACCGGGCAGTAGCTGTTGCTCAGCGCATTGTAGCCAAAGGATATTCCGGAGACCAGATAGGCCCCCGGGGTCGCATATTCCTCGCCCTCCCACTGGATGATGTCGTCCAGCCCGGGGACGATTTCGAACCGCGTCGGCAGTCCCTCGCTGCCACGGAACTTCATGATCACGGTCGTCGGCATCCGGCCCTCCTTCGGCAAGGCAGTCAGGGATCGTGGCTCAACCAAGGTCCGCGAGGCAACCGCGCGTGACCGCATGCAACACGCTGTCGGCGGCGCGCAGATCGGCCGGATCGACCGTGTCGACGAGATGTTCGATGAACGCCGCAATCGGCCGGCGGATGCGACCGAATGCCGTCTCCCCGGCGGGCGTCAGCCGGAAACGAGGACTGCGCAGATCGCTCGGATTCTCGTGCCGCTCGACCAGCGAGCGCAGGGTGAGCGCCCGGATCGCCCGGCTTGCCTCCGCCCGGTCGACCGCCGCGCCATCGGCCAGCATCCGGATCGTCGCCTCGCCGCGCAGCCCCAATTGGGACAGAGCGCGCCATTCGGGCAGGCTCAGATCGCCGTTCGCCGCGAGGATCCGGGCGATCGATCGATCGAACAATTTGGCGGCGAGCACCATGCGGTAGCCGAAATAGGATGTGCCGCCATGATCGAAGAATGCCAGCACGTCGTGCGGCTCGGCATTGGGTCGGGTGCGCCGGGGCGCATCCATCGGCCCGCGGCGGCGCTTCGGCTCTGCCATCAATTCGTCACCCCTTCGCCTGCGCCTGCCGCAAAGTGGCGGTCCGGGAGCGGAAAGTCCATTGACTCGCGCGCGCCATCCGTTGAAGTTTCAACGACAGTGGGGCCGGACGAACCCTGCGGCAGGGGAGGATGGAAATGGCTGAAGCATCGCCGCCACGGCGAACCGTAACGGTGATCGATCCGCGCACCGGGGCAAAAGACTTCGACCTGGCGGTCGACGGCACGGCTGAGGTGACCGCAGTCGCCGATCGGCTGCGCGCCAACCAGCCGGCCTGGGCGGCGATGTCGATCGAGGCGCGGTGCGAGGTGCTGGGGCGCTGGGCGGCGCTGATCGGCGGCAAATATCGCCAGCCGATCATCGACGCGGACTCGCGCGACACCGGCGGCGGCCAGATCTCGCGCATCGCGCCCGACATGATGCTCGGCGTGTTGCGCGGCCTGATGGCAGGAGCGCCGGCGATGCTCGCCGCCGCGGCGCGCGAAGGCACCGCTCGGTCCAACCCGGCCGTTTCGTACCGCAGCGTGATCAAGCCCTATCCGCTGGTCGGCGTGATCGCGCCGTGGAACGCGCCGACGATGCTGTCGATGCTCCACGCCATCCCGCCGCTGTTCGCCGGATGCGCCGTGCTGGTGAAGCCGTCCGAGGTGACGCCCCGCCATGCCGAGCCGATCCGCGCCTCGATCGCCGAAGTGCCCGAACTGGCCGCGATCATGGATTATGTGATGGGCGACGGAGTGACCGGCCAGGGGCTGGTGCAGGTCGCCGACTATATCTCCTTCACCGGCAGCGTGCCGAACGGCCGGCGGGTGGCGGAAGCCTGCGCCCGGCGGCTCATCCCGAACGACATGGAGCTTGGCGGCAAGGATCCGCTCGTCGTGCTGGCCAGCGCCGATCTCGACGATGCGGTATCGGCGGCGCTGCGCGGCGCTGTCACGTCGACCGGGCAGGTCTGTTTCTCGATCGAGCGCATCTATGTCGATCGGGCGGTGCATGACGAGTTCGTCGCCCGGCTGGTGCAGCGCGCCCGGCAGATCGAGATCAACCATCCCGATCCGGACATCGGCCAGATCGGGCCGTTCATCTCCCGTCGCCAGGCCGAGATCGTGGATTCCCACATTGACGATGCGATCGCCGGGGGTGCCAGGATTGTCGAAGGCGGCAAGAGCTTCGATCTGGATGGCGGGCTCTATATGCGCCCGACGATCCTGACCGGCGTCACCAACGCCATGCGGATCATGCGCGAGGAAACCTTCGGGCCGGTAATGCCGGTGATGGCGTTCAAGGATGCCGGCGAGGCCGTCGCCTTGGCCAACGATACCGAGTTCGGCCTGTCGGCGGCGGTGATGGGCGGCAGCGAGGAAGAGGCGCTGGCGGTCGCGGCGCGGATCGATGCCGGCAATGTCAGCGTGCAGGACGCCTTCCTGACCTTCCACGCCGCACAGGCGGAATCGGACAGCTTTGGCGCATCCGGCACCCCCCGCCGCTCCGGCCTGGCCCGCTATTTTCGGCGACAGGCGTTGCTGGTCAACAGCGCCAAGCCGGTCTGTCTCACCACCGAGCTGCTCCAGGCAGCCGAATAGGAGTTCCGGCCCATGGACATCCAGTTCCCGAACATCCCGCTCTACCAGGGCTGGGGCAAGCCGCTGCGCACCGAATCGACCGTCGATGGCCTCGAGCTGATCGAGGGCAAGGTTCCCGAGGGGCTGAACGGCACCTGGTATCGCGCCGGGCCCGATCGCCAGTTCCCGCCGATGACGGGCGAGGACATCTTCATCGACGGCGAGGGCATGATGCACATGTTCCGCTTCGACGACGGGCATGTCAGCTATCGCAGCCGCTGGGCCCGCAACGCCCGTTTCCTGGCGCAGGAAAAGGCGCGGCGATCGCTGTTCGGGCGATACCGCAACCGCCACACCGACGATCCGGAATCGGCCGGGGTGCATGGCGGCACGGCGAACACCAACATGCTGTTCCACGCCGGCAAGCTGACCGTGCTGAAGGAGGACGATCTGCCGTACGAGGTCGACCCCGATACGCTGGAGACCGGTCCGCGCACCGATTTCGGCGGCAAGGTCACCTCGACCAGCCTGTCGGCGCACCCCAAGCTCGATCTGATCCGCAACGAGCTGCTGACCTTCTCCTTCCAGGCGAAGGGCGACGGCACCACCGACATGGCCTTCTATATCTTCGGGCCGGACGGCGAGGTCGCGCACGAAATGTGGTTCACCGCGCCGTGGGCCGGCGTCGTCCATGATTTCGCGATCACGGAGAGCCACATCGTCGTGCCGTTCTTCCCGCTGGTGACGACGCCGGACGCGCTCAAGCAGGGCAGCAGCTTCTACGAATGGCATGACGACAAGCAGACCCATGTCGCGGTCTTCCCGCGCCGGGGCACGGCCGAGGATATCCGCTGGTTCAAGGGGCCGACGACCAGCGCCGGCCACATGCTGAACGCGGTGACCGACGGCACCAAGGTTCATCTCGACCTGTGCCTCTATGCCGGCAACTGCTTCCCCTTCTTCAAGACGCCCGATGGCCGGACGAGCGATCCGGTGCCGCCGATCCTGTCGCGGATGACGTTCGATCTCGCCCGCAACGACGATTCGTTCGAGACCCGCCCGATCACCGGGCGGCCCGGCGAGATGCCGCGGACCGACGATCGCTATCAGGGCCGGCCCTATCGCTGGGGCTATCTCATCATGGCGCGGGCGAACGATGGCACCAGCAGCGTCGGCCGGGTCGACGTGACCAGCGGCGCGGTCGAATCGTGGGAACATGGCCAGAAGATCTCGGTCCACGAACCGCAGTTCGTGCCGCGCGCGCCGGATTCACCCGAGGGGGTGGGCTGGCTGCTGGTCATCCTCAACCGGCTCGACCAGGGTCATAGCGAACTCGCCGTGTTGGATGCAGAACGGCTGGCGGACGGGCCGGTCGCGCGGCTGCACCTGCCGGTGCGCGTGCGATCGACCTTTCACGGTTCCTGGGTTCCCGAAGATGCGCTCCGCACGGGGCGCTATGACATGAAGGTGGCGGCATGAGCGGCGTGGACAAGGATCCCTGGAATGGCGCGGTCCCGGCTGTGATGCCGGCGCAGGATCGCGGCGAGATCGAGGAGGCCTATGCGCGCTACGCCTGGGGCATCGATCTGGCGGACGAGGAGATGATCCGCAGCGCCTTCGCCACCACCGGCAGCTTCGATCATCTGTGGCAGGGCAAATCGACCGGGCACGATGCGATCATCAAGAGCCTGCACGAGCTGTGGTACGATCGGCAGGCGTGGTGGATCGGGCGCCACCATCTGTTCAACCACTTCATCATGACGCCGACGGCCGAAGGCGCGCGGGTGCGCTGTTTCTTCCAGATCCTTCAGCACAACGTCGAATATCGCAACAACTTCGTGTTCGGGATCGGCACGCGCGATGACACCTTGGTCAAGGAAGATGGCCGCTGGGTGTTCGACACGCTGTTCGTCAACGCGTGGCGGGGGCTGGACGATATTCCGTGGAAGGGCCGGCTGCTGGTGAATGCGGGCAGCACCAATTCGCCAGCCAGCCATCCGGACGCGGCGCGCAAGTGAGGATCACCGCCGCTGTTTCGCGCGATGGCGAGGCGGCGCCGCGGCTGGAACAGGTCGACCTGTCCGGCCCGCGCGCCGGCGAGTTGCTGGTGCGGATCGTGGCGGTGGGTATCTGCCATACCGACCTCAGGGTCCATGCCGGTGGCGGGGTCGGCACGCCCCGGCCGGTCGTCCTGGGGCATGAAGGCGCCGGGATCGTCGAGGCGGTGGGCGAGGGCGTGACCCACATCCGCCCGGGCGACCATGTCGTCCTGTCGGGATCGAGCTGCGGCCATTGCCCCTCCTGCCTCGCCAATTTCCCGACCTATTGCCGCGAAGTGATGCCGCGCAGCTTTGGCGGGCAGCGAATGGACGGCACCTCGGCGCTCTCTCAAGGCGGCGCAAAGCTGCACGGCCATTTCTTCGGCCAGTCGAGCTTCGCCACCTATGCCATCGCCGATGCGCGCGGGGCGGTGCCGATCGGCAAGGACGTGCCGTTCGATGTCGCAGCGCCGATGGGCTGCGGCATCCTGACCGGTGCGGGATCGGTCTTCTACAGTTTCGCGATGCGGCCCAATCACACGCTGGTCGTGTTCGGCACCGGCCCGGTTGGGCTGGCCGCGGTGATGGCCGCCAAGCTGGTGGGCGCGCGGCGGATCATCGCGGTCGATCCGATCGCCGGACGGCGCGCGCTGGCAGAGGAGCTGGGCGCGACCGACACGATCGATCCGGCCGCGGGCGACGTCGCCGAAGCCGTGCTGGCGCTGCTGCCCGAGGGCGTCGATTTCTCGCTCAACACGACGGCGGTGCCGGCCGTGTTCGATGCGGCGGTGAAGGTGCTCGGGATGATGGGGACGGCCGGCTTCGTCACCGCGCCGCCCGGCCCCTGGACGACGATGCTTCAGCCGCTGCTCGCCGGTGGGCGCAGCATCCGGGGCATCATCAACGGCAGCGCCGTGCCGCAGATCGCGATCCCGATGATGCTGGATCATTGGCGGCAGGGCAATTTTCCCGTCGACCGGCTGGTGCGCCGCTATCCGTTCGCGGATATCGCGGATGCATTCCACGATTGTCATAACGGCACCGCGATCAAGCCGGTGCTTCACATGGAGAATGCCTGATGGACCGCTCCGCGATACTCGAACGCATCAAGGGGTGGGGATCGGCCTTCACCCCGGCGGTGATCGGCGACACGCTGGCGATGTTCGCCCCCCTGGTCGATCGCCCGGACGAGGCGACGGTGCTGCGCGACCAGGCCTATGGCGAGGATCCGCGCCATCGGCTCGATATCTTCAGGACCGGCGCTGCCGGGGACAAACGCCCGGTGCTGCTGTTCGTCCATGGCGGCGGCTTCGTGATGGGGGACAAGGGCGGGCCGGATGCGCCGTTCCATAACAATATCGGCGCCTGGGCGGCCAAATCCGGTCTCGTCGCCGCGACGATGAGCTACCGGCTCGCCCCGGCCCATGGCTGGCCGGCGGGCGGCGAGGATGTGTGCCGGGCGGTGCGCTGGATCGCGGCCAACATTGCCGAACATGGCGGCGATCCGGATCGGATCTTCATCATGGGCCAATCGGCCGGCGCCACCCATGTCGCCGATGCGGTGGTGATGGGCGATGCGCCGATCGCCGGAGCGCTGATGATCTCCGGCCTCTACGACATCGGCCGCGCCGAACGAAACCAGTTCCAGGCAGCCTATTTCGGTGCCGAGGAACAGCATTTCCCGGCGCGCTCCACCTTGCCCCGGCTCGCCGCGAGCGAAATCCCCTGCTTCTACAGCGTCAGCGAATATGATCCGGAGGATTTCCAGCGGCAGGCGGCATGGATGGTAGAGGCCTGGGTTCAACAGCGCGCGCGCTGGCCGGAAATGCACTGGCTCGCCGGGCACAACCATCTGTCCAGCGTGTCGCAGGTCGGATCGCCGCATGACGATCTCGGCCCGATGATCCAGGATTTCATCGCCCGGGTCGGCGCGTTCCGCTAACAGGGACGATCCTGCAACGATAAGACGGGGAAGGAGAGGGCATGATCGAACCGCTGAGGATAGGTGGGCGCGAAGACCTGCAGGACTATCTCGACCAGTTCAACGGCAAGAATTACGAACGGCAGATTCGCTATTATGCGCCGGACGTGGAATATAAGGTCGGGTCACTCACGCTGAGTAGCCCACGGCAGATCGCGGACTTCTACGCCGAGTTTCATCAATATTCGCGCGAGTTCGTCGAGATCGGCATGTTCGCGATGACGGGCGATACCGTTGCAGTAACGATGCCATCGCACTTCGAGCCGTTTCGCGACTATGTGAAGAACGGTCTGAGCTTCAAGGCCGGCGACGTGATCGATATCGTCAGCTTTATTTTCTACAAGCTGAAGGACGGCCAGATCCATCGCATCCGCGTCGCCCGCTACAACGGCACCCGCGCGGACTTCGAATAAGGGGGCGCCCTCTTTCGCCTGTGCGGGAGAGGGCGCCGTTCGTCAGATCACCGCGTAATAGCGGAACAGCGAATGATCCTGCTCGTCCGTGCCGGGCGTTGCGGGCACCCGCTGGCCGACGCCGACGACGACGGTGCGGTTGAGCCAGCCATGCGGCCCTTCGGGCGCCCGGAAATAGGGCGTGCAACGGAAATAGCTGGGGATGGACGGCGCCTCGTCCGCCCCCTGGCCGGGCGCCCTTAGCGGGCCGTGGACGTAGCCGAGGTTGCGGATGTAGATCTGCGTGCCGTCGTCGGCGACGATCATGTAATGGGCGTTGAGCTCGACCACCCCGTCCGGCCGCACCACCGGCCAGTCGGCGCCACTATAATCCTCCAGCTTGCCGTTCAGCCGTGGCCCGGTGACAGTGGAGCCGACCCCGACCGAGGTATAACCGTGCATCGATCCGCCCGAGACCGGGCCGAACATCCACCTCTTGTCGAAGTTGATGCGGATATCGAACGCATGCTCATATTTCAGGTCAAGCGGCCCGCTCATCATATCCTCCACTATCGTTCCGATTTCCCGGCGATGCGGCTAATCGGTTGATCGGTCAACGCGCGCGTGCAAAATCAGGCGGACACCGCGACCCGCAATGACGGGGGCGTCGATAATCGAGGATGAGGACACCGATGGCCGATCAGCACCCCTTTGCCCCCAAGTTCGAACATGCCTTCACGATTACCCAGCAGCTGGCCGGCGCCCATTGGGTGCAGCCCTCGGCGATCGGATCGGTGCGCGCCGCGGTCTATAATGGCGAAGGCACGATCGAGGGGCCGATGCTGAACGGCAAGCTGATCCCCCGATCGGGCGGCGACTATCCGCTGGTCCGGCCGAACGGCGTGATCGATTTCGATGCCCGCTACGTGCTGGAGGCCGATGACGGGGCGATCATCTATCTACAGAGCCGCGGGTTTCGCTGGGGTTCGGAAGAGGCGATGGCCAAGATGGCGCGCAACGAACCGGTCGAGCAGGACGAATATTATATGCGTGTCAGCACCAAGTTCGATGCGCCCGCGGGCAAGCATGAATGGATGACGAAGCACATCTTCGTCGGCGTCGCCGAGAAGACGCCCGGCGGCAACGCCATCCATTACTTCATCGTTCGCTGATCCGATGGCGATCGACCTCATCATGCGGGATGGGGTCGATCCCCATAGCGCCTTCGGCAAGCCGCCGCTGCCGCCCGCCGAA
>JAQGKS010000086.1 GCA_028289965.1 Sphingomonas bacterium
CGCCGCTGGAGCGAGCAGTCGCGCTCGCCGAGGTGGATCGCATTGCCCTTGCCGTCGCCAAACACCTGGAATTCGATATGGCGCGGGTCGCCCAGATATTTTTCCATGTAGACGGTGGCATCGCCGAACGCCGCCTTCGCTTCCGATCCGGCCTGGCTCATCAGCGTGCCGAGCTGGTCTTCGGAGGCGACCACCTTCATGCCGCGGCCGCCGCCGCCGGACGCCGCCTTGATCAGCACCGGATAGCCGATCTCGGCGGCGACGCGCTTGGCCTCGCCCAGGTCGGTCAGCGGACCGGCCGATCCGGGCACCAGCGGCAGGCCGAGCTTGGCCGCCGTCAGCTTGGCCTCGATCTTGTCGCCCATCGTCCGGATATGTTCGGGCTTCGGCCCGATCCAGATCAGATTGTGCAGCTCGACGATCTCGGCGAAGCGCGCATTCTCGCTGAGGAAGCCGTAGCCGGGATGGATCGCATCCGCCCCGCTGATCTCGGCTGCCGAGATGATGTTCGGGATGTTGAGATAGCTCTCGTTCGCCGGCGGCGGGCCGATGCACACCGCCTGGTCGGCGAGGCGGACGTGCATCGCGTCCGAGTCGGCGGTGGAGTGCACCGCGACCGTCTTGATCCCCATTTCGTGGCAGGCGCGATGGATGCGGAGCGCGATCTCGCCGCGATTGGCGATGAGAACCTTGTGGATGGCCATTGCCTTACTCGACCACCACGAGCGGTTGATCGAATTCCACCGGCTGGCCATTTTCGACGATCAGCGTGCGCACGGTGCCGGCGCGGGGCGAAAGGATCGGGTTCATCACCTTCATCGCCTCGACGATCAGCAGCGTGTCGCCGGCCGCGACCTTGTCGCCGGGACCGACGAACGGCTTCCCGCCGGGCTCGGCCGACAGATAGACGGTGCCCACCATCGGCGAGCGGATCGTGCCGGGATGTTCCCCGGCGGGTGCGGCCGGATCGGCCGCCGCGACCGGCGGATGCAAGGCTGCAGGTGCCGCAGCCGGAGCCGCGGCATAGGTCGGCCCGGCATGCACGGCCGCCGCCTTGCGCGCGACGCGGATGCGCCGATCGCCATCCTGCACTTCGATCTCGGTCAACTGCGTCGCATCGAGCAGTTCGGCAAGCTGCCGGACGAGGTCCGGATCGACCTGCATGCCTCCATTGGACTGGTCAGGCATTCATGTCCCCTTATTCCTGAATCCTGCGCTACTGTCAGAGCTTGGCCGCGGCGTCCAGCGCGAGGGCATAGGACATCGCACCGAAGCCGGCGATGGTTCCCTTGGCCGCCTGCCCGACATAGCTGCGATGGCGAAACGCCTCGCGCGTATGCGGGTTGGACAGATGCACCTCGATCACCGGCACGGTGATCGCCTTGATCGCATCATAGAGCGCGATCGAGGTGTGGGTGAAGGCGCCGGGATTGAGGATCACCGCCCTGGCGCGGACGGCGTTGGCCTCGTGCAGCCAATCGATCAGATGCCCCTCATGGTTGGACTGGCGCATGTCGATCGCCAGCCCCAGCGCCTGCGCCTGGTCCTCCAGCCGCCCGCCAATATCGTCGAGCGTGTCATAGCCATAGACCTCGGGCTCGCGGACGCCGAGCAGGTTGAGGTTGGGCCCGTTGAGGACGAAGATGGTGCTGGTGGCGCTCATCGCGGGTTCCGTTGGCTCGGGTGGCTCTGTATGACCGCCCTAGCCGTTCGTCCCGCGCCAAGTCGAGGGACGTTGACGTGGCGGAACGTGTCGCGACCCCGCTCGGCACGAACGGAGACCTGGCTTCATGACGACTGACGGCACCCTCAGCATCCGCGTCAACGGCGAGCATCGCCGGGTGACCGACGGCATCACCATCGCCGAACTGGCCAGCGAACTCGGGCTGGAGCCGACCAAGGTCGCGGTCGAGCGCAATCTCGAGGTGGTGCCGCGCTCGACGCTGGCGAACGTCAAGGTCGAGGATGGCGACGAGCTGGAGATCGTCCACTTCGTCGGCGGCGGCGATCATGCCGCCCCGGTGGCGGAGGATGGCTGGACGGTCGCCGGGCGGCGCTTTCGATCGCGGCTGATCGTCGGCACCGGCAAATATAAGAGCTTTGCCGACAATGCCGCCGCGGTGGAGGCCTCGGGCGCGGAGATCGTCACCGTCGCGGTCCGGCGGGTCAACATCGCCGATCGCGGTGCGCCGATGCTGACCGACTTCATCGATCCCAAGCGGATCACCTATCTGCCGAACACCGCCGGCTGCTTCACCGCCGACGATGCGATCCGCACGCTGCGGCTGGCCCGCGAGGCGGGCGGCTGGAATTTGGTCAAGCTCGAGGTGCTGGGCGAGGCCCGCACGCTCTATCCGGACATGATCGAGACGCTGCGCGCGACCGAGATCCTGGCCAAGGAAGGCTTCGAGCCGATGGTTTATTGCGCCGACGATCCGATCGCGGCCAAGCGGCTGGAGAACGCCGGCGCGGTGGCGATCATGCCGCTCGGCGCGCCGATCGGCTCGGGCCTCGGCATCCAGAATGCGGTGATGATCCGCCTGATCGTCGAGGGCGCCAAGGTGCCGGTGCTGGTCGATGCCGGGGTCGGCACCGCCTCGGATGCGGCCGCGGCGATGGAACTGGGGTGCGACGGCGTGCTGATGAACACCGCGATCGCCGAGGCGAAGGATCCGATCCTGATGGCGCGGGCGATGCGCGCCGCGGTGGAGGCGGGGCGGCTGGCCTATCGCGCGGGGCGGATGGCCAAGCGCCGCTATGCCGACCCGTCGAGCCCGCTCGCCGGCCTGATCTAGCGGCAAAGGCGGGCCCAAGGAACCACAAGGATCGTTCACCGGTTCTAGTCTTCGTACCAAGCAGCCGCGTCGATCCCCCTCGCGGCTGTCAGCGTAGGAGTAGAACCATGGGTGAGCTGACCGACAAGACCAAGGGTTACGCCAACGAGGCGGCTGGCAAGGTCAAGCGCGCCGTGGGCGATGCCACCAACGATCCCGAGATTCGGGCCGAGGGCAATGCGCAGGAAGCCAAGGGCGACCTGCAGAAGGCCAAGGGTGCCGTAAAGGGCGCGCTCGGCAACGACATCTAATAACAAACCCGTTTCGTCGCGGGTCGCACGCAGGGACGCCGCTCCGGGAAACCGGGGCGGCGTTTCCGTTTGTGCATCCGGTCGGGTGTGATGGGCCGGGAGCGCCGGATGATCGGCCGGGTGCCCCCTCCCGCGCCGCGGGAGAGGGCGGGACAGGTCAGAGCGCGATGATGACCGTCTTGGTCTCGGTATAGTTCATCACGCCTTCGAGGCCCTGTTCGCGGCCGGTGCCGGACTGCTTGTAGCCGCCGAACGGCAGCGAGGCGTCGATCATCGAGTGGCAATTGCCCCAGATCGTGCCGGCCTTCACCTTGGCGGCGAGCTTGTGCATCACGCTGACATCCTTGGTCCACACCGAGGCGGCGAGGCCGAACTCGCTATCGTTGGCGTGGCGGGCGACCTCGTCGAGATCGTCGAAGCGGGTGGCGCAGACCACCGGACCGAAAATCTCCTCGCGCATCACCTTCATGTCGCGGTTGACGTCGGCGATCACCGTCGGCTGGACGAAATAGCCATCATGGTCGCTGTGCCCCTGCCCGCCGGTGAGGATCGACGCGCCCTGGGTGCGTGCGCTCTCGATATAGGACAGGACGCGATCGCGCTGCTCGGACGAGACGAGCGGGCCCATCTGCGAATCGCTGTGCAGCGACGGCCCGAGCTTGAGCTTGGAGGCGGCGCTGGCGACACCCTCGACCAGTTTGTCGAAGATGCTCCGGTGGGCATAGAGCCGGGAGCCGGCGACGCAGACCTGGCCGGCGTTGAAGAAGATCGCGTTGGCGGCACCGCCGGTCGCCTGCTCCATGTCGACGTCGGGCATCATGATCACCGGCGACTTGCCGCCCAGCTCCAGCGTCACCCGCTTGAGCGTGTCGGCGGCGGTGCGGGTGATGATCTTGCCGACGTTGGTGGAGCCGGTGAAGGCGACCTTGTCGACGTCGGGGTGGCGCACCAGCGCATCGCCGACGGTCTCGCCCAGCCCGGTGAGGATGTTGACGACACCGTCGGGCAGCCCGGCTTCCTGGAACAGATCGCCCAGCCGCAGCGCGGTGAGGCTGGTCTGCTCGGCGGGCTTGAGGATCATCGTGCAGCCGGCGGCCAGCGCGGGCGCGAGCTTCAGCGCGGCCATCAGCAGCGGGAAGTTCCACGGCACGATCAGCGCCGCGACGCCCAGCGGTTCACGCCGGACATAGGCGTGGAACGCACCCTCCGGCGCGCTCGACGGCGCCGAATGGCCGCCGTTCAGCTTGGTCGCCCAGCCCGCCTGATAGCGGAACTGCGCGATCGCGTTCGGGATGTCGACGTGGCTGGCGAAGAAATGCGGCTTGCCATTGTCGATCGCCTCCAGCTCGGCGAGCTCCTCGGCGTGCTGCTCGATCAGGTCGGCGAGGCGCAGGATGATCCGCTCGCGCTGGGCCGACGGCATCCCCGTCCAGCGCCCGTCGTCGAAGGCGCGGCGGGCGGCGGCGACGGCGCGGTTGACGTCCTCGTCGGTCGCATCGACCAGGTTGGCGAGCAGCTTGCCGGTGGAGGGATCATGGGTCTCGACCGTCTTCGAACCGGTCGATGCCACCCACTTGCCGTCGATCAGCAGCTGGGTTTCACGGTTGAGGAATCCTCGGACCTTTTCGGAAAAGTCGGGTTGGGCTGCAAGCGTCGCCATCTGGGTCTCTCCTGGTCGAATTATCTGATTCTTGATTTCCGCTTAGTAACGCTCCGCGAACGGCCGATCAAATCGGCTCCCCGGCCTCCCGCGCGCGGTCCACCAAAGTCGCCTCGTCGCGCTCGATCCGCAGGATGGCGATCAGGATCGCACCCCACACCACGGGCGAGACGAAGAACAGGCCACGGATCGCGCCGCCGAGATCCCCGCTCACATCGCTCATCATGCCCACCAGATAGGGGCCGGTGCCCATGCCGAAGATCGTCGTCGTGAGCATGCCGAGCGCCGTCGCGCTGCCGCGCATGCGGGGCAGGACGAGATCCTGCATCGTCGCGTTGAGGCAGGGCAGCCACGGCGTCAGCACCACGCTCATCACCGCGAACCAGAAGGTGAAGCCGTCGAGCGTCGTCTGGGTGAAGGTCATCCAGGCGAGCGGTGCGGGCAGCGCGGTCGCGAACAGCAGCACCCACAGCCGCCCGGCGGGATGCACGCGGCGCAGCCGATCGGCGATCCAGCCCCCGGCGAGGGTGCCGACCGGACCGAGGGTGAGCGCGATCAGCCCGATCCGCACGCCGACATCGGACAAGGACGCCTTGTAGGTGGTCACCGCGAACGGCGCGATCCACGCCATCATCCCATAGATGATGACGTTGAAGCCGGCGGCGACGACCAAGGTGGCGATGAACGCCGGGCTGCTCCACATGACGCGCGCGGCCGGACGATCGCTCAGCCGCTGCGACTGCACCCAGCTGAGGATCGCGAACAGGCCGAAGGCGACGACCGCCCATTGGACGAAATGGCTGGTGATCGGAAAACCGCCGATCCGGGCATAGACCAGCAGCCGCTCGGGCGGGGCGAGCGAGGTGAATATCGCGATCGTGACCGCGGCGAACAGGATCGCGCCGCCCAGCATCGCGACATTGCTGGCGATCGCGCGGGGGCCGGCATCGAGCTGGCGCAGCCGCAGGATCGACAGGCCGGGAAGGAGCGGCAGCACTTCGACCGCGGCGCGCGCGAACGGACGCGGCTGTGGCGGGACGATGATGCCGTCGGCGAGGCCCCGCACCGGCTCGCGCACGAAGGCGAGGAGCAGGGCGAGGATCAGGCCGGGGATCGAGGCGGCGATGAAGGCCGCCTGCCAGCCGACCAGCCCGAACCAACCGCGGCCGCCGGGGAAGGCGGCGTTCCAATTGTCGACCACCAGCCCGCCGAGCGCCGAGGACATGGCGATGCCGATCGTCGCGGCGAGCGCGGCGATGGCGAAGATCGTGCCGCGCATGCTGCGCGGGAAGATGTCGCCGAGCAGCGAGGTCGAGGCGGGCGCCGACCCGGCCTCGCCGACCGCGACGGCGGTACGCGCCAGCGCCATCGAGCCAAAGCCGGTGGCGAAGGCGCAGGCCGCCGTCGCCAGCGACCATCCGGCCAGCGAGAGCGCGATCTGCCGGGTGCGGACCCAGCCATCCGCCAGCCGGCCGAGCGGCATCGAGAAGAGCGAGTAGAAGATCGCGAAGAAGGTGCCGTAGAGCAGCCCGATCTCGGTATCGTTGAGGTTCAGGTCGCGCTTGATGTCGACCGCCAGGATGGTGATGATCTGGCGATCGAGCAGGCTGACCCCCGCCGTCATCGTCAGCAGCACGAGCATGTACCAGCTGGCCGCCCCGCCGAGCTTGACCGCGGCTCCGGCGGGGATTGCAGTGCCCTTCATCAGATCGGTTCTCCGGCGGCGCGTGCGCGATCGATCAGGCTGTCCTCATCGCGGACGAGGTAGCGCATCCCCACGAACACCGCGATCCACACCACCACCGATGCCGAATAGATCGTCAGGATCGCACCGCCGAGCGAGCCGGTCGTGTCGCTGACCAGCCCGACGATATAGGGGCCGGTGCCCATCCCGAAGATCGTCGCGCCAAGGTAGAAGATCGCGGTCGCGGTGCCGCGCATCCGCGGCAGGACCAGATCGTGCAGCGTCGCCATGCAGCAGGGCAGCCAGCCGGTCAGGATCAGGCTCGACAGCAGGAACCAGAGGACGAAGCTGTCGAGCGACGGCTGGGCGAAGGTGACGAAGGCCATTGGCAGGGGCAGGACGGTGGAGAAAGCCAGCATCCACAGCCGGCCGACGCGCGAGCGGCGGCGCAGGCGATCGCCGATCAGGCCACCGGCGAGCGTGCCGAGCCCGCCCGAGAACATCGCGACCAGCCCGATCTTCGACCCTACCTCGCCCAGCGAGGCATTGTAATGCTGGACGGCATAGGGCGCGACCCACGCGGTGTAGCCGTAATTGACCATCAGATTGAACGCGCCGATCACCAGCATCGCGACGAATGCCGGGCTGGACCACATCACCGCGAAGGCGGGCGCATCGCGCAGCCGCTGGGCCTGGATCCAGCTGAGCGCGGCGTAGCTGCCGAAACCGACGACCGCCCACTGGATCAGGTGGCTGGTGACGCGGATGCCCGCGATCTCGGTATAGACCTTCAGCCGGTCGGCCGGGGTGATCGCATGCGACGCGATCGTCGCGACGACGATGAACAGGAAGACGCCCGCCAGAAAGATCAGGTTGCGCGTCCAGTCCGACCGGGTCGCGCCCATCTGCCGCAGGTTGACGAAGGACAGCGGCGGGATCACCGCCATCATCTCGCGCGCGGCATTGCGGAAGGGGTGGGGAACCCCCGGCTGGACGATGCCGTCGGCAAGGCCGCGCACCGGTTCGCGGACGAGGAGGATCAGCAAGGCCAAGACGAAGCCGGGCAGTGCCGCGGCGATGAATGCCGCCTGCCAGCCGACCAGGCCGAACCAGCCGTGGCCGCCGGGAAACGCGTTGTTCCAGGCATCGACGACGAGGCCGCCCAGTGCGATCGACAGGCCGGTGCCGATCGCGGCCGACATGCCATAGACCGCCATCGCGGTCGCCCGTTGCGACTTGGGGAAGAGATCCGACACCATCGAATAAGCGGCCGGGCCGGAGCCCGCCTCGCCCACGGCGACGCCGGCGCGGAACAGCGCGAGCGAACCGAAGCCGCCGGCAAAGGCGCAGGCGATCGTCGCGCCGCACCAGGCGGTCAGCGACAGCGCCACCTGGCGGGTGCGGATCCAGCCATCGGCGAGGCGGCCGAGCGGGATCGAGAACAAGGCATAGAAGATGGCGAAGAAGGTGCCGTAGATCAGCCCGATCTCGCTGTCATTCAGCCCCAGGTCGCGCTTGATGTCGACCGCCAGGATGGTGATCACCTGGCGGTCGAGCAGGCTCACCGCTGCGACGAGGGTGAGCAGGATCAATACATACCAGCTGCGCCCGCCGCCCAGCCGATCGCCGGGGGCGGCAAGTTCCGGATGGGCGGGGGACGGTTGGCTGGCCATCAGAGGTTGAACACGCGTTCCGCGTTGGTCTGGAAGAAGGCGCGCTTGTCCTCCAGGCTCATGTCCATCGCGTCCTGGGCGGCGACTTCCTCGGGCTCATACTGATAGGGATAGTCCATCGCGTACATGATCCGATCGCTCCCCAGCACCGTCTTGCTGAACTGGATCGCCGGCTCCCACGCCATGCCCGAGAAGGTCGCGTAGACGTTGCGCTTGAGGTAGTTGGAGACCTTGCCCAGTTCGAGCGGCTTGAGGAACTCGTAGCGGTTCGACTTGACGCCGGCCTGGTGCATGTAATCGATCCGGTACGACCAGTAAGGCAGCGCCTCGCCGCCATGGCCGACGATCAGCTTCAGATTGGGGAAGCGATCGAACACGCCCATCACGATCAGGCGGAGCAGGTGGAGCCCGGTATCGACGCCGAAGCCGAACACCGCGCCGTCCAGCCCGCGCTCGAGCAGCGGCCCGATCAGCCCCTTCGACGGACCCTGCGGATGGAGATAGATTGGCGTGTCGAGCGCCTGGGCGGCCTCGAAGATCGGCCAGAACTTCTCGTCGTCGGTATATTCGCCCTCGACATGGCCGTTGAGGATGACGGCCTTGAAGCCGAGCTTGTGGCCCCGCTCGATCTCACGCGCGGACCAGACCGGATCGACCGGCGCGATCGCGGTCATGCCGATGAAGCGATCCGGATGCGCGCGGCAGGCGGCGGCAAGCTGATCGTTTGCGTCGGTGGTCAGCGCCTTGGCCTCGTCGGCCTTGAACACATGCGTCCCGGGGGCGGTGAGGGCGATGATCGCCTTGTCCACGCCGGCCCGGTCCATGTCGGACAGGCGCTGCTCGCCGAGCGACAGCAGCCCGTCGCGGATCTTGTGCCCGCGCTCGGATGGCGAGCTGGAATAGAAGCCCCACAGGCTCTGGAAACCGGGATCGTCATAGCCCTCGGCGACGAGCCGCATATAGGCGTTCAGCACGTCCTGGGTGATGAACGCCTCCTCGGTGGCGATCCGCAGATAGCCTTGCGCGCCGCCGGTCTTCAATTCGGTCATGTGCTACATCCTTTCGTCGCCAGATCGACGAGAGCGGGCCGGCCCCTCCGCCCGCCGGCACGGCCGGCGCGAACAGGGGCGAGGCCGGCCGTCGCCGGCTTGGCGGTTTGCTTATGCCTGGTGGATCGCCTTGGTGACGAGGCACGCCTCGAGACCCTCGGGGCCGTCCTCGGATCCGTGGCCCGAATCCTTGACGCCGCCAAAGGGCGAGTCCGCGCCGCCGATGCCGACGGTGTTGATGCCGACCATGCCGCTTTCGATCGCATCCCCCAGCAGCAGCGCGCGGCGGCCATTCTCGGTGAAGCAATAAGCGGCCAGCCCGTACGGCAGGCGGTTGGCCTGCTCGATCGCCTCGTCGAACGTCTTGAACGGACGCATCAGCGCGACCGGGCCGAACGGCTCCTCGTTCATGATCCGCGCCTCGAGCGGCACGTCGGCGAGCACGGTCGGGCGGAAGAAGAAGCCGCCGTCGGACGATCCGCCGCCACGCTCGCCGCCGGTGGCGACGCGCGCGCCGACCTTCACGGCATCCTGCACGAACGCCTCGATCGCGTCCGGCCGGCGCGGATTGGCCATCGGCCCCATGTTGATGCCGGCGACCAGGCCGTCACCCATGGTCAGCTTCTCGGTCCGCTCGGTAAAGGATTTCACGAAGCGATCGTAGATGCCTTCCTGCACGTAGAAGCGGGTCGGCGAGACGCAGACCTGCCCGGCGTTGCGGAACTTGTGCGGCACGATCATGTCGAGCGTGCGCTCGACATCGGCATCGTCGAACACCAGCACGGGGCCGTGGCCGCCAAGCTCCATCGTCGTGCGCATCATGCTCTCGGCCGCGAGCTTGGCGAGATGCTTGCCGACCGGCACCGAGCCGGTGAAGCTGACCTTGCGGGTGACCGGCGACGCGATCAGGTGGCGCGAGACCATGTCCGGCACGCCGAACACCATGCTCGCCACTTCCTTGGGCAGGCCGGCGTCGAGCAGCGACTTGAGCACTTCGATGGCGGAGCCGGGGGCTTCCTCCGGCGGCTTGATGATGATCGAGCAACCCGCGCCGATCGCCGCGCCCAGCTTGCGGCCGGGATTGCCGATCGGGAAGTTCCACGGGCAGAAAGCGGCGACGGGGCCGACCGGCTCCTTCATCACGCGGCTGAGCGTGCCCGACGGGCGGACGAGGACGCGGCCGTAGATGCGCTTCGCCTCGGCGGCGTAGAATTCGAACAGGTTGATCGCCATCATCAGCTCGCCGCGCGCTTCCGGCAGCGTCTTGCCCTCTTCCAGCGTGGCGATCCGGGCGATCTTGTCGGTGCGCTCGCGCAGCAACTGCGCGGCGCCGTAGAGCACCGCCGCTTTCTGGTCGGCGGAGGTTGCCCGCCAGATCTTGAAGCCGCGCTGCGCCGCATCCAGCGCCCGATCGAGGTCGGCAGGCGTCGCCAGCGGCAACTCGCCCAGCGTCTCGCCGGTAGCCGGGTTGACGACCTTGTGGGTGTCGCGGCCTTCCGCGCCGATCCACTCCCCGTCGATGAACAGCTTCAGTTCGGTATCATAACCTTCGGCCAAGACATCTCTCCGTCGGAAGATAGAATTCAGGGCGGGTGCGCCGCTCGCGAAACAGCCGGCAGGGCTTCCGCGCCACCTGCCGCCCGAGCCATACCGGGCCGGTGCGGCGGATGAAAGGGGGCGGCGCGGCCGGTCCGATCAGTCGTGCCGGGTCTGGCGCTCCTCGACCTTGGTTTCGGCCCAGTCCCAGTCGACGTCGAGATATTGGCCGGCGACCCGGTCCCACCGCCCTTGCGCGATCTCCACGACCTTGTCGGCGCATTTGGCGAGGACGGGGGCGGGATCGACATCCTCGACCCATTTGCCGAGCAATTCGATCATTCCGGGCAGATGTTCCTTGGCGCCGGGATCGTTGATCGTCGCAAAGGCAAAGTCGGTCGGCGCGTCGCCGGGCTGGATCGCGAAGGCGCGGACCCCCTTGTCGCGCGTTTCGGCATCGAGATGTTCGGTCAGCTTCACCTGACTCGCCTTGCCCACGACATAGGCCGACAGCCCGGGCTGGAACATGATCGCGGCGCGGCTGGCGACGTTGACGATCCGCCCGCCGCCGCGCGCCAGCATCCCCGGCAGTACCGCGCTGGTGAACAGCATCGGGGCATAGAGGTGCACCTTCTGCGCCGCCCACCAGGCATCGGGATCGGTATCGGCGATCGGGCCATAGGGACCGGCGATGCCGGCATTGTTGACGAGGAAGGTGACCGGGCCAAATCGCCGCTCCACCGCGGCGACGGCATCGGCCACCTGCGCGCGATCGGTCACGTCGCAGGGGATCGCGATCGCCTTGCCGCCGGCGGCCTCGATCGCGGCGGCGACCTCCTCGATCTGGCCGCGGCTGCGCGCGATGATGCCGACCGATGCGCCCGCGGCGGCCAGCGCCTCGCAGATCGCCCGGCCAAAGCCGCGGCCCCCGCCGGTAACCAGTGCGACTTCGCCATCCAGTCTGCTCAAGGCACATCCTCACGCACGTTATGATTTCGCTTCACCATGGCGCGCAGCTTTGCCATGTCAACCGTGCCGGATCGACCATCCCGGCCGAACATGGATGGCAACGGAGGCAGGGATGCAGGATTTGGTTGGCCGTACGGCGTTCGTCACGGGTGGCGTGTCGGGTATCGGGCTTGGCATCGGCAAGGCGCTGGCGCGCGCCGGCTGCCGCCTCGCGCTCAGCTACCGCAACGAGGCGCATCGCGACGCCGCATCGGCCTGGTTCATCGAGAATGGCTTCGAGGCGCCGCTGATGGTGCGGCTGGACGTCGCCGATCGCGCCGAGTTCGCCGCGGCGGCGGATCTGGTCGAGCGCCATTTCGGCAAGGTCCACATCCTCGTCAACAATGCCGGGGTCAGCGTGTTCGGGCCGACCGACGAGGCCACCTATTCCGATTATGACTGGATCATGGGGGTCAATTTCGGCGGCGTCGTCAACGGCCAGGTCAGCTTCATCCCGAAGATCAAGGCGCATGGCGAGGGCGGCCACATCGTCAACGTCGCCTCGATGGCCGCCTATCTGTCGGGGCCACAGGCCGGCATTTACACCGCATCGAAGTTCGCGGTGCGTGGGCTGACCGAATCGCTGCGCTACAATCTGGCGCCCTTCGGCATCGGCGTGTCGCTGATGTGCCCGGGGCTGACCCGCACCAACGCCTGGGATTCGGCGATGCGCCGCCCCGACGCGTTCGCCAATAGCGGGCTCGGCGAGGTCGATCCCGATGTGCTCCGGCAGTTCTCGACCGCCTTCGACCTCGGCATGGACCCGGACGAGGTGGGCGAGAAGACCGTTGCCGGGATTCGGGCGAACAAGGCGCTGATCCTGACCCACCCGGAGTTTGCGGAGGACTTTCGCGAAATCTACGAAGCGAGCCTGGCCGCGCTGCCGGATGAACAGCCAACCGAAGGGCGACTGCACATCGAGGCGCTACGCCGCGCCGCCAACAAGGCTGCCAGCGAGGGCACGGTGATCGGCATGGACGATCTGACCTGAGCCGAGGCGGCCACGAGCGACAGGGCGACGCTCCGTAGGGAGCGGTCGCCCTGTCAATTCGGACACCCGGAGCAGCAGCACGGATGCGATAGGACTAGGCCGCCGCCGCGGCCGCCGCTTCCAGCTCGGCGGCCGGCACCCACCAACCATGGACCTGCGGGCGGAGCGGCACCGGCATCGGCACCTTGGCGATCGGCCCCTTGGCAACCTCGTCCGCCTCGATCACCCACAGTGCCGATTTGAACCCGTCGCCCACCGCCTCGTCGACCACGGCGAGCAGCCAGCCGCCA
>JAQGKS010000089.1 GCA_028289965.1 Sphingomonas bacterium
CCCGATTTCCGGCTGACCGACAGCAACGGCAAAGCGGTGGCGCTGTCCGACTATCGCGGCAAGACGGTGGTGGTCGAATGGAACAACCCCGGCTGCCCCTTCGTCCAGAAGCATTATAACAGCGGCAACATGCAGCGCAGCCAGGCCGCCGCGCGCAAGCAGGGCGTGGTGTGGCTGACCGTCAATTCGGGCGCCGCGGGCAAGCAGGGCCACCTCGACGGGCCTGGCGCCAACGGCTTCGTGCGCAGCCAGAAGGCGATGCCGACGGCCTATCTGCTCGACCATCAAGGCGTTGCCGGGCGGGCCTATGCGGCAAAGGCGACGCCGGAAATGTACGTGATCGATCGTACCGGCACGCTCGTCTACCACGGCGCGATCGACGACAAGCCGACCGCCAACCCCGCGGACGTGACCAGCGCGCGCAACCATGTGCTGGCCGCGCTGGCCGACATGAAGGCCGGCCGCAAGGTGGCGGTGGCGCAGACCCGCGCGTATGGCTGCTCGGTCAAATATGCGAGCTGAGCCGGTTGCGCCCCCACGCAGATGAGTGACAGCGTCGGCCGCGTCGCGGGGCTGTGGCGCTTTCCCGTGAAGTCGATGGCGGGCGAGCCGCTCGACGCGGTGGCGCTCGGCTGGCGCGGCATCGCCGGCGATCGGCAATATGGCTTCCATCACGCCGGCAGCCTGAGCCGCTTCCCCTGGTTCACCGCGCGCGACCTGAGCGAGATGGTGCGATACCGCGCCGCCTTCCGCGACCCCGACGATCCCCGAAACGCACCCGTCGAGGTGACGACGCCGGACGGCGAGAGGTTCAGGCTCGATGCGCCGGAGCTGAAGGCCCGGCTGGCGGAGGCTGCCGGCGGCCCGCTGGAACTGATGCAGAGCGGCCGCGGTGTCTTCGATTATGCGCCGGTATCGATCGTCAGCACCGCGACCCACGCGGCGCTCGACGCCGCGCGCGGCGCCCATGTCGATCCGCGCCGGTTCCGCATCAACATCGTCATCGACAGCACCATGCGCGAAAATGCCTGGGCGGAACGGACGCTGGCGTTCGGGGAGGGCGAGGAGGGCCCGCGACTGTCGCTTCAGGAGCCGATCGAACGGTGCGTGGTCGTCACGATCGATCCCGATACCGGCGTGCGATCACCCGGGATCATGAAGACGGTCGCGCGCGGTTTCGACAATCGCATCGGCATCTATGCCAGCGCCGCGCGCACCGGGATCATCCGCGTCGGCGATGTTGTGAGGCTGCTCTAGCGCCTATTTGCGGACCCAGGCGCGCTTGCCGCCGATCCACGTCTCGAGCACCTTGGTCGCACGGATCTGGCCCGGCGCGGCCTCGGCAATGTCCTGATCGATCAGCACGAAATCCGCCATCCGCCCGGGCTGGAGCGTGCCCAGCCGATCCTCCGCGCGCGCCGCATAGGCGCCGCCGCTGGTGAAGACAGCCAGCGCCTCGGCGAAGCTCAGCCGCTGTTCGGGCATCCAGCCGCCGGCGGGCTGGCCGGCGGGATCCTCCCGGCTGATCGCGGCGGCGATGCCGGCGAACGGATCAGGGCTTTCGACCGGAAAGTCCGATCCGAAGGCGAGCCGCGCGCCGGCATCGAGCATCGACTTCCACGCATAAGCGCCGGTCAGGCGGGCGGGGCCGAGCCGCGCCTGCGCCATCAGCCGGTCCGACGTCAAATGGACCGGCTGCATCGAGGCGATGATGCCGTTGCGCCCGAACCGCGGCAGATCGGCGGGATCGACGATCTGGGCATGTTCGATCCGCCAGCGCCGATCGCCCTTATAGGTTTCGGCAAGCTCCTCGACCGCGTCGAGCGCCTGGGCGTTGGCGGCGTCGCCGATCGCGTGGATCGCGACCTGGAAGCCGTCCATCGCCGCGCGGCTCATCAGGTTGCGCAGCTTGGCATCGTCGAGCAGCTGGAGCCCGCGCTGGCCGGGCGCATCGGCATACGGCGCCTTGAGCCACGCTCCGCGCGAGCCGAGCGCGCCGTCGCCATAGAGCTTGACGCCGATCATCCGCAGCCGGCTGTCGTAGAGCCACGGCGTCGGCGCGGTCCCGGCGACCGAGATCATCGGATCGATCCCGGCGGCATAGCTGAGCACGCGCACCCGCAGCGTGCCGGCGTCGCCCGCGCGGCGCATCACCTGCCAGTCATCGACCGAGGTGCCCATGTCGGCGGTGGCGGTGATGCCGAAGCCGAGCAATATCTCCTGCGCTTTGGCAAAGGCGGCGTCGCGTTCGCGCGGCAGCGGCCGGGGCGCGGCCTTTTCGATCAGATCCTGCGCGGCATCGACGAACAGCCCGGTCGGGTTGCCCTTGGCGTCGCGCTCGATTCGTCCGCCCGCCGGGTCGGCCGTCTTGGCGGTGATCCCCGCCGCAGCCATCGCAGCCGAATTGGCGAGCAGGGCGTGGCCGTCGACCCGCGCCAGCACCACCGGCCGGTCGCGCACCGCCGCGTCGATGTCGGCCGCCGTCGGGAAGCGGCCGAGGCCCCACCGTTCCTGGTTCCAGCCGCCGCCGCGCACCCAGGCCGGGCTGCTATGCTCGGCGGAATAACGGGCGATGCGCGCCTGCGCTTCGGCCAGCGTGTTGGTGTCGAACAGGTTGAGCTGGAGCGCCTGGAAACCCAGTGCCATGACATGGCCGTGGGCGTCGATCAGGCCGGGGATCAGCGTGCGGCCCTTGCCGTCGAGCCGGAAGTCGAGCTTCTCGGGCCGCTTGTCCTTGCGGTCGAGCAATTTGGTGACGCGCCCGTCCGCGCCGATCAGCAGGCCGCCGAACCGCTCGAGCCGGCCCTTGGCGTCGAGCGTATAGCCGTTGACGTTCTCGACGAGGCCGTCGGCCAGGGCCGGCTCGGCGAGCAGCAGCGCGGCGAGCGCGCCGGCGATGCGCTTCATCGTGGCAGGCGCCGGACGATCGCCGAGGTGTCCTGGCGGTTGCCGCCGAGTGCCTGCACGTCGGCATAGAATTGATCGACCAGCGCCGCGACCGGGAGGGTGGCGCCGTTCGCGCGCGCCTCCTCCAGCGCCAGCCCGAGATCCTTGCGCATCCAATCGACCGCGAAGCCGAAGTCGAAGCTGTCCTCGGCCATCGTGTTCCAGCGATGGATCATCTGCCAGCTGGCGGCCGCTCCGCCGGAGATCGCCTCGAACACCTTTGCGACATCCAGATCGGCGTTCTGGGCGAAGCGAAGGCCTTCGGCGACGCCCTGGATCGCACCGGCGATGCAGATCTGGTTGACCATCTTGGCCTGCTGCCCCGCGCCCGCGCCGCCGACATGGACGATCCGCCCGGCATAGGCCTGGATCAGCGGCTCGGCCGCGGCGAACGCCTTGGCGGTGCCGCCGCACATGATCGCCAGCGTGCCATTCTCCGCTCCCGCCTGACCGCCCGAGACCGGCGCATCGAGCACGAGCAGGCCGCGATCCTTGCCCTCGGCGGCAAGCTGGCGCGCGATCCGCGCGGAAACGGTGGTGTGATCGACGAACAGCGTGCCCGGCCTCATCGTCCGGAAGCAGCCGTCCGGCCGCAGCGTCACCGCTTCCAGATCGGGGTCCGCGCCGACGCAGGCGATCACCGCGTCGGCATCGGCGGCGGCGGCGGCAGGCGTGTCGGCGATGCTGCCGCCATTGGCGGCGACCCACACCTCCGCGCGGGCGCGCGTGCGATTATAGACGGTGACCTGATGCCCTGCGGCGTGCAGGTGCCGCGCCATCGGCGCGCCCATCACGCCGAGGCCGATGAAGCTGATCCTTGCCATGATCGCCGCATAGGGCGGTTTTCGAGGCGGCGCCAGCGGCAGTCGAGCGCCGCCGCGCGCCGCTGCGTCACGCGATTCCGGTTCATTTCGCCGCCCCGATCCGCTAGAGATCGAACGATCATGGCCACCCTCCCCAAGAACGAAGCGCCCGTCACGGGCCTGCCGGTCAGCCTCGCCGACGTCCGCGCGGCGCGGGCGCGGATCGGCGACGCGGTGATCCGCACCCCGACGATGCACAGCCGCACGCTATCGCAACTGACCGGCGCCGAGGTGTGGCTCAAGTTCGAGAACCAGCAGTTCACCGCCGCCTACAAGGAGCGCGGCGCGCTCAACAAGCTGCTCCAGCTCGATCAGGCGGCGCGGGACAAGGGCGTGATCGCGGCGTCCGCCGGCAACCATGCGCAGGGCCTCGCCTATCATGGCGCGCGGCTCGGTATCCCGGTGACGATCGTGATGCCGATGCTGACCCCGCAGGTGAAGGTGCAGCAGACCGAAGGGCATGGCGCGACGATCATCCTGTCGGGCGAGCGGTTCGACGATGCCTATGAGCATGCGCTGGAAATCGCGGTCGAGCGGGGGCTGACCTTCGTCCATCCGTTCGACGATCCGGTGATCATCGCCGGCCAGGGCACCGTCGCGCTCGAAATGCTGGAGGATGCGCCTTCGATCGACACGCTGGTGATCCCGATCGGTGGCGGCGGGCTGATCTCCGGCTGCGCCACCGTCGCCAAGGCGCAGGATCGCCCGATCGAGGTGATCGGCGTGCAGGCCGAGCTGTATCCGTCGATGTATGCGCGGATGAAGGGGCTGACCCTGCCATGCGCCGGGGACACGCTGGCCGAGGGCATCGCGGTCAAGGAGCCGGGGGCGATCACCTCGGTGATCGTGCGCGAGCTGGTCGACGAGATCCTGCTGGTGAGCGAGCGCGATCTCGAGCGGTCGGTGTCGCTGCTGCTGCAGATCGAGAAGACGGTGGTCGAGGGCGCCGGCGCGGCCGGGCTGGCGGCGCTGCTGTCCCACCCCGAGCGGGTGGCCGGCAAGACCGTCGGCATCGTGCTGTGCGGCGGCAATATCGATACCCGGCTGCTCGCCAACGTGCTGCTGCGCGATCTGGCGCGGTCGGGGCGGCTGGCGCGGTTGCGGATCAAGCTGCAGGATCGGCCCGGGGCGCTCTATCATGTCGCGCGGGTGTTCGATGAACAGCAGGTCAACATCATCGAGGTCTATCACCAGCGCGTCTTTTCGACGTTGCCGGCGAAGGGCCTGATCACCGACATCGAATGCGAGACGCGCGATCGGCTGCACCTGGAGCGGCTGATGCAGGCGCTGGCGGACAACGGATATGAGGTCACACCGGTCGAGCTCGCCTGAGGAGCGGTCGCGGCAGATATGGCCGCTGCCGCGCTTAACCTATTTTTCGTTGGTTAACGCACTTTTCAGAAGTTTATTCAGCCTTCATAGTCGGCGAAAGCGCGCGCCATGGTGGCCGCGTGATGGAGGATCGCTGGTGAGCGCCCCGTTTCGCTTCCCCCGTTTCTTCGTCACCACGCCATCGCCTTGTCCCTATCTGCCGGGCAAGACGGAGCGGAAGGTATTCACCGAGCTGTCGGGCACCAATGCCGGCGATCTCAACGACGCGCTCGGCCGGATCGGCTTCCGCCGCAGCCAGAGCGTCGCCTATCGCCCGAGCTGCCTGGATTGCACCGCCTGCGTTTCGGTGCGCGTGGTGGCCGGCGGGTTCGAGCCGAACGCGACCCAGCGCAAATTGCTGCGCCGCCATTCCGATCTCGTCGCCACCGCGTGCAAGCCGTGGACCACCGAAGAGCAGTTCGCCTTGCTGCGGCGCTATCTCTCCACCCGCCACCCCGGCGGCGGAATGGCGGACATGGACGAATTCGACTTTGCCGACATGATCGAGCAGACGCCGGTCAACACCTATGTCGTCGAATATCGCGAGCCGACGGTGGATGGCGTGCCCGGCCGGCTGGTCGGCGCGTGCCTGACCGATCACCAGAGCGACGGGCTGTCCATGATCTACAGCTTCTTCGAGACGAGCGAGGGCGCGCGCGACGGCCTCGGCACCTACATCATCATGGATCACATCCTGCGCGCGGCGCGGACGGCGCTACCCTATGTCTATCTCGGCTATTGGGTCGAGGGTTCGGCGCGGATGCAGTATAAGACGCGCTTCCAGCCGATCGAGCGGCTGGGCCCCGCCGGCTGGCAATTGTTCGATCCGCCGGCGCCGGCCGCCGCGCCGAAGACCGGCGTCTCCGCCGGGGTCGATCCCAAGGGCGTCACGCTGGTTCATTAAGCGGCGCGCCATCAAGGGGTCGATCAGGTCTCGCCGGGACGTGCGCCGCACGCCCCGGCCAAGCCTCACGCCTTGGGCTTGCGGAACTTGAGCGTGAACTGATCGGTGTGGCCGCGCAGCGCGGGATCGAACACCGGCTTGTCATGCATATCGGCGGCGTTGCGCAGCACCGGGCTCTCGCCGTCCAGAACGAACCCCGCGGCGATCACCTGCGCCTTGACCTTGGCGGGGTCGATGCGGTGGAGCGGCTTGGCGGCGGCATCGTCGGTGCCGGGTGCCGCGGCGTGATCGATCACGATGAACGTGCCGCCCGGCTTCAACGCCTTGAACACGCCGGCGGCCAACTCCGCGCTGGCGGCCGGGGCATTGTTGTAGAGATCGTGGTAATTTTGCGAGGTCCAGGCGACGTCGAGCGATCCGGGCGGCGCCATCGTCGGGATCGGCACGATCGAGACCGAAACATTCTTGTATCCGGGCTCGGCCGCGATCGCCTTCACGCCGTCGGCCGCCTTGGGCGCCCGCGCCGCGAGCGCGGCGGGGACGACCGCATAGACGTGGCCCTTGGCGCCCACGACCTTGGCGAAGATCCGGGTGAAATAGCCGCCGCCGGGGATGATGTCCGCGACCTTGTCGCCGGGCTTGATGCCAGCAAAGGCGAGGAGCGCGGCGGGCTTGCGATCGGCGTCGCGCGCCGTGTCGGCCGCGGGTCGGTCGGCGGCGGCGATCGCGGCGGGAATGGCCTTGGTCCGGGCGGACACGGGCGCGGCAAGCGTGACGGACGCGATCAACGCGGCGGCCATCGTCTGAAAGCTTTTCGGCATGGGTTTCCCCTCCTGTGGCAACGCCGGCTTCGTGCGGCAGCTCTGCGTCTTGTACCCGCTTGCGGAGCCGCTGCAATCCGCCGGGCAGCCAGCGCGGGGACGGGGCGGCACTGGCCGCGCGCCACCGCTCGCTCGACAGCGCCGCGCCGGCGCGCCAAAGCGTCGCCATGACCGCACCGCGCTTCGCCTTCGCCATCCACGCCACCGATGGCGCCGCCCGCACCGGCAGCATCAAGATGCGCCGCGGCGAGATCCGCACCCCCGCCTTCATGCCGGTCGGCACCGCCGCCACCGTCAAGGCGATGAAGCCGGCCGACGTTCGCGCGACGGGCGCCGACATCATCCTCGGCAACACCTATCATCTGATGCTGCGACCGGGAGCGGAGCGCGTCGCCCGGCTGGGCGGGCTACACGCGTTCATGGGGTGGGACCGGCCGATCCTGACCGACAGCGGCGGATATCAGGTGATGAGCCTCGGCGACCTGACCAAGAAGAGCGAGGAGGGCGTCGCCTTCAAGAGCCATCTCGACGGATCGCGGCACATGCTGACGCCCGAGCGGTCGATGGAGGTGCAGCGGCTGCTCGGCTCGGACATCGTCATGGCGTTCGACGAATGCACCGCCTTTCCGTCGACGCC
>JAQGKS010000093.1 GCA_028289965.1 Sphingomonas bacterium
CGGACGATCCGCCACCGCCCGATCCGCCGCCGAAGCCGGGATCGTCATCGCCCCATGCGCCGCCGGCACCGCCGCCGCGCGAACCACCGCCGCCACCGCCGCCGCCGCCGCCACTTTCGCGGCCGTCGAGCAGGGTCAGCGTGCCGTTGAAGCCCTGCAGCACGATCTCAGTCGAATAGCGGTCGGCGCCATTATTGTCCTGCCACTTGCGGGTCTGGAGCTGGCCTTCGATGTAGACCTTGCTGCCCTTGCGCAGATATTGCTCGGCGATCCGGGCAAGGTTGTCGTTGAAGATCGCGACCGAATGCCACTCGGTCTTTTCCTTGCGCTCGCCGGTGGCCTTGTCCTTCCACGATTCGGACGTGGCGATGCGCAGGTTCACCACCTTGCCGCCGTTCTGGAAGCTGCGCGACTCGGGGTCGCGCCCCAGATTGCCGACGAGGATCACCTTGTTAACGCTGCCAGCCATGGCGTTTTCCGCTCCTAAAGTCCGAGCGCGGTCGCGGCCCAGAATGTCATTCCCGCCGCGAGATAGGCCAGCGCGAAGAGGTAGCCAAGCATGAACAGCGGCCAGCGCCAGCCATTGGTCTCGCGCCGGGTGACGGCGATGGTCGACAGGCATTGCGGGGCGAACACGAACCACGCCAGGAAGGCGAGCGCGGTGGGCAGCGGCCAGCGCCCGCGCAGCCGCTCGACCAGCCCGCGTTCCTGGATCGCCTCATCTCCCGCCTCCACCGCATAGACGGTCGCCAGCGCCGACACCGCCACCTCGCGCGCCGCCATCGCCGGGATCAGCGCCAGCGCGATATCGCGATTGAAGCCGATCGGCCGGACGATCGGCTCCAACCCGCCGGCGATGCGCCCGGCGATCGAATAATCGATGGCCGGAAGATCATAGCCGGCGGGCGGCTTCGGGTAGCTGAGCAACACCCACAAGGCGACCGTGACCAGGGCGATGATCGTGCCGGCGCGGCGCAGGAACGCCCACGCCCGCTGCCACAGACCGAGCAGCACGTCGCGGATGCGCGGCAGCTGATATTTGGGCATTTCCATCATGAAGCCGGCGCTGGCGCCCTTCGCCACCGTCCGCCGCAACACCCAGGCGGCGGCCATCGCGCCGAGGATCCCGGCGACATATAGCGTGAACAGCACCAGCCCCTGCAAACCGATGCCGGGCGCCACCTGCCGCGCCGGGATGAAGGCGGCGATGATTACGGCATAGACCGGCAGCCGCGCCGAACAGGTCATCAGCGGCGCGATCAGGATCGTCGTCAGGCGATCCTTGGGATCGTCGATCGTGCGGGTCGCCATGATCCCGGGGATCGCACAGGCGAAGGATGAGAGGAGCGGGATGAACGCCCGCCCCGACAGCCCGACCCGCGCCATCAGCCGATCCATCAGGAAAGCGGCGCGGACCATATAGCCCGACGCCTCGAGCAGCAGGATGAACAGGAACAGGATCAGGATCTGCGGCAGGAACACGACCACCGCGCCGACCCCGGCGATCACCCCTTCCACCAGCAACGACCGGACGAACCCCGGCGGCAGCACCTGGGTGATCAGGTCCTGTACCGCCAGGATACCCGTCTCGATCCAGCCGATCGGCGCTTCGGACCAGGCGAACACGGCCTGGAACATGACGAACATCAACACCGCGAGCAGAAGCGGCCCGGCAATCGGGTTCAGCGCGACGGTATCGAGGATGCGGGTCCATCGGCGGCCGCCCGGTTGCTCCACCGTCGCCTTCGCGGCAATCCCGCGGGCACGGCGCTGGAGGACGGACAGATCGACCTTGTCGAGCGCGGCGGGCGAGCGGGCCCGATCGGTCGCCAGTTCGCCGATCGCGAGCCGCAGCGCATCCACCCCGTGCCGGCGCACCGCCACCGTCGGCACGACCGGCACGCCCAATTCCCGCGACAGCGCCTCGGCATCGATCAGCAGCCCGTCGCGCTTCGCCATGTCGACCATGTTGAGCGCGACCACCATCGGCAGGCCAAGCTCGGCGAGTTCCAGCGTGAAGCGGAGATGATTGTCGAGGTTGGTCGCATCGACGACCACGATCAGGGCGCCGGGCAGCCGTTCGCCCGCCTGCTTGCCCAGCAGCACGTCGCGCGTCACCTGTTCGTCCGGGCTTGCCGGATCGAGGCTGTAGGTGCCGGGCAGGTCGACCAGCTCGATCGGGCGACCATCATCGAGCACCAGCCGGCCCGATTTACGCTCCACCGTCACGCCCGGATAATTGCCGACCTTCTGGCGCGCGCCGGTCAGCGCGTTGAACAGCGCGCTCTTGCCGGCGTTCGGGTTGCCGACCAGCGCGATGAGCGGCATCACGTTCATGCCGGCTCCAGCGTCGTTACGGTGATCGCGATCGCGTGGTCGCGGCGGATCGCCACGGTCATCCGGCCGACCCGGCAGGCGATCGGATCGCGCCCGATCGGGCCGCTGTGGATCGCCTCGATCGCCACGCCTTCATCGAAGCCGAGCTCGCGCAGGCGCTGGCCCTCGCGGGGGCGCAGCACGCTCCAGTCGATCGCGGAGATCTGCGCGGGCTGGCGCAGCGGCAGTTCATCGAGACGCACGCTTCCTCACGGACCAAAAGTAAGAAGATGCGAGCGATTATCAATAACGGGGCCGGGACGCCAGAAGACTCTCACACCGCCGGATAGCGCAGCCGCCCGAGAAAGCGCACCGGGCTGAAATGCCGCTCCGGATCGGGCCGCAGCCGCGCCTTCCATTTTTCGAACCGCATCACGCCATCGATCCGCCGATCGAGGAAGGCGCGCGTTTCGATCCAGTCCTCGCTCTCATCGTCCATCCAGGCGAGGATCGTCGCTCCGTAGAGCGCGGCGAGGGTCGCGCGCTTGCTATAATGGTTGAAGTCGGTCGCCTTGTCGCCGGCGAGCCGCCACATCCGGTCCGCCGCGCGCCAGCCGAGCCGCGCCGCGTGGCGCGCCTTACTCGGCCGGCCGAGCACGGCAAGCGCCCGGCGCAGCGCCTCGCGATGGGGCGCCACCGCCTCCAGCCGGGCGAGCACCAGCGCGCGGATTCGCGCGCGGATCTTCATGCCCGCGATCTGCTCGGGCGGCAGCGCGGCGGCCATCGCGAAATCGATTTCCTCGAACCAGGCGTCGATCATGTCGATCGCGCCACCTGGAAAGGCGAGGCGCGCCCGATACGCCGGTACGCCCAGCGCGCGCGCCGCGGCCGCGACCGCTGCGTCGCCCCAGCCATCGAACGCCGCCTCCTGCGGCAGCAGCGGCGCGAGTGCGCGGCGCAGTTCGTCCAAGGTCATCTGCGATGGCGGCTGATCGATCATGTCCGGTAGCATAAGCGCCGGGCGGAACAGGGCAAGGCGCAAGCCCAGGCGGTGCCAGCGCCGCGCCTGCTTGGCGCTCGAATAGGAAATCTTCATCACCCTTGGTGGTGCATCCGCGCGCCTCCCTCCTATCTTTCGGGTCATTGTTGGATGGAGTCCTGACTTATGCCTTCACTGTTCGATCCGATCCGCCTCGGCGCGATTCATGCCCCTAACCGCATCCTGATGGCGCCGCTGACGCGCGGTCGCGCGACGCGCGATCATGTGCCGACCGAGATGATGATCGAATATTATCGCCAGCGGGCGAGCGCCGGCCTGATCATCAGCGAAGCGACCGGGATCAGCCGCGAGGGGCTCGGCTGGCCCTATGCGCCGGGCATCTGGAGCGACGCGCAGGTCGAGGTTTGGAAGCGGGTGACCGACGCCGTGCACCAGGCCGACGGCCGCATCGTGCTCCAGCTGTGGCACATGGGCCGGATGGTCCATTCGAGCATCACGGGCGTTCAGCCCGTCTCCGCCTCGGCGACGACCGGCCCGGACGAGGCGCACACCTACGACGGCAAGCAGCCGTTCGAGCTGGCGCGCGCGCTCGACGTCGCCGAGATTCCTCGGCTGCTGGAGGACTATGTCCACGCCGCGCGGAACGCGATCGCCGCCGGGTTTGACGGCGTCCAGATCCACGCCGCGAACGGCTATCTGATCGACCAGTTTCTGCGGGACAGCGTCAACCTGCGCGACGACGCTTATGGCGGCCCGATCGAGAATCGCGTGCGGCTGCTCGGCGAAGTAGCGCAGGCGGTGGTCGGAACGGTGGGCGGCGATCGCACGAGCGTGCGCCTGTCACCCAACGGCGCCGTGCAAGGGGTCAACGACAGCAACCCCCATGTGCTGTTCCCGGCGGCCGCCAAGGTGCTGAAGGAAGCGGGCGTGAGCTGGCTGGAACTGCGCGAGCCGGGCACCAGCGGCACCTTCGGCGCGGCCGATGTCTCCCCTGTCGCCCCGGCAATCAAGGCGGTATTCGCCGGTCCGCTGGTGCTCAATTCGGATTATGATCAGGTGCGCGGTCAGGCCGCCCTCGACGCCGGCGAAGCCGATGCGATCGCCTTCGGCCGGCCGTTCATCGCCAATCCGGATCTGCCCGCCCGCTTCGCGCGCGGCCTGCCGCTCGCGACGGCCGAGATGCCGACCTATTACAGCCAGGGACCGACCGGTTATATCGACTATCCGGCGCACGCGGAGTCCGTCCCCGCCTGAGCCGCTGACCAACACGGATGATCGCCCGCGTCGGGCGATCATCCGTTCAGTCGGCGAAGCGTTCCTTCAGGCCGAGCATCACGATCGCGGCGCGGGCTGCGCCGCCGCCCTTGTCGCCATCGTCGGGCCGCGCGCGCACCAGCGCCTGCGCCTCGTTCTCGACCGTCAATATGCCGTTGCCGATCGCCAGCCCGTCCATGCTCAGCGCCATCAGGCCGCGCGCGCTTTCGTTCGAGACGATCTCGAAGTGGAAGGTCTCGCCACGGATGACGACGCCGATCGCGACGAAGCCGTCGAACCGGCCGGTCTCCGCCGCCATCGCGATCGCGCCGGGGATCTCGAGCGCGCCGGGTACGGTGATCGTCTCGTGGCGGTGGCCCTCCTCCTCGATCGCCGCACGCGCGCCTTCCAGCAGGAGATCGTTGAGATGGTCGTAGAAGCGAGCCTCGACGATAAGAATGCGCGCCATCAGCCCTGTTCCTCCACATCGATCGGCCGTTCGCCGACCACCGACAGTCCATAGCCTTCCAGCGCCACCAGCGTGTGGTGCGTGTTGGTGAGCAGGATCATGTCATGCACGCCAAGCTCGCTCAGTATCTGGGCGCCGACGCCATAATCGCGCAGCTCGTCAATATCCTCGGGCGCAGGCGGCAGCCCCTTGGCGCGCACCTCCATCTGGCGGGACATGGCGTTGGCCATCGGCCGGTTGATGACGACGACGACGCCGGTGCCTTGCTCGGCGATCATTTCCATCGCGCGCGACAGCAGGCCGGAACGGTGGGAGACCTCGCCGAACGCATCGGTGAACGGCGACAGGCTGTGCATCCACACCAGAGTCGGCCTGGAGGGATCGATGCGGCCCTTCACCAGGGCCATCGTCTCGGTGTCGGTGGCCTTGTTGTGGAAGGTCATCGCCGTCCAGTCGCCGCCCCAGCGGCTGGTGAACTGCTGCTCGGTGCGCTTGGAGACGAGGTGATCGTGGCGGCGACGATAGGCGATCAGATCGCGGATCGTGCCGATCTTGAGGCTGTGGAACTGGGCGAAGGAGACGAGATCGTCCAGCCGCGCCATCGTCCCGTCATCGTTCATGATCTCGCAGATCACGCCCGACGGATTGAGCCCGGCCAGCCGCGACACGTCGACCGCCGCCTCGGTATGCCCGGCGCGGATCAGCACGCCGCCGGGGCGCGCGACGAGGGGAAAAACATGGCCCGGTGTGACGATGCTTTCGGCGCCCTTGGAGGCGTCGATCGCCACCGCGATGGTGCGCGCGCGATCGGCCGCCGAGATGCCGGTGGTGACCCCCTCGCGCGCCTCGATCGACACGGTGAAGGCGGTTTCGTGGCGCGTCCCGTTGTGGCGGCTCATCAGGTTGAGGCCGAGCTGGTCGACCCGTTCCTTGGTCAGCGCGAGGCAGATCAGGCCGCGGCCATATTTGGCCATGAAGTTGATCGCATCCGGCGTCGCCATATGCGCCGGAATGACGAGATCGCCCTCATTCTCGCGGTCTTCATCGTCGACCAGGATGAACATGCGGCCGTTGCGCGCCTCGTCCAATATCTCCTCGGGTGAGGAGAGGAAGGCGTGGCGGAGCCGGCCGAGTTCGGACTTACGCGTGGCGGACATCGGCTTTCCTTGCGCGAAGCTGTTCCATCCGGCCCAGATAGCGGGCGAGGACATCGATCTCGAGGTTGACCGCCCGGCCCGGCTCGATCCGGTCGAGCGTCGTCATCGCCGCGGTGTGGGGAATGATGTTGAGCCCGAAGCGCACGCCGCCGCCGTCGAGATCCTCGACATCGTTCACCGTCAGCGAGATGCCGTCGACGGTGATCGATCCCTTGGCCGCGAGATAGGGCGCGACCTCGGCACCGGCGGCGATCACCACCCGCAGCGAATCGCCCTCCGGCGCGGCGGAGACGACCTCGCCGATGCCGTCGACATGGCCGGTGACGATGTGGCCGCCCAGCTCGTCGCCCAGCTTGAGCGCGCGTTCGAGGTTGAAGCGCAGCCCCTCGTTCCACTGGCCGTGCGCGGTGCGCGACAGCGTCTCGGCGGACACGTCGACCGCGAACCAGCCGGCGCCCTTGTCGACCACCGTCAGGCACACGCCCGAACAGGCGATCGACGCGCCCAGATCGATCGTGTCGGTGTCGTAGGCGCAGGCGATCCGCACGCGCAGGTCGCCGCGCCGCTCGACCGCGACGATCCTGCCAATATCGGTGATGATGCCGGTGAACATGGGTGATTTCAGCTCCGAACGCGCTCGTAGACCTCGAGGCTGTCGCTGCCAAGCATCCGCGAGTCGTGCAGCCGCCACCGGAGATGCGCGTCAGCCAGCCGATCCAGCCCGATTTCGCCCAGCGCGGGGCGGCCGGCGCCGATCAGGATTGGTGCGCGGTAGAGCAGCAGCCGATCGACCATGTCCGCGGCGAGGAAGGCGGCGGCGGCCCCGGCCCCACCCTCCACCAGCACATGATCGGCCGGCGCGGCGGCGATATCCTCCGGGCAAGCGAGCGCGATCCAGCCGGCCGGGGCGCCGCCGCCTCGACTGAGCACCGCGCGCGCCGGCGACCGCGGCTCCAGCCCCGGCAAGCGCACGTCCAGCGCCGGCACGTCGGCATCGAGCGTGCCCCGGCCGACGACGATCAGTTCATGGCGGCTGCGCTCGAGATGGGCGTGCGCCCGCGCCTCAGGGCCGGTGATCCAGCGGCTCTCGCCCGAGGCAAGGGCGATGCGGCCGTCGAGCGACAGGCCCAGCTTCAGCGTGACCATTGGCCGGCCAAGCCGCCGGCGGGTGAGGAAGCCGGCGATCGACCGGGCTGCGGCCTCCTCCCCGACACCTTCGGTCACGGCGATGCCGGCCGCTTGCAGCCGGGCGATCCCTTCGCCGTTTGTCCGGGGATCGGGATCGCGTTGGGGGATTACGATGCGGGCGGGGCCGGCGGCGGCGAGCAGGTCGGCACAAGCGGGCCCGCGCAGGCTGCGGTGGGCGCACGGCTCGAGCGTGACATAGACGACGGCGCCCGCCACCTCGCCGGCCGCCGCCAGCGCGATCGCCTCGGCATGCGGTCGCCCGCCCGGCTGGGTCCAGCCGCGGCCGATGACCCGGCCGTCGCGGACGATCACGCAGCCGACATTGGGATTGGGTGCCGTTCGGCCGCGCCCGCGATCGGCCAGCGCGATCGCGGCGGCCATCCAGCGGGCGTCGCCGCCCGGATCAGTCAATGCCGAGCTTCTTGGCGAGCCTCTGATAGGAAGCGCGCTTCTCCGCCAGCGCCTTTTCCTTTTTCACCTGGTCGATCTTCTGGAGGGCGACGATCTCCGCATCCGTGCGGTCAGCCGGCCAGCTCGGCAGGAAATACATTTGCGGCTTGGGCGGCTCGGTCTTCGAATCCTGATAAAAACCGGCGATGATCACCGCCGGCATCGCCAGCGAGATCAGCCCGATCAGCAGCTGGTGGCGCTGGCGCGTCGCCAGGAACGTCCTGAGATCGGCGATCAGCGCGCGCGGGGAAGCTGGGCGGGGAAGGATGGCCATGGCCGCCAAGATAGGGCGTCAGGCGCCCGCTCGCCAGCCCGCCGCGGCGGCGAGCCGCTCGATCGCGCGATCCCGCCCGATCAGCGGCAGCAGCGCCGCCATCTCGGGCCCATGATCGCGGCCCGTCAGCGCCCGGCGCAGCGGCAGGAACAGCGGCTTGCCCTTGCGCCCGGTCTGCGCCTTGAGCAGCCCGGTCAGCGCCAGCCAGGGGTTATCCGCCCAGTCCAGCTCCGCCGCCGCCTGCGCCGCGCCGCCGAGAAATTCACGATCCTCCTCGGGCGTTTGCGCCGCGACGGGGCCCTCCACCACCGACCACCAGTCCGCCGCCTCGGCGACGGTGGTGAGGTTGGGGCGGATCGCGGCCCACGCCGCTGCGTCCATCCCCGGCGGCAAGCGATCGGCCACGGCGCGATGATCGAGCAGGTGGACGATCCGGGCGTTGAGCGCGGCAAGCTCGTCCATGTCGAAGCGCGCGGGGGCCCGGCCGATCCGGGCGAAATCGAACCCGGCGATCAGCGGCTCGGGCCCGGCCACCGGCTCGATCGGGTCGCTCGTGCCGATCCGTGCGAGGAAAGCGAGAATGGCGATCGGCTCGATCCCCGCCTCGCGCAGTTCATCGACGCCAAGTGCGCCGAGCCGCTTGGAAAGCTTGCCCTCCGCCCCGGCGAGCAGCGGCGCATGGGCGAAGTGCGGCACGGCAGCGCCCAGCGCGGCGAACATCTGGAGCTGGAGCGCGGTGTTGGCGACGTGATCCTCGCCGCGCACGACGTGGCTGATCCCCATGTCGATGTCGTCGATCACGCTCGGCAGCATGTAGAGCCAGCTGCCGTCGGCGCGGCGAACGACCGGATCAGACATCAGGGCGGGATCGAGTTTCTGGTCGCCGCGGATCAGGTCGTGCCACGCGATCGGCACGTCGTGATCGAGGCGGAAGCGCCAGTGCGGCGCGCGCCCCTCCGCCTCGAGCGCGGCGCGGGCGGCATCGTCGAGCGTGAGCGCGGCGCGATCATAGACCGGGGGCAGGCCGCGCCCGAGCAGGATCTTGCGCTTGAGATCCAGTTCCTGCGCGGTCTCATACGCCGGATAGACGCGGCCGGCATCGCGCAAGCCGGCGAACCGCGCCTCATACAGCGCGCCGCGGTCGGACTGGCGCACCGCCTCGTCCGGAGCGAGACCGAGCCAGGCGAGGTCGTCGCCTATCCCTTGCGCGAATGCCGCGGTCGACCGTTCGGCATCGGTATCGTCGAGCCGCAGCAGGAAACGCCCGCCATTGCGGCGCGCCCACAGCCAGTTCTGGAGCGCGGCTCGGATGTTGCCGACATGGATGCGCCCTGTCGGCGAGGGGGCGAAGCGGGTGGTGACTGTCACGCACGCGCTATAATCGGGCCACCCCCCGCACAGCTACCCTTATCGCGCACCCCCTTTCCCCGCGGAGGACTGGTCTTTAAGAGGCGCGGCGTCGAGGGAGGGCGCGCGATGAAGCTTCTGGCCGGAAATTCGAACGCTCCCCTTGCGGGTGCGATCGCTGATTACCTCGAAATCCCGCTCACGTCGGCAAGCGTGCGCCGGTTCGCGGACGAGGAGATTTTCGTCGAGATCAACGAGAATGTCCGCGGCGAGGACGTGTTCGTGATCCAGTCGACGGGCTATCCGACCAACGACAATCTGATGGAATTGCTGATCTGCATCGATGCGCTGAAGCGCGCGTCGGCCAAGCGGATCACCGCCGTGATCCCCTATTTCGGCTATGCCCGGCAGGATCGCAAACCGGGGCCGCGCACGCCGATCTCGGCCAAGCTGGTCGCCAACCTGATCACCGTCGCCGGCGCGGACCGCGTCCTCTCGGTCGATCTGCATGCGGGGCAGATCCAGGGCTTCTTCGATATTCCGACCGACAATCTCTATGCCGCACCGGTGATGTCGGCCGACATCCAGGCGCGGTTCGCCGGCCGCAACCTGATGGTCGTATCGCCCGACGTCGGCGGCGTGGTGCGCGCCCGTGCGCTCGCCAAGCGGCTCGACAACGCGCCGCTGGCGATCGTCGACAAACGGCGCGAGCGCCCGGGCGAATCGGAGGTGATGAACATCATCGGCGAGGTCGCGGGGCGCTTCTGCATCCTCGTCGACGATATCGTCGATTCGGCCGGCACGCTGTGCAACGCCGCCGCGGCGCTGCGCGAAGCCGGCGCGGAGGATGTCGTCGCTTATGTCAGCCACGGCGTGCTGTCCGGCGGGGCGGTCGCGCGAGTCGAGGGGTCGATGCTGAGCGAACTGGTGATCACCGATTCGATCCGCCCGCCCGAGGCGGTATCCGGCGCGTCGCATATCCGCCTGCTGACGATCGCGCCGCTGCTGGCCGAGGCGATTCGCCGCATCGCCGACGAAAGCTCGGTCTCCAGCCTGTTCGACTGATCTCGCGCGCTTATCCGGCCGCGAAGGGATCGTAGCTGCGCAAACTCCGGACATTGCCTTCGGAATCGCGCGCGCCCTGGCCGCGGCCGGAATAGCCTTCCTTGGCATAGGGGCGGCGTATTATCTCGTTATCTCGGCGCCGCCGCGGCCGCAGGCGCGTGATGCGCGTCGGGATCGTCGACGACGACGTAGGTCGACATCGTGATGCAGCCCGCTTCGGGGCGTCCGCCACCCATACAGATCGCTGGCGAGCCCCGGTGGGTCCGACCCGAGCATGATCATGTTGTCGCCCAGCAGCCGCTGCGCGTGGTGGACGATGGCGGGATCGTCCGAATCGGCACAGACCGCCTGCCGTTCGAACCCGAAGGCGTCGCACAGGAAGGCGATTGCGGCCGGCGCACATGATAGCGCAGGCAGGGGATCAGGGCGTGTCGCACGGTTCATGGAGCGCCACGCCGTCGCTTAGCCGCCTATCGCAGGCGGCGCGGATTG
>JAQGKS010000111.1 GCA_028289965.1 Sphingomonas bacterium
GGGCGGCGGTGCGAACCGAGACTTTGATGCATGATCATCCTGGCGCTCCATCGTTGGCGGGCCGGGCCCGTGGTCGCTAACAGGGCGGGGCTATGCCGCCCGCAGGATGAAGCAATCGTGAGGAAGATGTTCAGCCTCGCGTCAACTTCGCGCCGCGCGCCGGGCAATGCCGCTCTTGTCGCACGCGCGCGGCGATGCGGCCGCGCGTGCGGATGGGTGGATTAGGAGAAGCCTTTGCGCCCAAGAACGGCTAGGCATTCTGCCAACCAGAACAACGATCTCGGGGCGCGATGAGCCAGCATTTGCCGGTTGCAGACATTGACGAGCGCGCGCGGCTCGCCGCCGTGCACCGGTACGGCATTCTCGATACGCCGCCGGACGGCGCGTTCGATGGCATCGCCGCGCTGGCGGCAAAGCTTTTTTCCGTGCCGATCGCGATCATCAGTTTGGTCGATCATGATCGGATCTGGTTCAAGGCGCATCCCGGCGTCGATGTCGCCCAGATCGATCGCGAGCCGGGGCTGTGCGCCTCGGCGATCATGCACGAGGGGCCGTGGATCCTCACCGATGCGAGCACCGACGCGCGGTCCCTCGCCAATCCGCTGGTGGCGGGCGAGTTCGGGCTGCGTTTCTATGCCGGGGTGCCGCTGCGCACGCCGGACGGGCATAATCTCGGCACGCTCTGCGTGATCGATCGCGCCCCGCGCGCGGTGACCGCGGACGAGATCGCGTTGCTCGAAGGCCTCGCCGGCCTGGTGATGGAGCAGATGGAACTGCGCCGCCAGGCGCGCGCGGTGGTCGCGGAGATGGAAGCGCTCGCGGCGGAGCGCGACATCAAGGCGGTGCGGCTGTCGGAGACCGAGCGGCGGCTGTCGGCCGTGCTGGACAATGCGTCGGTCGCCATCTTCCTGATGGATGACAAGCAGCATTGTTCCTACATGAACGCGGCGGCCGAGCGGCTGACCGGCTATACGTTCGAGGAGACGCAAGGCCGCCCGCTGCACGACGTGATCCACCATAGCCGGCCCGACGGCTCGCCCTTCCCGCTGCACGAATGCGCGGTCAACCGCGCCTTCCCCGAGCGTCGGAATACCCGCGGCGAAGAAATGTTCGTGCACAAGGACGGCCACTTCTTTCCGGTAGCCTTCACCGCCAGCCCGATCCAGGACGAAGCGTCGAACACGATCGGGACGATCGTCGAGGTGCGCGACATCGCCGCGCGACGGGCCTCGGAAGAAGCGCTCGGTCGCAGCATGGCGCAGCTGGCGAGCGAGCGGCATGCGCTCGAAGTGCTCAACCAGACCGGGGCGCAGGTTGCCGCCGACCTAGACGTGTCGTCGGTGGTGAAACGCGTCGTCGATGCCGGCGTGGAGCTGACCGCGGCGCAGTTCGGCGCCTTTTTCTACAATGTAGAGGACAAGCAGGGCGAGCGGATGATGCTCTACGCCCTGTCCGGCGCCGAGATCGCGGCGTTCGACGGGTTCGGCATGCCGCGCCCCACGGCGGTGTTCGCCCCCACCTTCAATGGCGAGGCGATCGTCCGCTCGGCCGACATCACGCAGGATCCGCGCTACGGCCACAACAGCCCGAATGCGGGGATGCCGCCCGGCCATCTGCCGGTGCGCAGCTACCTCGCCGTGCCGGTCGTGTCCCGTTCCGGCGAGATCATCGGCGGGCTGCTCTTCGGCCATTCCGCGGCGGGCGTGTTCGGTGAGCGGGCCGAACGGCTGATCACCGGGCTGGCTGCGCAAGCGGCGATCGCGATCGACAATGCGCGGCTGTTCGAGGCGGCCGAGCGCGCCAAGGAAACGCTCGAGCAGCGGGTGCAGGAGCGTACCGCCGAGCTGGAACAGGCCCATGATGCGCTGCGCCAGTCGCAGAAGATGGAGGCCGTCGGCCAGCTTACCGGCGGCATCGCGCACGATTTCAACAACCTGCTGACGATCGTCACCGGCAATATCGACATGGCATTGCGCGCGCTGGAAGCGGCGGGGGTGACCGATGCGCGGGCGCGCCGCGCGCTCGGCAATGCGATGAAGGGGGCGGACCGCGCTGCGTCGCTGACTCAGCGGCTGCTCGCCTTTTCCCGGCGCCAGCCGCTTGCGCCCAAGCCGCTCGACGTCGACCGGCTGGTCCAGGGCATGTCGGATCTGCTGCACCGCGCGCTCGGCGAGACGGTGCGGCTCGAGATCGTCACCTCGCCCGGGCTGTGGCGTGCGGAGGCGGATCCCAACCAGCTGGAGAGCGCGATCCTCAACCTTGCGGTCAATGCCCGCGATGCGATGCCCGATGGCGGGCAATTGGTGATCGAGACCGCCAATGCCCGGCTCGACCAGCAATATGCCGCCGCGCACGCCGAAGTCGCACCCGGCCAATATGTCGTGATCTCGGTCAGCGATACCGGGCAGGGGATGACCAAGGAGACGATCGCGCGGGTGTTCGAGCCCTTCTTCACCACCAAGGAGGTCGGCAAGGGCACCGGGCTCGGCCTGTCGATGGTCTACGGGTTCGTCAAGCAATCGGGCGGGCACATCAACATCTATTCGGAAGAGGGGCAGGGGACGAGCGTCAAGATCTATCTGCCGCGGCTGCTCAACGACGCCAATGTCGCCGAGGAACCCCATCTTGCCGCCGGACATGAGGTAAGCCGCCGGCGCGAGACGGTGCTGGTGGTGGAGGATGACGACGATGTCCGCGCCTACACCGTCGAATGCCTGCGCGAGCTGAATTACCGCGTGCTGGAAGCGCATGACGGCCCATCGGCACTGCGCCTGCTGGAACGCCAGGACGAGCCGCTGGATCTGCTTTTCACCGACGTGGTGATGCCCGGCATGTCCGGCAGCGAGCTGGCCGCCGCCGCGCGGGCGATGCAGCCGCGCCTGCGCGTGCTGTACACATCGGGCTATACCCGCAACGCGATCGTCCATGGCGGCAAGCTCGGTCTTGGCGTCGAGATGATCGCCAAGCCGTTCACCTATGAGGGCCTGTCGCAGAAGGTGCGCGACGTTCTGGACGCGGGCTGGACCGGGCGCATCCTCGTCGTCGAGGCGGACCAGACGGTTCGCCTGCTGACGCTCGACGCGCTGGCGAACGCCAGCTTCACGCCCGAGGAAGCTGGAACCGCGAGCGAGGGACTGGCCAAGATCCGCGCGGCGCAGGGGCGGTATGACGCGGTGATCGTCGACCATGCACTGCCCGACCGTAGCGGCGAAGCCTTCGTCGCCGAGCTTCGCTCGCTCCACATCGACCTGCCGGTGCTGATCACCAGCCTGGGTGAGGCACATGTACTGAGCGAGCGTTTCGCACGCGACGCCTGCACGGCAGTGCTGGCCAAGCCGTTTTCCGGCGCCCGGCTGGCGGAGGCGATCCGCAACCTTGGCGTCACCTGTCGCGGCGAGGCCGCATAGAGCGCGTGCCGCCGTCGTGCGCCGTCGGTCCGTGCGCCGCCGGCCGTGGGGCCGTGCGGCGCCCCGCTCAGGCGAGCGGAGCGCCGCAGGAAGGTCAGGCGAGGCTGTGCTTCAGGGCGCTCACCCGGTCATGCCCGGCACGGACCGAGCTATAGGCCGTTGAGATCGCCGCTGTCGTCCCCGGCGCGAGACTGGCGTCTTTCATCGCGGTTTCGAACTTGGTCTTGATGAAATCCTCGCCGCGTTCGACTTCCTCGATGATCGCCTTGTCATTCTTGCCCATGACCGCCTGCTTGACGTCCATGAACGTCCGGTGGGCGGCGCCCAGGAGGCTCGAATCGTCCTCCGGATTGCCGCCGAGGCGACGCACCTCGGCCTGAAGCTCGGAGGCGACCTGGCTGCGGTCGCGGGCAAAGTCGGCGAACATCGTCGCGAACCGGGTGCTTTCGGCATCCTTCGCGGCGTCTTCATAGCCCTTCATGCTGTCGAGCGTGGTCTTGATCAGGTTGTTCAGCACGACAATGTCATCGGTGGTGCTCACGGGCGTTGTCCTCTGCAAATGGGGGAATGCCTTGAAACGACCAGCGCCCCAAAAGGTCCCAACTGTTATCGGCGGGGACCGCGTGCGAACCCGGCGACGACTGCCGAACACCGATCCGAACTCCGATCCGAACTCCGGCCGATGCCGGGGTCGCGGCGGTTGCCGCCCGGCGAAATCCGGCGCAGTCTCGCCCCGCTGGCGGGGGCTGAGATGCCGGCACGGGAGGAACGGGTGGCGGAACGCAAGACGCAGATCGTCATTGTCGGCGGCGGCGCAGGGGGCCTCGAGCTCGCCGCCCGGCTCGGCAAGAAATATGGCCGTGCCAGACACGACATCATCCTGGTCGAACGCAACCGCACCCATATCTGGAAACCGCTGCTGCACGAGGTCGCAGCCGGCTCGCTCGATGCCAATCTCGACGAGGTCGGCTATCGCAGCCACTGCCATCGCTGGGGCTATCGCTATTTCCTCGGCACCTTCGAGGGGGTCGACGCCGCGGCGCGGCAGATCCGGATCGCGCCGATGCGCGACGAGGATGGCAGCGAGCTTATCGGGCCGCACACCATCCGCTATGATTATCTGGTGCTGGCGATGGGATCGGTGACGAATGATTTCGGCACGCCGGGCGTGCGCGCAAACTGCATCTTCCTCGACGATCGCGAGCAGGCCGATCGTTTCCGCAACAAGCTCCTCAACCACTGCCTGCGCGTATCGCGAGCGATGAGCGCGGCGGACCATGGCGATGAATATGTCCGCATCGCCATCGTCGGCGGCGGCGCGACCGGCGTCGAGCTTGCCGCCGAACTTTATAATTCCGCCGC
>JAQGKS010000144.1 GCA_028289965.1 Sphingomonas bacterium
GGCGGCCCGGCAGGATCGCTGCCGCGACGCGGCGGTGGGCCGGCGCGGGGCGAGCGATCGGGCATGCCGCGCCGCGGCGCGGCCTCACGCGCCGGTTGGCCGGTGTATACCGAATAGCCCTCCTTTAACAGCCGCGTGAACGCTGACCGGACACTGGTCGAGATCGCCGCCTGAAGCTCCGGCGGCAGATCGGCGAAGGTGGTGTTTGCGTGCAGCGCGTTGATATCGCGCAGCAACGTGTTGGGCAGCCCCTTCGATGCCGTCTTCAGCGCCGCGATCGAATCGAGGACGGAGGAAAAGATGATCTCTTGCATGATGTCGGTCGCGGATCGTGTCATGCCACTCCCCTACCCTATTTCCACCGCGCTGTGACCAATGGGTCGGGGCGATGCGGCATTTATCCGCGGCCTGATCCGAAGCGCACGCCAACCCGGCGCTTCGTTGACAGGTTTACACCGTAAGCCTAGCCCTGAGAGCGACAACAGGAGGACGCGGTTATGCTGGGGCGTGAGCATTATGAGGAATATCTGCGCCGCTTCAACGCCAGGGATTATGCCGGCGTGTTCGCCTTCTACGCCGACGATCCCGAGCTTTCCTTCTTCGGCGTCACGATCCGATCGCTCGAGGACATGCAGCGCTTTTATGGCTTCCTCCATGCGCATGTCGACGAGCAGATCACGCTGCGGCGCTTTGCCGCAAGCGAGGAGCTGATGGCGCTGGAAGCGACGGTGCGGATCGAGGCACTGAAGGATCTCACCGCCGAGGCGCTCGCCGATCAGGGTTACGGCCAGTTCCATCCGATGCAGGCTGGCGACGTGATCGAGATGGAGCAGATGATCCATTACCATTTGAAGGACGGCAAATTCACCACGGTCCGCTGCGCACTGGTGGCGTGAGCCGCGGCGGGGCTGTCGGAACGGCCGGCCCGGTGGATCCCCGCGGATGCGCGACGAATTGGCCGGCCGACCGCGATTATTCCGCCCGCAACCCGCCAAAAGAATATGCTGGTGAGGCTATCTTGTTCTCGGTCGGTGCGCGCCCCGAAAACCTCGTCCCGGCATCGTCCGCCATCGCGGAATATTGGCCGCACGCGTACTCACTACGCCACTTTGCGAAGCCGCAGGTGATCGCGTGCCCTGAATTTGCACGGCCCACTTCTATTTCGAGCCGATCATGCTATATAGGATCTGCTGACGTCGCATTCGACGGATATGGGGCCGCTTCGGCTTCCCTTGTTCCCTATGTAGCTTCACGAAGCCGGGATGTGCCGCTGTGGCGCATGCCCGTCATGCATGGGACAAAGGATACCCATATGATCACCGGAACCGTAAAATTCTTCAATGCCGACAAGGGCTATGGCTTCATCGCGCCTGAGGGCGGCGGCGCCGATGCGTTCGTGCACATCTCGGCCGTAGAGCGCGCCGGCATGCGTACGCTCGATAAGGACCAGCGGGTTTCTTATGAGCTCGAGACCGATAACCGCGGCAAGACGTCCGCGGTGAACCTCCAGTCGGCCTGACATGGCTGAGGGCGAGCGCGCCGATGCGCGTTCGCCCTCGTTCATCGGCGTAGGGTGGCGCGGGGACAATCCTCGCGCCGCCATGCCGTGGGAAGTTCTTTCCCCGATCGATTGGAGATGCACATGTCGAGAATGATCAACATCAACGCCACGCAAGATCATGTCATGGCGACCTGTGCGAAGCGCAACGTCCGCATCACGGCGATCGAGCCGCTGGCGTCGGGCGGCACCCGCGTCGTCACCAGCAATGCTGTCGAAAGCGTACTGATCGCCAAGGCCTATGGCTCGAAAGTGATCTCCGGTGCCGTGCAGCGGACGCCGACGCGGCTTCGCAACTTCTAAAAAAGTCTCGGCTACGCGCCAGAGCATCAGCGCCTGCCAGTGAGCCCCGCGGGGCCCGCTGCCGGCCGCTGATACGTTATTCGAACCACTCGATGCCTTTAGCCGCGCCCCTTCCGGTGACGGGCACGTGTCGAGATAGCGCCAGCACGGTCTGCCGATCGCGGCGGCATCGGGCAAGCGCCTCGGCGGCCCCCAAAGCGGCTCGGCCTCGCCGTGCGCAAGACATTATTCCATTCCATAAATCCCGGAGTCGATATGGCATTTCAGATCAAGCGGAAGGGCCCGGATAGAGCGGCCTCGCACACCGAAGACCGCTATGAAGACGCGATCCACGTCGCCCAGGGGCTGATCAACGAGCGCGTCCCCAAGGCGCGCACCACGATCACCAACCTGAAGACCGGCGAGACGCTGAGCGAGGCCGAGATTGGCGAAGCGGCGCTGTCCGTCGGCCCGCGCAAGCGGCGGTCGAACGACGCCTGAGACCGGGCTGCGCAGCCCGGGCTGACACAGCCTCTTGTCCGGCCGCCGAACTGCGGCCAGGCAGCGAGGCGCGTTCAACGACGACGAGCCCGACATAGTGAGCCCCTTCGAACAGGCAGCGCTGAACCTCGAACAGGCGCGCGAACTGCGGGCGTCGGGCTGCTCCTATCGGCTGATCGGTCGCCAGCTCGGCCTGAGCTCGAGCCAGCTGTGCCACATCCGACGCGCCTTGAAGCGCGAGCAGGCTGCGATCACGCGGCTTCGCAAGATCAGCCCGCAGGCATCGGCGCGCGACCTTCCGGTGCGCCAATCCGCACTGCCACCGGGCTTGCGCGAGAGTCTGGCCAATTCCGGGCATCGCACGCTCGGCGACGTCGCGGACCGGCTCGCCGATCCGGACCTGCCCCGCCTCGAAGCGCTGCCGGGCATCGGCCCGCACCGGGCGTTGCTCGTGCGGCGACTGCTCGATCGGTTCGACCTGGTAGCTGGATCGAGCGACCTGGCGGCCGCCGTCGAGAAGATATTCCCGGAACTCGGCTGAGCGATTTCCCCACATGGGGGACGTCGCCGGCCGAGACCATTGGCTTGACCCCGTTCGCGGTTGCACAGACCCCCTGCGGCAAATGAACCAGGAGCACCCTATGCCCACCAAGAGCCCCGCCACGCTGGAAGTACGCGTCGCCGGCCCCGCCGACGTTCCGGGCATCATCGCCTTGATCAGCCGCGCCTATCCCGACGCCGAAAATTATAGCGCCGGCCAGATAAGCGGCCAGATCAACAATTTTCCCGAAGGCCAGTTCGTCGCCGTCTCCAACGGGGCGATCGTGGGCTATTGCGCCTCGTCCCGCATCGATGAAGCGATCGCGTTTGCGCCGCACGACTGGGCGACGATCACCGGCAACGGCTTTGGCAGCCGCCACGATGCGACCGGCGACTGGCTCTATGGCATCGAAATGGCGGTCGATGAGCGCCAGCGCGGTCTGCGCATCGGCAAGCGTCTCTACGAAGCGCGTCGGGCGCTGGCCGAGCAACTGGAGCTTCGCGGCATCGTGTTCGGTGGCCGCATGCCGGGTTATGCCCGCGTCAAATCGAAGGTGAAGGGGCCGGACGACTATCTCGTCAAGGTGCGCGAGGGCGAGCTCCGCGATCCGGTGATCGGCTTCCAGCTGAGCAACGGCTTCTCGCCGATCGGCGTGCTTCCCAAATATCTGCCGTTCGACAAGCCGTCGGGCGGTTTCGCCGCCCATATGGTGTGGCGCAATCCCTATGTCGATCCGAACGAGCCGCCGGCATTCCGCGTCCCGCGCCACGTTGAAAGCGTCCGCCTCGCCACGGTCCAGCTTCAGGCGCGAGCGGTGAGCAACTTCGAGGAATTCGTCCACAATATCGAATATTTCGTCGATGTCGCGGCGGATTACCGGGCCGACTTCGTCGTCTTTCCCGAACTGTTCACGATGTCGCTGCTGTCGTTCGAGCCCAAGAATCTGACGCCGGCCGAGGCGATCGATCGGATGACCGAGCATCGCGCGCCGATCGTCAGCGAACTTTCGCGCATGGCGCTGCGCTACAACATTAACATCGTCGGGGGGTCGCACCCGACGCGCACCGCCGACGGCACGATCCAGAACGTCGCTTATGTCTGCCTTCGCGACGGATCGGTCCATTCGCAGGAAAAGATCCACCCCACCCCGAACGAGGCCTATTGGTGGAAGATCAAGGGCGGCAATTCGGTCGACGTGATCCAGACCGACATCGGCCCGGTCGGCGTGCTCATCTGCT
>JAQGKS010000146.1 GCA_028289965.1 Sphingomonas bacterium
CGCAGATGAAGCTATGGCCATAGAAGCTCATGCCATTTTCGGTGCCGATCCGGTTTGAGGCGACCACCGGCACGACGTTCGACACCGCATGGCCGACCATCGCGCGGCGCCACAGCCGGCTGGTATCGAGGCTCGGATCGTGCGGTTCGTTGCCGATCGCGGTCGGGTAGAACAGCACTTCGGCGCCCATCAGCATCATCGCCCGTGCGGTTTCCGGATACCATTGATCCCAGCAGACACCGACGCCGACGGTGGCGGACGGCGTCGGCCACACCTTGAAGCCGGTGTTGCCGGGCCGGAAATAGAATTTCTCCTCATAGCCGGGGCCGTCCGGAATGTGGCTCTTGCGGTAGACGCCCATGATCGCGCCGTCCGGATCGATCATCGCCAGGCTGTTATAATGGTGCGGCCCATCCGCCTCGAAGAAGCTCGTCGGGATATAGACCTTCAGCTCGGCCGCCAGCGCGCGCATCGCCCCGACCGCCGCATGGTCCTCGGTCGGCCGGGCGCGGGCGAACAGGCCCTCATCCTCGACCTGGCAGAAATAATGGCCCTCGAACAATTCGGGCGGCAGGATCACCTGCGCACCCTTGGCCGCGGCCTCGCGCACCAATTCGGTCACGTCGCGGATATTGTCCTGCGCATCGTCGCTGAGCGCGAGCTGGAGGGTGCCGACGGTGATCTCGTTCATCATGCTTTCCCGTGCGTCCCCGGCCAACCCGAGCAGACGTTGCGTTGACGGCTAGATAGGCATTGCATCAGGCGATGCGAGGAACCTGCTGGCTGATGCAATGGAAGCTGCCGCCGCCGGTGAGGATGTGATCGGCACGAAAGCCGATCGCTTCGCGCCCCGGGAACAAGGCGGCGACGGCGGCGACGGCGGCATCGTCATTGGCCGCGCCATATTGCGGCACGACCACGGCGGCGTTGCCGATGTAGAAGTTCATATAGGAGGCCGGGATCACCTCGCCGTCGCGCTCGACCGCGCCGGGGGAGGGGATGTGGACCACCTCGACGCCGAACGCGCGCGCCCGTGCGGCGGCATCGGCGTAGACTGCGGCATTGGGATCGTCCGGCCCGGTCGCCTCGGGAAGCGCCAGCCGCCTCGGCGCGACGAACCGCGCGAGATTGTCGACATGGCCGTCGGTATGGTCGTTGGCCAGGCCGTCCCCCAGCCACAGCAAGCGATCGACGCCGAGTTCGTCCTTCAGCCGCGCCTCGATCTCCGTCCGCGACAGGCCGGGGTTGCGGTTGGGGTTGAGCAGGCATTGCTCGGTCGTCACCGCGAGGCCGGTGCCGTCCATGTCGATCGCGCCGCCCTCGAGGATCCAGGCGCAGCGGCGCGTCGGCAGTCGGGCGCGATCGCCCAGGCGGGCGCCAACCATGTCGTCATGATCCAGCACATATTTGCCGCCCCAGCCGTTGAAGCCGAAGTCGCGCCCCTCGCGCTGCCCGCCGCCGGTGACGACGATCGGCGCGGTATCGCGCAGCCAGATGTCGCCGAACGGAACCTGATCGACCCGGATGTCGGGGCCGGCCATCGCCTCGGCGGCCGCCGCAGCCTCGGCATCGGCCGCGACCAGGTGGACCCGTTCGCCGCGCCCGTCGGCGTGGACCGCGCGCGCGAAGGCGATCACCTCCGCGCGGGCCGGATCGAGATCCTCCTGCCACAGCTCCGGATGGCTCGGAAAGCCGATCCAGACCCATTCGTGGGGGGCCCATTCGGCGGGTTGCCGTAGCGTCATCGTCCGGTCGCTCCGTTGGATATGAGGGGATCCGGGCGGTTCTTCGGTGCGATCCGGCCGGGCCCTGCGCGGGGATCGCGCCTCATGGCAAAGCACCGCAGCGGGTGCAAGCGCACGACGCTGTTCGGCAATATGGCTAAGTTGTTGCTTGCCGCGGGCGCAATGGCGGGGGACGGTGTGCGCGGCGCAAATGAGCGCTTCGGGGATGAGCGGAGGGGGCATGTTTCTTCGTACGAGCGCGGCGGGCGCCGCGATGTTTTTGCTGTGTGCGGCGGCAGACCCGCCGATGGACGATGCGGCCCGGTTCGGTGCGCGGGAGTCGGTAGGCCAGGTCAGCCTTTCGCCCGACGGCACCAAAGTGGCCTATATCACGCCATCTGCCGGCCAGGGCGCCGCGCTGTACGTTCTCGGGTTGCAGGAGGGGGCGCGCCAGACGCGCGTGCTGACCGCCAGCGGCAAGCCGGAACGGCTGGCCAGGTGTAACTGGGTGTCGAACGATCGGCTCATCTGCACCGCTTACGGCGTCGTCGATGATGCCGGGATCCTGCTGCCGTTCACCCGGATCATCGGCGCGGACGTCACCGGCGGCAATATAAAGATGCTCAGCACCCGGGAAACCGCTTATACGCGCGGTGTCCAGCTGGGCGGCGGGACGGTGATCGACTGGCTACCCGACGAAGACGGCACCGTGCTGATGGCCCGCAATCATCTGGCCGACGACCGGACCGGATCGCACCTGGGATCGACGCGCGAGGGGCTGGGGGTCGACCGGCTGGACACGCGCACGCTGGCGACCAAGCCGGTCGAGCCCGCCGACCCGGAAGCGACCGAATATATCAGCGACGGACGCGGATCGATCCGGATCCGCGGCCGGCGGATGCGCCGGAGCAGCGAGCTCGATACCGGCGTGATCCACTATAGCTATCGCAAGCCGGGATCGCGAACCTGGGAAAACCTGAGCGATTATAGTGCGCTGGATGGCACAGGCTTTGATCCCTATGCCGTCGACCACGACAAGAACGTCGCCTATGGGCTGAAGAAGAAAGACGGGCGACTGGCTTTCTATTCGGTCGCGCTGGATGGGTCGATAAAAGAGATGCCAGTCTACTCGCGGCCCGATGTCGACGTGGATCGGCTGATCCGGATCGGTCGGCGCAATCGGGTGGTCGGGGTTTCCTACGCCACCGACAAGCGCGAGCCGGTCTATTTCGATCCGGAAATCCAGAAACTGTCGGCCTCGCTATCCCGCGCGCTGCCGGATCAGCCGCTGGCGCGGATCGTCGATTCCAGCGTCGATGAAGGCAAGCTGCTGGTCTTCGCCGGCAGCGACAAGGATCCCGGCGCTTATTATGTGCTCGATCGCAAGACGGGGCAAATGCAGACCCTGCTTGCTGCCCGCTTTGAACTCGAGGGCGCCAAGCTGGCGACGGTCAAGGCCATTCGCTATCCGGCCGCCGACGGCACGCTGGTGCCGGGCTATCTGACGCTGCCGCCGGGCAAGGAAAGCGCCAAGGGGCTGCCGGCGATCGTGCTGCCGCACGGCGGGCCGGACGCGCGCGACGAATGGGGCTTCGACTGGTTGTCGCAATTCTATGCGGCACGCGGCTTTGCCGTGCTCCAGCCGAATTTCCGCGGATCGAGCGGCTATGGCGATGAGTGGTTCCAGCAGAACGGCTTCCGTTCGTGGAAGGTCGCGATCGGCGATGTCGTCGATGCCGGGCGCTGGCTGATCGCGCAGGGTATCGCCGACCCCGCCAGGCTCGGCATCGTCGGCTGGTCCTATGGCGGCTATGCCGCGCTCCAGTCCGCGGTGGTCGAGCCGACCCTGTTCAAGGCGGTCGTGGCGATCGCGCCGGTCACCGATCTCGCCGCCTTGAAGGAGGAATCGCGCGGCTGGTCGAACTTCGCCGTCGTCCAGGATTATATCGGCAGCGGGCCGCATATCCGCGAGGGCTCCCCCGCGCAGAATGCGGCACGGATCAAGGCGCCGGTCTTGCTGTTCCACGGCGGGCTGGATCGCAACGTCGGGATCGGCGAGTCGCGCCTGATGGCGGACCGGCTGAAGGATGCCGGCGTGAAGCACGAACTCGTCACCTGGGACAAGCTCGACCATTATCTCGAGGACGCCGCGGCTCGCACCGAGATGCTGCGCAAGAGCGATGGATTCCTGCGCACCGCAATGGGCATCGGCGGCAGCTGACCCCAACGAAGAAGGGCGGCCCCAGCGGGACCGCCCTTCCGTGTAACGTCGGAGAAGATCCGATCAGCGCGAGTAGAACTCGACGACCAGGTTCGGCTCCATCTTCACCGGGTAGGGAACCTCGTCCAGCGACGGCACGCGGACATAGGTGACCTTGGCGGCGCCGTCGGCGGCGACATAATCGGGGATGTCGCGCTCGGACAGGCTCTGCGCTTCCATCACCAGCGCCATTTCCTGCGCCTTCGTGCCCAGCGTGATCTCGTCACCCGGATTGACCCGGCGCGAGGCGATGTTGCACTTCACGCCGTTTACGCGAACGTGGCCGTGATTGACGAGCTGGCGCGCGGACCAGATGGTCGGCGTGAACTTGGCGCGATAGACCACCATGTCGAGGCGACGCTCGAGCAGGCCAATCAGGTTCTGGGACGTATCGCCCTTCATCTTCGACGCATCGGTGTAGGAGCGCTTGAACTGCTTCTCGGTGATGTCGCCGTAATAGCCCTTCAGCTTCTGCTTCGCCTTGAGCTGGATGCCGTAATCCGACACCTTGCTCTTGCGGCGCTGCCCGTGCTGGCCGGGGCCATATTCGCGCTTGTTGACCGGGCTCTTGGGCCGGCCCCAGATATTCTCGCCCATGCGGCGATCGAGCTTATACTTGGCGCTGGTGCGCTTCGTCATGTCCAGTTCCTCAATTGCGTTTGGCGCCGCGAACGACGCCGGTGATACCCGGAACCGCTCTGCGGAGGACAAACATCCAGGGGACATGGGTCCGGCAGGGCCGCCGCTTCACCGGGGGTGCGGGGCCAATTGCGAAGGGCGGCCTATGGCGGCCAAGCGTGTTTTTGTCAACTCGCCGCGCCCGGCGCGCGGGGCGGTGCGCTCAGCGCGGGCGCGGGCGATCGAGCGTGCTTAACACGCCGCGCAGGGTGCGGATTTCCTGCGTGCTCCACGACGGCTTGGTGAGCACGCCGCGCAGCGTCCGGCGAACGGCCGGCGCCCGATCAGGCGGGAAGAAATAGCCGCTGTCGACGAGCATCCGGTCGAGATGCTCGATCAGCCCGTCCAGCTCCTCCTGCGGCGCCGGCGGGTGCATTTCGGTGACCGGCGGCTGGGCCAGCGATTCGCCCTTGGACCATTCATAGGCGAGCAGGATCACCGCCTGCGCCAGATTGAGGCTGCCGAATTCGGCGTTGATCGGCACGGTGACGATCGCGCGCGCAACGGCGACGTCGTCGGTCTCCAGCCCGGCGCGTTCCGGCCCGAACAGCAACGCGGTCTTGCCCGGCGCGGTGCGGATCGCGCGCGCGGCCTCCTCCGGCGTCACCACCGGCTTGGTCAGGCCGCGGCGACGGACGGTCGTGGCATAGACTTCGCTGCAATCGGCGATCGCCTCGGGCAGATTGTCGAACACGCGCGCCCGTTCGAGGACGATGTCCGCGCCCGATGCCGCGGGGCCGGCGCTCGGATTGGGCCAGCCGTC
>JAQGKS010000167.1 GCA_028289965.1 Sphingomonas bacterium
GGCGGGCACCCGGCGAACATGACTTAGCGGTACGAAAAGCGACGCGCCGCAGTGCGCGGCTGGTACGGTCCTGGGCGCTTAGTGGACGAAGCGCGCGACCACGTCGCGGTAGCTGCGGCTGACCTTCACCTGCGCGCCCGAATTGAGCACGAGGAAGCATTCGCCATTGGTGTGCGGCTTGACCTGCTTGACGAGGTCGAGGTTGACGATGGTCGAACGGTGAACCCGCTGGAACCGCCGCGGATCGAGGCGCTTCTCCAGATCCTTCATCGTCTCGCGCAGGATCAGCGTGTTGTCGCCCGTATAGATGCACATATAGTCGCCGGCGGCATCGATCCGCTCGATCGTGTCGACATCGACCCGGAAGATCTGCCCGCGATCCTTGATGTTGATCAGCTTCTCGAACCGGTTGGAGGCCGGCGCATCCGGGCCATCGGGCATCTCGACCACCGCGTCGGGGGCATGTTCGGCAAGCACTTCCTTCAGCCGCCCGGCCTCCCCGGCCGCACGCTTCTCGGCGAGGCGCTGGCGCACCCGGTCGAGCGTATCGGCGAGGCGATCGGTATCGACCGGCTTCATCAGATAATCGACCGCATCAGCCTCGAACGCGCGCAGCGCATGATCCATGTAGGCGGTGACGAACACCACCAGCGGCGGCTCGACCTCCATCAGCCCCTGGATCACCGAGAAGCCGTCAAACCCCGGCATTTGGATGTCGAGGAAGACGAGATCGGGCTTGTGCGTCTTGATCGCGCGGATCGCATAGCGTCCGTTGAGGCAGGTTTCGATGATTTCGACGTCCTCATACGGCTCGAGCCGCAGCTGCAGGCCCTGGATGGCGAGCGGCTCGTCGTCGACGAGGATGGTGCGGATCGTCATGCAATTTCCTTGGGGCTTGCTTCGGTCTGGAACGGAATCTCGATCACGACACCAAATCCGCCCTCGCGGCCCGTCTGGATGTCGAACCGATGGTCTGCGCCATAGGCCTGCGCCAGCCTCTCCCGTATGTTGGCGAGGCCGACACCAAGTGAATATATCTGCTTGCCCGTGTTCTCGTTCAACCCCGGGCCGGTATCGGACACGGTGATCTGCACCCGGTCTCCGGCCAGTCGCGCATCGACCGCGATGTCCGCCCCATCCTCCTGCGGCGTGACCGCATATTTGATCGCATTCTCGACCAGCGGCTGCAGCAGCAGCGACGGCAGCCGCGCGCGCGACACCGCGGGGTCGATCTCGAACGATGGCCGAAGCCGCTCCTCGAACCGCATCTTCTCGATCTCGAGATAGAGTTTCAGCGTCTCGACTTCCTGCGCCAGCGTCACCTGCGCCGTCGGCTCGTTGGCCAGCGTGTAGCGCAGGAAGGAGGACAGGCGGGACAGCATGACATTGGCGCGATCGGTCTGCTTCAGCAGCACCAGTGTGGAAATCGAGTTGAGCGTGTTGAACAGGAAATGCGGATTGAGCTGGTAGCGCAGCATCGCCAACTGGGCGGAGGACGCCTGCGTCTCGAGCCGGGTCAGCTGGTGCGCCTGCTTTTCCAGCAGCAGGTAGAAATTGATGCCGTAATAGAGCGCCGACCAGGCGGCGAGCAGCGAGAAATCGAGCAGGATCGCGCCGAGGAACTGGATGCCCTCGGGCATCTGGCCGGGGCGATAGAAGCTTGCGTGCGCCCACACCTCGATCGTCGAGAAGGCCGCCGATGCGATCAGCAGGATGATGATCGATCCGCCCCAGGTGACGATCGGCGGCTGGTGGATCAGCCGACGGTACATCGCTGCCATCAGCAGCGTCAGCGAATAGCCGGTGGCGGTGGCGAGCGCGGTCGGCACGATGAACAAAAGGCCCATCGCATTGGCCAGCCCGCCGAGCACGCGCAGCACGAGATAGCCCGTCCAGCCGGCCGACTGCAGCATCCAGAACGCGCGGTTCTTATCGTCAAAGAAAGGCTTCGACCCGAGGCTTAAAAGCGCCATGCCGGGAGCCTTAAAGCATTAGTCCGCCGGAATGAAGCGCCTCGCGCAGCGGCGTCAGGCCGCGCGCGGGCAGCCCACCGCCACGCCGACGCGACCTGGCCGGAGGAAGCAATGCGGCTATTGTGCCGGGACCGCGACGGCCGCGGCGCGCTTGCGCGCTTCCCCGCGGACCAGCTCGGCCTGTTCCTCAAGCCGGTCGGCGGCGACATCGGCCTCCCGCTCAATCGCCTTGCCCTGCTGCCTGGCGGCGTTCCTGGCCGCTTCGGCCGCGTCGCGCGCGGCTTTCTCGGCGCGATCCTGCGCCTCGCCCAGCCGCTCGTTCGGCCCATCGCCCGAATAAGCGGCGTTGCTCGCCGCCGCCGCGGCGCGGTCCTGCTCGCTGCCCGCTTTTTCGTTCGGGCCGTCGCACGCGGCAAGCGCCAGCAGGGCGACCGGCAGGATCTGTATCGCTTTCATCACAATCTTCCTCGGCCCGGGGAAATGAGGCGGATGGGTGAACGCCCGATCGCAGCATTTGTTACGCCGGCACCCGCCGATCGGCGCGTCACGCCGCGGCCGACGCCCGCTGGTCGAGGCCGAGCGCGTGATATCGCCCGATCATCTCGCAGCTGGCCGCCACTTGCGGATGAACCGGGCGGCCGTCGGGCACCTCGATCCACAAGCGCAACAGCAGCCGCTCGACGCCCGGATCATTCTCGAAACGGGTCCGCGAGTGGAAGTTGATCCGGTTGTGCCAGAACATCATCTCGCCCGGCTCCAGCATGAAGCGGGCCTGGATATCCTCCCGGCTGGCAATGTCGCGAAGCGCGCCAAACGCCTCGATCAGCCTCGGCGGCAGCGCCTCGCCGCGCTGGCGCGCGGCGTCGTGGTAGAAACTCAGCGTGAAGGCACTGATCTCGCCGTCCATCACCGAATAGACCGGAACGTTGCGATCCGACGCATCCTCGTTGACGCCGTATCGCGCCGGCAGCCCGCTCGGATAACCCTCGTACAGCGCCCGAAGCAGGTCGGGGTGGCTCCGGCGCATCTCGTTATGCACGGTGATCGCGCTCGAAAGCCCGCTCTGCCCGCCGCGGCTGGCCTTGCGGAACGACGCGAGCGACAGGATCTCGTGATAGTCGGTGTGCGGCCCCAATTCCATGTCGCTGAGATAGCCGCGCGCGGTGCTGTCGCTGACATGGCGGACATGGCCGATCAGGTCGCCCTTGCCGCTCTGGATCACGGCCGTCCCCAGATGCGTGCCGAGATACCAGTAGATCCGCTCGAAATCCTCGATCGAACGCCCCGACAGATCGAGCCCGGACAGGATGATCGCGCCGTGGCCATGCATCACCGCGTCGCGGGCGGCGGCCATCAGATCATCGAGCGCGGGATCGCGAAAGCTGTCGCGGCCGATCTCGCACACGGGGATGTCCCGCGTCGCGGCGAGCAGCGCCTCGATCGCCGCGACATGGTCGCGGCCAAGCCGGTGGGTGAGCCCCTCCTTGCCGCCGATCTCCGACGCGCGCCAGGCGCTCGGGTGCTTGACGTTCGCGGCGATCTCGATGGTCATGCTCTAATCTCTCCGAAAGACGCGACAATTTCGTGCCGCTGCCAGCCCTCGTCACGCTGGACGCACGCGGCCTGCCGCGGCTACGGATGCCGGACCGCGACGGACTCGTAAACCGCTTCCGCGCAATCACCGCGGATGGGGGAGGTCCACACCGGCATGATCCTGGCTCGGTGGCGAAGGCTGCGCGCAAATGGTGCGGAACGCGAGCTTGCCGGGCGCGCGCTGGTGCTGGGTCTCGTCACCCTCTCGGTATCGCTGGCGATGAACCTCTATGTTCCCGCCTTTCCCAAGATCGCCGCGGATCTGGCGTCGGACGTCCACATCATCCAGTTCAGCGTCGGCAGCTACCTTGCGGCATTGGCGATAGGCCAGAACATCTATGGCCCGCTCTCCGACCGCTATGGGCGCAAGTGGCCGCTCGGCGCCGGGCTCGCAATCTACATCCTCGCCTCGATCGGCACCGCGTCCGCCGGATCGGCCGAGGCGTTGATCGTATGGCGGTTCGTCCAGGGGCTGGGCGCGTGCGCGGCGATGGTCATCCCGCGCGCGATGGTCCGCGATCTTTATACCGGCGTGCAGGCGGCGCGGGTCATCTCGCTCGTCCTCCTCGTCGTGTCGGTGGCGCCGTTGATGGCGCCGATGCTGGGCAGCGCGCTTTCGGCGATCCTGCCGTGGAACGCCTTGTTCTGGTTCATGGCGACTGCGGGCGCGCTCAGCCTGATCCTCGTCCTGATGCGCCTGCCCGAAACCTATCAGACGGAGCGGCGCGGGGCCGGCGGCTATGGCGCCATCCTCCAGCGCTATCGCGCGTTGCTGGCCGATCGCCGGTTCGTCGCCCAGATCGCGCTGCTCGCCTTCGCGCAGGCCGGCTACTTCACCTTCGTCAGCGGATCGCCGCAGGTGTTCCTCCAGGTCCATGGCCTGTCGACCTGGCAATATAGCATGGTGTTCGCGGTCACCGCCGTGGCCTGGGTAGCCAGCGCGCAATTCGTCCCGACGCTGATGGCGCGCATCGGCGGCGACCGGCTCGCCACGATCGCGCTGAGCATCGGTGCGGTCGCCGCCTTGCTGTTGCTCGCCACGCTGGCGCTCGGCGCGGGCGGGCTGGGCACGCTGATCGTCGCGCTGGCGGTCATGTTCGGCACGGTCGGCATCACCGTTCCGGCCGTGACGGTGGTCGCGCTCCATGCCCATGGCGAGGCGGCGGGGACGGCGACGGCGTTGATCGGCACGCTCAACTTCGCCATCGGCGCGGCGGCCAGCAGCCTGCTCGGCGCGATTGCCGAGGACGGCACCGAGCTGCCGATGGTGGCGATGATGACGGCCTGTGCCGTGATCGCCTTTGCCTTGAGCTTTCCGGCGTTCCGCGGCCTGCCGGAAGCGCATAAGCGATAATCCGACAGCACCGGCGGAAACGCCTCGCGGACGTCCGACGCAAAGCGCTTCGAATATCAGGGCGCCACCCTAACGGTGCGGCGCCGTGACGACCTTCGCCGCCGGGTCAGCGCGCGCCGTAGCGCACGCCGATCCACAGCGTCCGCGGCGTGGCACGCTCGACCAGGTCTGCGCCGGAGATACCGGCCTCGACCCGCGTGTCGGCAAGGTTCTCGGCACGGGCCTCGATCGACAATGCCGACGTGATCGGGACGGTGATCGCGGCATCCAGCGTCACCGCATCGTCGAGCTTGCGGCTATTCTGGTCGTCCTCGAACTGCCCCGCGACGTAGCGCACGGTGAGCGATGCCTGCGCCGCGGCGGAACGGCCCCAGCCGATCGTTCCGGACGCCTGATGCTTCGGCGTCTGCGCCGGCCGCAACCCATCGAGCGCGAGCGCCGCCCCGGACGCCCGCACGCGGGCATCGACATAGGCGTAGGAGGCCGACAGCCGCCACGCCGCGATATCCAGCGCCGCATCGAGCTCGGCACCGCGCGACCGGATCGCGCCGAGATTCTGGCGCTGGCGATAGCTGCCACCGGCCGCGACGAAGCCGACACCGGGGAACATACCGGGCCCGGTGCCGAGGGTCACGTTGGCGATCGCGTCTTCCAGTTCGTTCCAGAACAGGGTCGCGCCGAGCTTGAGCGACGGCAGCGGCCGATAATCGATCCCGCCGTCGATGCCCTTCAGCCGCTCGGGCGCCAGCGCATTGTTGGCGCCCGTCGCATCCGCGCCGACGCGGAACGGGCGATACAGTTCGTTGAGGGTTGGCAGCCGCCAGCCCATGTAACCGGCCGCGCGAAAGGTGACCGCATCGGTCGGCTTGAGGGCGATGCCGGCGCGGCCGGTCGGCTCCCACCCGCTGCGATCGGCGAACGCCAGATTGGTCAGGGTCGCGTCGGTCGCCAGGACGTTTTCCCGCAGGAAGCCATTGTCGATCCACCAGCGATCGATCCGGCCGCCGCCGGTGATCGTCAGCGCGGGCGACACGATCAGGCTGGCATCGGCGAACGCGCCCAGCGTCCGCGTCTCGCCGCCCGCGGCCCGGCGGCGCGTCGGCGCGCCGGCGACGAAGGTATAGAGCTCCTTCGTCTGCCCCTTGGTCTGGCGCCCGTCCGCACCGAGCCGAAGCTCGATGCTGTCCGAAATCGGGGGACGCACCTCGAGCCGCGCGCCGACGCCGGTGGCGGGAACGTTATACTGGTCGAGCGTCGCGGTCGCCGCCGTCCGGGTCGCATTGACGCTGCCGAAGCCGCTCGAAAATTCGCGCATCTGCAGCCAGCCGACCGCTTCCCAGCGCCACGCGCCGTGGCCGACCAGGCGCAGGCTTGCGTCCGCGCCGATATTCTCATTGTTGGTGAACGGCACGCCGCGGGTGCGCTTGTCGAACATGAACAGCCCGTTGGCCTGAAGCTCGGTCTCCGCGCCGACCGGGAACACCGCACGGGTCGAGACGCTCGCCTGCTCATAAGGCGCGGCGCGGTCGATCGGGCCACGATCTTCCTTGACGATCGGGATGAAGCCGTCGCCGCGCGCATAGCCGGCCGAGACGCTGCCGAACCCGGCGCCGAGCGCGCCCGACAGCCCGGCATCGACCTCGATGCTGTCGCGGCTGCCATAAGCCAGCGCGCCCCACAGCGGTGCCAGATCGTTGGGCCCCGCGCTCATCAATTCGATCGTTCCGGCGAGCGCGCCGGGGCCGTAGACGCCGCTGCCGCCGCCGCGCGTCACGCGGACATTGCCGAGGCGCATCGGCTCGAACGCCGACCAGCTGACCCAGCCGCCGAACGGATCGATCTGGGGCACGCCGTCGAGCAGGATCAGCGCCCGGCTCGAGGCGTTGCCGCCGAGGCCGCGAAGCGTGGCACCCTGGCTGGTCGGGTGGGCCGAGCGCGCATCCGACCGGCGGAACTGCTGGAACCCGGCGGCGTCGCGCAGAATATCCTCGAGCCGGCCGCTGGCCGATCCGGTCAGGCGCGCACGATCGATCGTGACGACGTCATAGGCCGCCTCGCCGGGTGCGGCGGGCAGCCCGGCGCCGGTGACGATGATGTCCGGGCCCGCCGCCTGGGCGGTCGCGGCGATGAGGAAGAGCGGGGCGGTGAGGAAAATGCGCATCGCGGCCCATTGGGGCAATCACCGCCGAAATGGAATCAGATTGTGCAGCCTTGTTGTCCGATTTTCACGCGTCGTGCCGATCAGATCCCCGCATACCACTCGTAATTATGGCCATCCTCCCAATAGCCGCCCTTGCCGCCGCGAATGGAGGCGAGGCTTTCCACCGCCTCGATCCGCTCGACATATTTGGCGTGCTTGTAGCCGAGCTGGCGCTCGACCCGCAGGCGCAGCGGCGCGCCATTGGCCACCGGCAGGAGATGATCGTTGAGGCCCCAGGCGAGGATCGTCTGCGGATGCAGCGCGTCGATCAGGTCGATACTCTCATAATAGCGCCCGGCGCTGTAATCGTCGGCGCAGTGGAAGACGATGTAGCGCGCCTGGCTACGCAGGCCCGCCTGGTCGAGCAGCAGCTTCAACGGCACGCCGTGCCACTTGCCGATCGCACTCCATCCCTCGACGCAGTCGTGGCGCGTGATCTGCGTGCGAATCGGCATCTGGCCGATCTGGGCAAGCGAGAGCGACAGCGGCCGTTGCACCAGCCCATCCACCGCCAGCCGCCAGTCGACGAAGCGGTTCGCGGCATGGGCGGCATATTGCGGGGAGGCCGGCATCCGCGTGCCGTTGGCCCGAAACACCGGCGACAGATCGGCCGCGCCGAATTCGGGGGCGAGCGCGTTGCGATCGGTGACGATGCGTTGCGCGCGCATCGTCAATCCCTCGGCACGGTGCAACAGCCCCTGAAACCCCGCGCTCTGGTTGAGCTTGTCGCAGCCCGAAAGCAGCAACCCGCCTGCCCCGACGCCGATCGCGCCGAGCAGCCGCCGCCGGTCCATCGTCATCGCGGTGTCTCCCCATGACGGGCGGCCGGCAGGCGGTACCGCCCGGTGATCATCGAGCGGATCTCGTTGAGGGGGCCGGCGAGCACCACCATCGTCACATGGACGAGGATGAAGGCGACCATGCCGGCCATCGCCAGGAAGTGGATCGACCGCGCGGACTGGCGCCCCCCGAACAGGTCGAGCACCCACGGCCACGCCGCATTCATCCCCGGCGACATCGCCAGCCCGGTCAGCACCAGCAGCGGCAGGAGCAGGAACAGCACGCCGACATAACTGATCTTCTGCAGCACATTGTAGGTCGCCGCAGCCTCGCCGGTCGGCAGGCGCAGGCGGGCGTGATCCTTGATATCCTGCCACAGATGGCGCGGCGCCAGTTCCTTGCGGGTGGGCAGCAGATCGCCGGTGACGTGCCGGTTGGCCAGGCTGATCAGCCAGAAGCCCGCCGCGCCGATCACCAGCAGCCAGGCGAAGGCGAGGTGCCAGCGCCGCGCATCCGCCAGGCTGTAATAAGACGGGATGGTGGCCCAGGACGGAAATGCCCGGTTCTGAACCCGCCCGTCGCCATCGGTCCAGCGGCCGAGCACGCCGGTGGTCGGGATGCGGGCGTCGCCGACCTGCACGATCCCGCGCTCGCCGACCGCGCCGATCTGCAGCCAGGCACGATCGTTGTTGGCGCCATATTTGCCCCAGTAGAGCCGCGGATGGGCGTTGAAGATCATCAGCCCGCTCATGATCATGACGAACACCACGGCGGCGTTGATCCAGTGCCAGATCCGAGTCGCGAGGCGGTGCCGATAGACCACGCGCCGCGCCGGTGCCTCCGGGGTTGGGCTTGCCGCTTCCATGGTCATCCTCTCTCCGCTTGCCGCGCAGCATAGACTTTCGCTGGCGGGAAGGCGACATGGTCCACCGACCGCGCGGCAGCCGCGGCGCAAACCGATGGAGAGGACAGGAAATGGGCGAATTCGGCTTCGGCCAGCCGCACGGCGGCATCATCCAGATGGCGTATGTCGTCGACGACATCCAGGCGGCGATGGATCATTGGATCAGCGACCTCAAGGTCGGCCCCTGGTTCCTGATCGATCATTTCACCGGATTGAACCCGGTCTATCGCGGCGCGCCGTCGCAGGCCGACGTGACCATCGCGATGGCCTTTGCCGGCCACATGCTGATCGAGCTGATCCAGCCCAATGACGATCACCCGTCGGTCTACCGCGAGCTGATCGACCGGCAGGGCCCCGGCTTCCACCATTTCGGCGTCGCCAGCAGCGACATCGACCGCGACGTCGCGAAGCTCGAGGCCAAGGGCTACACCCTCGCCTTCCGCGCCGGCGTGCCGACCGGCGGCGAGGTCGCCTACATGGACGGCGGCACCGACAAGCCCGGCTTCGTCGAGTTCATCCAGGCGACGCCGGGCATGGACGAGACGTTCACGCGCTTCTGGCAAGCGTCGATCGGGTGGGACGGGTCCGATCCGGTGCGACCGATGGCCTGACGCACCTTTCACACGGTGAAACGCTGGGTGCGAACATTTTTGCATCCTGCGGTTCGCCGGCCCTATCGTCCGACCCATCGCCGCAGAGCGAGTCCCTGGGAGAGGGCAATGGGGGACATAGAGCGTTTCGCGACCGCCGGTATCCAGCCGGCCGAACAGCTGCCTTTCTGGAACCGGCTGGCGGAGGAAACCTTCTCCGGGCTGACGGTCGATTGCCCGTCGAATATCTTCCGCGCGGAAATGTGGCGGTGGTCGTTCGGGGGCCTGACGATGATCCGCCCGCGCTCGCCCGCGGCGGTGGTTCAGCACCGCCCCGATCTTCACCGCACCCGCGCCGATCTGGTCACCCTCCATTTGCAGAATCGTGGCCGCTGCCTGCACACCCAGGCGGGGCGGAGCGGCGAGCTGCAGAGTGGCGATTTCGCGATCTGCGCGTCGGATGCGGACTATCGGCTCGACCTGTCCGAACGCAACGACATGCTGGTGGTCGAAATGCCGCGCAGCGCGCTCGCCGCGCGCGTCCCCGATCTCGACAGCAAGGTGGCGCGGCACATTCCGGGCGGCGGCACCGGCGGCCGGCTGCTGCGCGATTTCGTGCTGTCGCTGTGGCAGCAGGGGGATCAGAGCGAAGCAGATCCTCTCTGGCAGGAAGGCGTCGCCAACGTCCTGCTCGACCTGCTCGCGCTCGCGCTGCGGGGCCCGGTCGGAACCGAGCCCGCGGCGCGCCGCCCCGACGAACGTCTCGCGGCATTGGTGGACGCCCATCTCTGGGATCCCGACCTGCGTACCGCCACGCTGGCGGAGGCGCTCAACCTGTCGAACCGGTCGATCCAGCACATGTTTGCCGCGATGGGAACGACGCCATCGGGCTATATCTTGGAGCGCCGGCTGGAACGCGCGGCCGAGCGGCTGGTGGAGGCGCCATCGGTCAGCATCACCACGGTGGCGTTCGATCTCGGCTTCAACGACAGTGCCTACTTCGCCCGCTGCTTCCGCCGGCGCTTCGGCACTACGCCGAGCCTGTTCCGCGGCCGTCACTGACGTGCGCGCTGTGGCCCTTTCGCAACACCCCGCACCCTGCTTTGGCCGCATGCGCTTTGGTCCGCCCCATTTCGCCCCAGTGCAAGACGAACACCCCTTGGTTGACCGCTAGTGGCGGCAACGATTGGCTATAGGGCCGGCAGCGGAGAGGATGTTTTTTCGATGAAAATGCACAGGAGCCTTGTTTCGGCCGCGGCTCTGGCGGCGGCGCTGGCCGCTCCGGCCTTTGCGCAGGATACCCCGGCTGCCCAGGGCACGACGACGACGGAGGCAACCGGCGCGGAGCCGGTTGCCGGGGCGAGCGGCAATGGCGGCATCGCGGAGATCGTCGTCACCGCCCAGAAGCGCGCCGAAAATGTGCAGGACGTGCCGATCGCAATCTCGGCCTTCACCTCGGCGGCGTTGCAGGAGCGCGCGGTGGCGAGCGTGGCATCGCTGTCGAACATCGCGCCGAACGTCACGCTGGATGCGGGCACGCCCTTCTCCGGCTCGTCCTCCGTCCTGTCCGCCTATATCCGCGGCATCGGCGCCAACGACTTCGCGTTCAACATCGATCCGGGCGTCGGCATCTATCTGGACGGGGTCTATCTTGCCCGCTCGGTCGGTGCGAACCAGGATCTCGGCGATGTCGAGCGTATCGAGGTGCTCAAGGGCCCGCAGGGCACGCTGTTCGGTCGCAACACCATCGGTGGCGCGATCTCGATCGTCACCCATGATCCGGGCGACGAGTTCCGCTTCAACGGCGACGTCACCGCCGGACGCTACAGCCTGCTCCAGGCGCGCGGCACCGCCGATTTGCCGATCACTGACGGGCTCGCCGGATCGGTCAGCTTCGCGATCAAGAGCCGGAGCGGATACCTCAAGCGCATCCCCTTCCCCGGCGCCGGCAATTTCCAGAGCGATCCGATCACCGCGTTCAAGGCCGCGGGCTATCGCAACAGCGGTCTCGGCAGCGAGGGCGGCGAGGACACGTGGAGCGTGCGCACCAAGCTCAAGTGGAACGACGGCGGCGCGTTCCGCGCGACGCTGTCGGGCGACTATAGCAATATCAAGCAGTCCCAGATCGCCAACAAGCTGATCGCCACCACCCCGGGCCTCGCCGGCGGCGCGTTCAACATCTTTGCGGGTACGTATAATTGCGCGATCGCCGGCTTGGCCGATGGATGTGGCGCAGGCCCGCCGTCGTTCGCCTACTCCTATGGCCGCGGCGGATTGACCTCGATCATGAACAATGCCCCGCTCTTCGGGGTCAATGTCGATGCCAACCCGAACAACAACCGCCTCCCCTACGACGATCGCTTCCTGACCGGCGACAAGGACACCAGCTACGCCAACGGCAACAATTTCTCCAAGCTGACCAGCTATGGGACGGCGGGAACGCTCGAGTTCGATCTGACCGATGCGATCACGCTGAAATCGATCACCGCCTATCGCGAGCTGCATTGGAAGACGGGGATGGATCTGGACGGTTCGCCGCTCAACTTCCTCCACACCAGCTTCAGCATGAACCAGAAGCAGTTCAGCCAGGAGCTCCAGCTGCTCGGCAGCGCGCTCGACAAGACCCTCAACTACGTCCTCGGCGCTTATTACTTCAAGGAATCGGGCGATCTGCACGATTATGTGACCTTCGCCGAGGGGCTGTTGCAGGTTGACGGGCCGAACGACCTGTCGACCAAGAATTTCGCCTTCTTCGGTCAGGTCGACTGGCGTCCGATCGACCTGATCGGCGTCACCGTCGGTGGCCGCTACACCAACGAGAAGAAGGAATTCGAAGGCTTCCAGAGCGACAATAACGGCCTGACCTACAAGATCCTGAATGGCTTGGGGGTGCCGCCCTGCGCATCGATCACGCCGATCAGCGAGGCTTGTCGGGTCGCCGCGGGCTTCCCCAATCCGGGTCAGCCGCTGCGTTATTACATCGCCGGGACGCAGCAGAAGAAGTTCACCAACTTCTCGCCGAAGATCGGCGTGCAGCTCCACCCGACGGACGACGTGATGGCCTATGTCTCCTGGTCGAAGGGGTACAAGACCGGCGGCTGGACCACCCGCCTGTCCAACCCGCTGCCGTTCGCGCCCGATTTCGACGAGGAGAAAGCGACGACCTGGGAGCTTGGCGTCAAGTCGACGCTGCTCGATCGCCACCTCCAGATCAACGCCGCGGCGTTCACGACCGAGTATAAGGGCATCCAGCTCAACTTCCAGCAGGGCGTCTCCCCGGTCATCCAGAATGCCGGTGACGCGCGGATCAAGGGCTTCGAGATCGAGGCGGTGATCGCGCCGGTCTCCGCCTTCACCATCAACGCCTCGGTCGGGTATCTCGACGCCTATTACACCTCGGTCGACGCCGGTGCGATCGTGCCGCGGAACCCGATCCAGATCGGCGTGCTCCCCGGAACGCAGCTGCCCAAGACGCCGCATTGGAAGACCAACATCAGCCCGCGCTTCCAGGCCGATCTCGGCAATGGCGGCAAGGTCATCCTGCTCGGCGACTGGACCCATACAACGCGGATGAAGAACGATACGGAGGGCACGCTGCTCCTCAACCGTCCGGCCAACGACATCATCAACGCCAGCATCACCTATCAGGAACCCAATGATCACTGGAACCTGACCTTCGGCGGCACCAACCTGACCGACGAACGCTTCTTCACCACCGGCCAGGCCCAGGTTGCCGGCGGCATGATCTACGGCACCTATAACCGGCCGCGCGAATGGTATGCCCGGCTCGGCGTGAAGTTCTGATGGTGATCGGGCGGCGCACCTTGCTGAAAAGTGTCGCCGCCCTCGCCGGCGCGGCGGCCCTGGCGGGCAAGACCGGGGCGGCGGCGCCCGCCCCCTTGTTTGTGTTCGACCGCCGGGCCGGCACCGCGCGGCAACTCGCCCTTGCCGCCGCCAAGCGCGGTGCGGCGATCCGGCCGATCGCCGGAGACGTGACCGCGCTGTGGGCGGGCGAACTCTCGCGCCGCTGGGCCACCCATCGCGGCGCGGTCAGCGGGGCGACCACCGCCGAGACGCTGCGTTGCCTGGAGATCCTGGCACGCGGCAACGGCATGGCGATCGCCGAGGCACAAGCCATCGGCGAGGGACTGGTCGCATGGCGCATCGCGCCGGCACGAAGGAGCATTTGATGGCCGTACCCCCCGGCGTCTCGCCGGCCGATTTCGCCGCCGCGCTCGCCGAATTCGGCCGGATCGTCGGCAAGGAATGGCTTTTCACCAGCGACGAGGATCTCGATCTCTACCGCGACAGCTACTCGCCGCTCGCCGGCGAGCCCGACGAGCGGGTCGCCTCGGCCGCGGTCGCGCCGAAGTCGACCGAGGAAGTCCAGGCGATCGTGCGCGTCGCCAACCGCTACCGCGTGCCGATCTACCCGATCTCGACCGGCAAGAATCTCGGCTATGGCGGCTCGGCCCCGGTCTATTCCGGCAGCGTGATCGTCGATCTCAAGCGGATGAACCGCATCCTCGAGATCAACGAGGCCAATGCCTATGTCCTGGTCGAGCCCGGGGTCAGCTATTTCGACCTCTATGAGCATATCCGCGCCAAGGGCCTGAAATTGTGGATCGACTGCCCCGATCCGGGCTGGGGCAGCGTGCTCGGCAATGCGATCGATCGCGGCGGCGGCTACACCATGGCCAATTACCGCAACCACTTCGATTCGCACAGCGGGATGGAGGTGGTGCTGCCCTCGGGCGAGGTGATGCGCACCGGCATGGGCGCGATCCCCAACGCGACGACCTGGCAGCAATATAAGAGCGGCGCCGGCCCGCTGGTCGACGGCATCTTCAGCCAGGCCAATTACGGCATCGTCACCAAGATGGGCTTCTGGCTGATGCCCGAGCCCGAGGCGTTCCTGCGGGGCGTGGTCCGCTTCCCGCGGTACGCCGACATCCACACCATGGTCGAGACGCTCAACTATCTCGAGAACGCCCGGATCACGACCGGCTTTCCCGATCTCGATTCGCCGCTGCTAGGCTCGCCCGCGGTCGGCGCGGTCCAGCTCTACAATGAAGGCCTGCGCAGCTTTCCGATGACCGACGCGCACAAGGCGCTGCTGGCCAAGGCGGACAATGGCTATTCGCCCGAGCTGGAGGCCTATGGCATCGCCGGGAAGATCCCATATTGGCAGCTCTACCTGAGCTATTATGGCCCGCCCGAAGTGATCGCCGCGCAGTGGGCGGCGACGCAGCGCCGCTTCGGCCACGTCCAGGGCGTGACCTTCGATATCCTCGAACAGGTCACGCTGCCGATCACCACCGAGCAGGCGATGCAATATCACGAGCCGGAATTCGGCGTGCCGTCGCTGCGCGCTTTCTCGATCGGCGCGCGGACCGCCTATAATCCAGAGCCGTCGCACGGCCACATGTGGTTCTCGCCGATCATCCCGCGTACCGGCGCCGCGATCCTCGAGGCGAACCGCGTGTTCGGCGCGGCGGCGCGCGAAATCGGCATGCCGTTGTTCCAGAGCTTCGCTCTGCCGGCCTGTTTCTGGGAGCGATCGTTCATCTTCATCCTGGCGACGCCGGTGACCGAGGATCCCGCCACCAACCGCAAATATGTCGAGGGCTTTCGCAAGCTGATCGAGATTGGCGGCAAGCATGGCTGGGGCGAATATCGCACCGCGCCGGTGTTTCAGGAGGCGGTGATGGACGTCTATTCGTTCAACGATCACGCGCTGAAGCGCTTCCACGAGACGCTGAAGGACGCGATCGATCCGAACGGGATCATCGCGGCGGGCCGCTATGCGATCTGGCCCAAGCATTTGCGGGGGAAACCGCGATGAACATGGCCGGCATCATTCTCGGCGCGCTCGCCCTGATCGGCTCCGCTGCCGGCGCGGCCGCGCCCGTGCCGAAGGGCGCGGCGGCACCCGCCACGAGGGGCGCGGCCGCTGCGCCACTGACGGGCGGCGCGGCAACCTATGCCAAATGGTGCGCGCCGTGCCACGCCCCCGGCGTCGCCCACCCCGGCACCAATGCACTCGCCGCGAAATATAAGGGCGAGAAGCCGGCGGTCCTGCTCGAATGGCGCGATCTGACGCCGGACTATGTGAAGTATATGGTCCGGAACGGCATTTCGGTGATGCCGCGCTTTCGCAAGACCGAAATCGGCGACAAGGAACTGGATGCGCTGGCCGCATGGATGGTACAGCAGCAGCATAAATAGGAGAGACGTATGGGCGAAGCCGCCACCACCGAGTTCTGGCGCAACATCAAGCCGATCGCCAACAGCTTCAAGCCCGGCGTGCTGCCGGAAGTCTATATGAGCGACCCGGCCAACAGCGACGAACGCTATTTCGTACCGATCAGCGAGACCGTCTCGTCGCGCCCGGTGTGGATTTCGCCGCAGCGCAACATGTGGGCCGACATCCTGATGTCGAAGTCCGCTGGGCTGGTGAACCGCCATTATCATCCGCACCAGATCTTCGCCTACACCATCTCGGGCAAGTGGGGCTATCTGGAGCATGACTGGACCGCGACGGCGGGCGACTTCGTCTATGAGACGCCGGGCGAGGGCCACACGCTGGTCTGCTACGACTCGCCCGATCCGATGAAGGTGTTCTTCGTCGTCCAGGGGCCGCTCATCTGGCTGGACGAGGATGGCAAGGGCGTCGCCCATTACGACGTCCACGATTATATCGCCGCGGCGCGTGAGCATTATGCGTCGAACGGCATCGGCGCGGATTACGTCGACACGCTTTTCCGCTAAGGTATCGGGATGCGGGTCAACCAGCTCGACCATGTCAACATCCAGACGACGAAGCTCGCCGATACGGTGCGCTTCTACGCCGACGTCCTCGACCTGACGGTCGCGGACCCGCCCGCCCCGCTCGACCGGACGCTGGTGCAGTGGATGTTCGACGGCGAAGGGCGGGCGATCTTCCATCTCTCCTCGCCCGGGTCGCTGACCGGTCAGGACGCGATCAACATCGGCCCCGATACGGGGGCGGTCCATCACGTCGCGCTCGACTGCACCGGCCACGATGCGATGGCCGAGCGGCTGACCGCGATGGGGATCGATCATCGCCTGCTGCATGCCGCGGCGATCGACCTGAAGCAGATCTTCGTGCGCGATCCCAACGGCGTGCTGATCGAACTGAACTACCGCAAGGGCAATCATTGAGGAGTAGCCGCCATGGCCACTGAAGCCATCATCCCCGAGGCGATCGAGGAAGAGAAAGCGCAGCAGGCGAAGAAGCCGTCGCCGATGAAAGCGCCGCCATCGAGCGCGTACAAGATCGTGCCGGTCACCGAAATGTATGGCGACCTGATCAAGAAATATGGCTCGGAGGGCACCTATGTCGGCGCGTCCGAGGCCGACAGCCCGTGGGTTCCCTTCGGCGACAATGCGGCGATCCGCCACCTCGCCTTCGACGTGAAGCAAAACGTCTATTGCAACATCCTGTGGATCAAGGGCCCGGGCGTGATCGGCACGCACAAGCATCGCGGCATGGTCTGGGCGGTCGGGATCGAGGGATCGTTCCGCTACCTCGAATATGACTGGGTGTGCCGCGCGGGCGAATTCATCACCGAGATGCCGGGCGCGGCCCACACCCTCGTCACCGACGATCCGAACGGCATGAAGGCGCTGTTCTGGATGCAGGGCGCGAACGAGTTTTACGACGAGAATGGCAACTACGTGGAGACGCTCGACGTGTGGTGGTTCATGAATCACTATGAGAGCTACTGCGAAGAAAACGGCATTCCGATCAACAAGCAGCTCTACCTCTAACCGATCCCGCCCCGCCTCCCGCGCGGGGCGGCAAAGCGCCACCCGCCCTGCTGAACCTGGTTCGGCATCCATTCGCGCCGTGCCCGAACGACCGGCGGTGTGCGTCCGGATCCTGGCCTGCGCCAGGATGGCGGCAAAAAGGCGCGCGACGAAAAACGCAAGAGGATGCCGATGAACACGCTCGACCAGTTCTCCATCGCCGGGCGGTCCGCCCTCGTCACCGGCGCCGCATCGGGCATCGGCCTGGCTTATGCCGAGGCGATGGCCGAGAATGGCGCGGCGGTGACGCTCACCGACATTGACGGCGACGCCGCCGAGCGCCAGGCGGCACGCTTCCGCGAACAAGGCTGGAACGCGCGCGCCGACCAGCTCGACGTGACCGACCGGGCCCGGACCGAGGCCGTGTTCGACGCGCATGTCGCGGCGTGCGGCGGGCTCGACATCGCCTTCGCCAATGCCGGCATTGATCCCGGCCCCGGCTTCTGGAACCCCGCCGGCCACCGCAACGAGGATGGCCAGATCGACACGTTCGATCCGGCCGCGTGGGACCGCGCGATCGCGATCAACCTGACCGGCGTCTACAACACGATCCGACATGCCGCGCGGGTGATGAAGGCCGGCGGCAAGCCCGGATCGATCATCGCCACCTCGTCCAACGCCGCGATCGTCAACGAGGCGATCGTCGGCCTGCCCTACATGCCGGCCAAGGCGGGCGTCGCCCACATGGTGCGCCACGTCGCCTTCGAACTGGCCGAATATCGCATCCGCGTGAACGCGATCGCGCCGGGCCCGTTCGTCACCAACATCGGTGGCGGCTGGCTCAAGGATCCGGTGGTGCGGGAGGCGTGGGACAAGTCGGTGCCGCTCGGCCGCATCGCCGAGACCTACCAGATCAAGCCGCTCGCCCTCTACCTCGCCTCCGACGCGTCGAGCTATGTCACGGGCAGCCACATGCTGATCGACGGCGGCATGGCGCTGGGCAAGTTCCAGTAATGCGTGCCGCCATCTTCCAGGGGTTCCACACGCCCCTTGCGATCCAGAGCCTGGCCGATCCGGAGCCCGGCGCCGGCGAGGTGGTGATCCAGGTCGGCCGCTGCGGCATCTGCGGGTCGGACCTGCACATGACCGAGGATCCGGCGTTCGGCAAACAGCCCGGCGAAGTGCTCGGCCACGAATTTGCCGGCGAAGTGGTCGCGATCGGCAAGGGGGTCGAGCGGATCGCCAAGGGCGATTTCGTTTCGGTCGTCCCGCTCAAGAGCTGCGGCACATGCCCGACCTGCCTGGCCGGGGAGCCCGCCTGGTGCGCCGAGATGGGGCTGCAGGGCGGCGGCTATGCGCAATATGCCGCGACCCACGAACGCCAGTGCGTCATCCTCCCCAAGAGCGCGAGCATCGCCGACGGCGCGATCGTCGAACCGCTGGCGGTGGCGCTCCACGGGGTGATGCTCTCGGGGCTCCAGGCCGGCGACAAGGTGCTGGTGCTGGGCGCGGGGCCGATCGGGCTGGCGGTGGCCTATTGGGCGCGCCGGCTGGGCGCGGCCAAGGTGGTGGTGCAGGACATCGCCTCCTTCCAGGAAGAACGCGCGCTGGCGATGGGCGCGACGGGCTTCGTCGCGGATCGGGCCGAACCCGTCGTCGCATCGGATCGCGCGCTCGGCGGCAAGGCGGACATCGTCTTCGAATGCGTCGGCGTTCCCGGCCTGATCGCGCAGGCGATCGAACAGGTGCGGGTCAAGGGCAGCATCGTCATGCTCGGCCTGTGCACCCGTCCGGACAGTTTCGTGCCGTTCGTCGCTTTGTCCAAGGAGATCCGACTGATCACCTCCGCTTTCTTCAAGCGGCAGGAATATGAAGCCGCGCTTGATGCGCTCGACGCCGGCAGCGCCGAGCCCCGGCTGCTGGTGACCGATACGATATCGCTCGATCAGGTGCCGGATACGTTCGAAGGGCTGCGGCGGCGCACCCATCAGTGCAAGGTGTTGATCGCCCCCTGACCGGAGCGGCCCGCCGTCCGGCCTCAGCCAAGCATCGCCGCGAGATCACCAACGCTTTGCAGCGGCAGCAGCGGCCGCTCTGCCGCTTCCAGCGCCGCCATCGTTTGCAGCGTCTGAAGCCCCGTCGCCACGCACACCGATACCGCGCCGGCGCGATTCGCCATGCGCATCTCGAGCGCGGGATCGTCGCCCACCACGACGACCTCGCGCGCGGCCGAGCGCGGCAACCCCATCCGCCGCAGCGCCGCCGCCAGCGCATGGCGCGATGGCTTGCCGAGCACGGTCGGCTTGACCTTGGTCAGCGCGGTGATCGCAGCGTTGATCGCGAAGCTGGTGCCGATCCCGCGCCCGGCCTGGGTAGCGAAGAACGGCACGTGGCTGGCGCTGGTCAGCACCGCGCCGGCCCAGATGTCGTTGCACGCCGCCTCCAGGTCGGGAAAGCCGAACTCGCGGTGCCAGCCGGTGAAGACCGCCTGCACGCCGTCCGCTTTCTCGGACGGGCCGATCACCTCGATCCCCGCCGCGATCAACGGCGCCATCGTCCCGGCATTGCCGAGGACGCGCACCCGCTTGAGCCCGGTCGCCACCAGATATTCGGCCGCGGAGACGGACGGGGTCATCATCTCCTCGTCCTGCACGTCGAACCCGGCGGCGCGCAGGCTGGCGGCATAATCGGCCGGCGCCTTGGCGCTGCCGTTGGTGAACACGCGGAACGGCCGCCCGTCCCGCCGCAGCCGGGCGAGCAGGTCGACGGCGCCGGGGATGGCGCGGTGGCCGCCGCTGGCGGAATCCCCCAGCGCGATCGTCCCGTCCATGTCGAAGATGAAGCCCCGGGCGGTTGCGATCCGATTTGCGACGTCAACCAAGTCCCGGCCCTCCATGCAGCGCCAGCCGCAAACCCGGCCGTTCGATCACCAGATCCCGCGCCGTCGGCCGTGCCGCCAGCTCGCGCAGCAGCCCCAGCATCGGCGATGCCTCCGGGCTGTAGCGGGCGGGCGACGGCCCCGCCGCCATCATCGCATCCACCTGATCGCCCGGCATCACCGCGCGCAGCAGGAATTCCTCGTCGGCCATGTTCGCGCCGAAGCGGCGGCGCAGATCGCCATAGTCCGGGAAATCCGCCTCGCCGGCGATTTCCCGCGCCCGCGGCCGATCGAGGATCGCCGCCTCCACCTCCGGATCGACCGGGCGGGTCGGCCGGCCGAACTTGCCCATGACGTAGCGGATCACCTGATCCGACACCTGGGCGTAGCGGCGCGTGCCGATCACGTTGAACAGCGCCTGGCTCATGACCATCTGCGGGAAGGGCGTGACCATGATCGGCTGGCCGAGATCGGCACGGACCTGCTCGGTCTCGGCGATCACCGCCCCCAGCCGGTCCTCGAGCTTGAGTTCGGCGAGTTGGCGGCGCGTCGTCGTCATCACCCCGCCGGCGATCTGGTGGCGCAGGAAGCTGGCATCGAAGCTTTGCGGCACGCCCGGCGGCAACCCCTCGGCCCGCGCCAGGCGGGACCAATAGCTGCTCACCCGCGCCAACGCCGCATCGTCGATCGGCACGGTGTGGCCGGCCTCGCGCAAATTGGCGACCATCCGGCCGGCCTCGGGAAGCGAGGTTCCGTCGCCGAGCGGCCCGATCCCGACATGGACCACCGATATGCCCAGCTCCGCCGCGGTCAGGCTGGTCAGCGGACCATAGCCGATCGTGCAATGGGCATGGACCTCGAGCGGCTTGCCCCCGATCGCCGCCTTCACCGCCGGCGCCAATGTGCGCACCCGCTCGGGCGACATCAGCCCGCCGGGATCCTTCAGATAGAATAGGTCGATGTCCGGGCTGGCCGCGAGCTTGCGCGCGAAATCGGCATAGAAGGCATCGTCATGGACATCGGACAGCGTGAAGGTCAGCGCCGCCATCACCTCGGCGTCGCCCTCTTCCTTGACGATGCGCGACGCCTCGAGCACGGCATCGGCATCGTGCATCGGATCGAGCATGATGAAGCGGCGGATGCCGTTCACCTGCAGCCGGCGATAGACCAGCCGCATGAATTCCGGCGCCGCCTGCTGCCAGGCGATGAAGCGCAGCCCGGTGGTGATGAACTGCAGCGGCGTGCGCGGCATCGCCGCCCGGATGCGGCGGATCCGCTCCCACGGATCGTTGCGGAAGTAGCGCACCGCCACCGCCATATGGCTTGACGAGGTGAAGTCGATCGCCCGGAAACCGACCCGGTCGACCTGGCCGGCAATCTCCAGCATCTGGCGCGTGTCGAGCCCGGTCGCGCCCCACAGGCTCTGGTTGCCGTCGCGCATCGATACGTCGACGAGGCCGATTTCAGCCATGGGTCAGCCCTTCAAAGAAACG